>JBBIPX010000035.1:0-26217 GCA_037442625.1 Desulfobacteraceae bacterium
GCAAACCCGAGGGTTTCACTGAGTTCCTTACTGATCATGGTTCACACTTCCTCCAGGGCGCACCGCAGCGGAAACCCCCGTTCCTTTGCAAGGGAATGAACGGTATCGACCTTGGTTTCTGCGATTTCAAAGGGGTAAACCCCGCAAACCCCGACTCCCTTATGATGAACATTCAACATGATTTCCGTTGCCGCTTCAAACGATTTGGCGAAAACCTGCATCAGGACTTCGACGACAAACTCCATTGTGGTGTAGTCGTCATTCAGGAGAAGCACCTTGAACATCGAAGGTTCCCTGACATCTTCCTGAATGCCCTCTTCCATGCCGCCTTCAATTTCCGGGTTCAATGGATCCATTTCAGCCGGATCCCTTCTTGCAGATATGAATGAAGCAACGGTTTTTTGTTATCATGCGACAAACGCCTTTGTTATGGGCCGCAGCTTACTTGCCGCAGCATTTTTTATATTTTTTCCCGCTGCCGCAGGGGCAGGGGTCGTTCCGGCCTGTTTTCTCATTGGCCCTTCGAACCGGCTTTTTTTTCTGCGGCTCGTCGCCGGAACCTGAAAAAATCAGATTCTGCTCCTTGGGTTTATGGATTTCCTCAATTTTCTCCGGTTCGGCCGGCTGAATGCGAAACAGGATGGAGATGGTTTGCTCCTGAATTCGGGATATCATTTCCTGAAACATCTCGAATCCCTCTTTTTTATACACGATCAGCGGATTCTGCTGGGCATATCCCCTGAGTCCGATGCCTTCCTTGAGGTGATCCATGGACAGCAGGTGATCCTTCCAGAGGGTATCGACCGTGTTGAGCATCACATAGCGCTCCAGTTGCCTGAAATTCTCCTCGCCGAGCTCTGCCTCCTTTTTTGTGTACAACTCCAGGGCGGAAGCTGCAATGGCTTCGGCCAGACCTTCCGGACTCAGTCCGTCCAGCAGGTCGTCGGGAAAATTCATATGAAAATTATACTGATTGAACACGGCTTCCTCAAGGCCCTTCAGATCCCATTCCTCGGGCGAGACTTTTTCATCCGCATAGGTTTGGGCGATTTCCTCTGCCTTGTCCCGGATCATGTCTTCGACGTCCGGTTTCAGGCTTTTCCCGTTGAGGGCTTCGCGGCGCTGGCGGTAGATGACTTCCCGCTGCTGGTTCATTACATCGTCGTATTCGATCAGGTGCTTGCGGATATCAAAATTGTGCGCTTCCACCTTGGACTGGGCATTTTCAATAGCCCTGCTGATCAGGTTGTGCTCGATGGGCTCGCCTTCCTCCATGCCCAGCCGCTCCATGATGCCGGTCATGCGCTCCCCGCCAAAGATCCGCAGCAGATCGTCTTCCAGCGCCAGGTAGAAACGGGATGAGCCCGGATCTCCCTGTCTGCCGGATCGGCCCCGAAGCTGGTTGTCGATGCGCCGGCTCTCGTGGCGCTCCGTTCCGATGATGCGAAGTCCGCCAAGCTCCGTGACGCCTTCCCCGAGCACGATGTCCGTACCGCGTCCGGCCATGTTGGTGGAAATGGTCACGGCCCCTTTCTGGCCGGCCATGGACACGATTTCAGCTTCCTTCTCATGGTTTTTGGCATTCAGAACCGTGTGGGGGATTCCCTTTTTCTTCAGTTTCTGGCTGAGATCCTCGGACACATCAATGGAGATGGTGCCGACCAGAACGGGCTGTCCATTTTTATGAAGATCGGCGATATCATTCATGACCGCTTCAAATTTTTCTTTCTTGGTCTTGTAGATCATATCCGGAAAATCGTGCCGGATCATGGGCATGTGGGTGGGAATCACCGACACATCCAGATTGTATATTTTCTTGAATTCCGCGGCTTCCGTATCGGCCGTACCGGTCATTCCGGCCAGCTTGTCATACATTCTAAAATAATTCTGAAAGGTTATTGTAGCAAGTGTCTGATTCTCGTTTTCAATGCGGACGTTTTCCTTGGCCTCGAGCGCCTGGTGCAGCCCCTCGCTGTAGCGGCGGCCCGGCATGAGGCGGCCGGTGAATTCATCCACGATGACGACCTCGCCTTCCTTGACGATATAGTCCACATCCCGTTTGAACAGGGCGTGGGCCTTGAGGGCCTGATTGATGTGGTGAAGCGTTTCGATGTTGCGGGGATCATAAAGGTTTTCCACCTTGATCAGCCGCTCGGCCTTGGCGACCCCTTCTTCGGTAAGGACGGCGGTCCGGGCCTTTTCATCGATGACATAATCCGTTTCCCGCAAAAGGCGGGGGATGATGGTATTGATTTCGTAATACAGGTGGGTGGATTTTTCCGCCTGTCCGGAGATGATCAGCGGGGTTCTGGCCTCGTCGATCAGGATGCTGTCCACCTCATCCACGATGGCGTAATTCAGATCCCCCTGAACAATGCTCTCCTTGTAGAATTTCATGTTGTCCCTCAGATAATCGAACCCGAATTCGTTGTTGGTTCCGTAAGTGATATCCGAGTGATATGCCGCCTGGCGCTCCTGGTCATCGAGACCGTGCAGAATGCACCCGACCGAAAGCCCCAGGAAATTGTAAACCTTTCCCATCCATTCGGTGTCGCGTCTGGCCAGATAGTCGTTAACGGTGATAATGTGCACCCCTTTGCCGGTCAGGGAATTGAGATAGGCGGGCAGGGTGGCGGCAAGGGTTTTGCCTTCACCGGTCTTCATTTCAGCAATCTTTCCCTGATGCAGCACCATGCCGCCGATGAGCTGGGCATCGAAATGGCGCATGTTCAGGGCACGAACCGAGGCTTCCCGAACGGCTGCAAATGCCTCCGGAAGCAGATCATCCAGGGTTTCACCCTTTTCGATCCGCTCCTTGAAGGCAAAGGTCAGGGCTTTCAGATCTTCGTCGCCAAGGGCTTTCAGGGACGGTTCCAGGGAATTGATCCTGTCCACCACCGGCCAGAGTTTTTTTAATTCCCGTTCGTTTTGGCTTCCGAATATTTTTGTCAACCAGTCAAAAAACATGGAGATATTAATTCCTTTGAGAAGGCCGGAAAGTCGCAGCGCTGAAATGCAGCGGTTCGTCTTCCCGGATGGATGCAGCTTTCGATTATTTGTTCAAGGCGCCGCCCTGATTCAGTGCGGCCCCTCAGCCCTTGATGGAACACGCCTCCGGGGCGTCCGCCAGGTTTTCAACATTGGCGCCGAAGGGCTGAGAGGATCGCTCGGCTTTATCCGAAAGGATCAGTTCAGCGGCAATGATTGCCGATTCGGTAATGATCTCCCGGCAGTGCAGGGCATGGTCGCGGCAAAGCCAGGAGTCTTTCCAGGTTTTGGTAAGGTCCCGGCAAAGGGTGTCCCCGAATTTTTCCTTGATCCGGTTGGGGATCTGGTTGAAAAGCCGGTACAGACCGGGTTTGCCGTAAAGCTCCTGGGCGGCCATTTTGGATGCCTCTTTGGGCTCGCCTTCCGGAAGCGCGCTTCTGCCGTGGACGGCCCCGACTGCAAGAACCGCTCCGGTAATGGCGCCGCAGGTGTCTCCATAGAGTCCGACCCCGCCGCCGAAGCCGGTCGCCAGTTTCTGAATATCCTTGGGAAGGCCGGTATCGACCAGGTTTACAACGGCTTCCACCACGCACTCCGCGCAGTTGAAGCCTTTTGAAAAATTCTTTCTGGCCCGCAGTTTGATGGCCTCGATTTGTTCATCCTGTGTCATATTAACTTCCTTTATCAGTTTGAATGAAAACGACCTCTTTCATCCTTTGTTGTGCCCGCGCCGGGTTAATTTATTAACTTGACGATTTTTTGAGCCAGATCCATGGAGCTGGTAAATGCCGGCGAAATGGGATTCAGCAGATGCAGACAATCGCCATCCCGAATCACCTGAAAATCCTGAACCAGTTCCCCGGTGTTCCAGTCCACAAGCTGGGCCCGGATGCCCACTTTGGCGGCAGGCTCTACCTCGGAAGGATCCAGGGTTTTTACCAGCTTGGCGGCATCCTGAAAAAACCAGGGGAAAAAATATTTCCTGGGTTCGGTCAAGGCAACCGTTCGAAACTGGGGATTTTTTGTAAAAAGATGTGCATCGCTGAGCAAAATATCAATGGCTTCTTTGTCCATTCCTTCAAAAACGCCGTAGTTTTCACGGCCGAATGCCGGGATCGCCGTTGGTCCCAAGTAGACATCCCCGTGAATATTTCGGGTAAAATGCACTCCCAGAAAGGGATTACGGATGTCCGGAACCGGATAGATGCTGCCCCTGACCCGCCAGGCGCTGTTTTTTTTCAGTTTGCGGTAAATGCCTTTGAAGGGAATCAGCCGATACCGGGCGCCGATGCCGAATGTCTTTGAAATGCGGTCGCAATGGGCGCCCCCGGCATTGATGAACCGCTTGAAGCGGATCCGGCCGCACTTTGTCTGAACGACATTGCTGCCGGCAACGGTTTCAAAGGCGCAGTTAAAGAAAAAGCGAACCTTTCCGGATAGCTCCAGTTCGCTTTGCAGCGATTTCAATATCCTATGGGGGTCCACCACTGCGGTATAATGCGAAAAAATGGCCTGCTGAAAAGTCCTTGCATTGGGTTCGATCCGCGCAAGCAGCTTTTCATCCACCATGTCCACTTTTGCGCCATTGGCAACGGCCCGATCATACAGGGTCTGAAGCACGGGCAGTTCGTCTTTGTTTCGGGCGACGATGACTTTTCCGGTTTCCAGAAGCGGCAGCCCATTTTCCCGGCAATAGGCTTTCATCAGAAAATTACCGTTCTGGCAGGACTTTGCCTTCATGCTGTCCGGGGCGTAATAAATGCCGGCATGAAGCACGCCGCTGTTGCGGCCGGAAGCATGCTTTCCGGTTTGAGCCTCTTTTTCAATGACGACGATATGCTCCCGGCCGTTTTTTACCAGTTCCCTTGCAATCGTCAGGCCCATGATGCCGGCCCCGACGATCAGCACATCAGAATCCACAGCAGGTATCATGTGGTTGCGCCCCTTGCTCAAACGATGCCTGCGATAATGCCGGAGTCGTTCGGACTGTCGATGGATATCCTGCGGATATCCCGTACTCCGGCACTTGCCAGCATGTCGCTGATCTGCTTTTCGGAATAGGCCTGGCCGGACGGGGTGCCGATGAGCATATTCAGCGAAAAAAGGGCCGGAAACAGCGGGCCGCTCATTTCGTTGTTGAGAATGAATTCGTGGATCAGGATCATCCCGCCCGGGGAAAGGGCGGCGACCGCCTTTTGAATGATTCCCCGGCAGTCTTCCGGTCCTTCCCCGTGAAGGATGTGGGAAAGCCAGGCCGCATCATAGCGTCCTTCAACCGGGTCCTTCAGATAACTGCCGGCCTGAAACCGGATCCGGTCCGACAGGCCGTATTTGCCGATGGTGGCTTCGGCAAAGGGCCGGGTGGTCGGCAGATCGAACACGACGGCCTTCAGCCCCGGATTGTTCAGACAGAACTGAATGGAATAAGTTCCGGGGCCGCCGCCCATATCCAGCAGTGTGCCGCAGTTGGAGAGGTCGATTTTGGGAACGATCCTTGGCGCCAGCATCATGGCCATGTTGAACATGCCCATCAAAAAACTTTCCCGCGCATCGTCGCTGCTGAATGTTGCCCGGGTTCGAACCGCCTTGCCGCTTACAACCGCCTGATCAAGCTGGCTCCAGGACGCCACGAGATGGTGGTGGTGTTTGATGATATAGCCGATATATCCGGGAGACGATTTGGATAGAAATGCCCCGGCTTCGGGTGTATTGGCGTAAAGACCATCCGATTTATCCAGAAGATTCATGGCGGTCAGGGCATTCAGCAGCATGGCCAAAGCCCTGGGGTCGGCCTGAAGCTTTCCGGCAATGTCGTCCGCCGAAAGCCGCCGGTCTTCCATCACCGTAAATACATCCAGTTGCACGGCGGCATGAAGGGCGCAGGTTTGCCAGTACCCCCCGGATGTCTCCAAAAGCGTCCCCGGATTCCATTTTTCATGTTTCATGGCATTCTCCTCGAATAACTGTCGGGAAAAACGATTTTCATCAGGCGCCGATCGAATTCGTCTTCCATCATCTGTTCGCCGCCCCTTACGGAATCATTTCCAAATCCGGCGGGGATTCTTCTGAAAACGTTATCGTCAACTCATAAACCCCGCTGGACAGGTTGGCCTTTACGTTTTGCGCACCTTTTTCAAACACCTTCATCATGGACTTGTTGGAGGTGAGCACATCCGCGGTAAAGCCCTGAAGCCCTCTTTCCTTTGCCAGACGGATCAGCATGGCGTAAAGGTAGCTGGCGATGCCGATGCCCTGGTATTTTTCATCGACGACAAAGGCCACATCGCCGTAAGGTTTTCCGGAATGTTTCACGAACCTGGCCTCAGCGATGATCTGGCCCTCGCCGGAATCTCCGGCAAGTCCCACAATGGACAGGGTTTCGCGGAAATCCACATTGACGTATTGCTGCATTTTGGCATGGGGCATGGATTTAATGGGTGAAAAATACCGGTAATACACCGCCCGGTCGGAAAACCGGTAAAACAGGCGCCGCATTTCTTCTTCATCCGACGGCCGAATGGCGCGGAACCGGACGGTCGTACCCCCCTTGAAGGTGTGCCGGGTTGAAATTTCCGATGGATAAAGATGCGCACTTTCAGCGATATAAATCTGGTCCGGATACAGGATGTTATCCGCCTTGGCCTGTGCGATCAGGCCGGGCCGATCATCGGGGTGTGCGATTTCGATCAGGGCCTGCGCCCGTTCCCTCAGGGTCCGGCCTCTCAGGGATGCCACGCCGTATTCGGTAACCACCAGATTCACCGATTCCCGGATGCCGACTTCATTGGGGAAGTGCTCCACCGACAGCAGGATGTTGGGCTCGTTTTTCAGGTTCCGGCTGGGCAGGGCGAACACGGTATAACCGCCCCTTGAGATTTCGGCGCCGTTTAAAAAATCCATGGCCTCTGCCGGGCCTGCCGATACATTGCCCTTGCCGATATGAAAGGCGATCCTGCCGGAAATATCGACCTTTCGGGCAGGCAGAATCGCCACGAACCGGGGGTTCCGGCCGATCAGTATGGGGCTGATCACCTGGTCGATGCCCTGAAATTCCACCAGCGGATTGCGATTCAGCCAGGAGAGCATGGCCGGGGTACCAAAACCGTAGCAGGCCAGGGATTTCCCCCGGAACGCGTGTTTGTATCGGTTGGTGACGGCGCCGCTTTTCACCAGATCCATCAGCGCATCGGTAAAAATGGCCGTGTGTATGCCAAGATGATGTTTGCGCGACAGATGGGGGCTGAGGGCTTCGAACAGGGATCCGATGGAATAAGCGATGCAGCTTCCGTCTTCAATGATGGATGCCACATTTTCCGCAACCCGGTCAATGGTTGCATTCACCGGCCACCGGTCAAAATAGAGCGGGGGCTCCGTAGAATGAACCAGAAAGTGAAAATCCGAAACCGGAACAAAGGTATCGCCGAAAGTCTCCGGAATCTGCGGGTTGATTTCTCCGATGATCAGGGACGCCCGCTTCATCACCTGTCGGGATACGTCGCCGGCAATGCCGAGGCTGCAGTATCCGGCTTCATTCGGGGGGGTAATCTGGATAAAGGCGGTATCCACCGGCAGTTGGCCGGATTCGATGAGCATGGGGATATCCGAAAACCGGCTGGGGATGAGATCCACCCGGCCCGCGGCAATGGCCTCGGCAGCCACCCATCCGGAAAAAAAAGTTTTCAGGCGGAATCTCTGGAACTGGAGGGACTTCAGGGAAACGGCGTCGCCGAAACTGACGATCTGAATCAGTTCCAGGTCCACCAGGTTGCCGGCCTCGGATGCCATCAGGTGCTTGACCAGTGTTCTCGGTTCTCCGACACCGGTGCCGAGGAATATGCTCATTCCCGGCGTAATCTGCTCCAGTGCCTTTTTCGGGGAAACCACCCGGTTTTGCCAGTCCGTGAGGGTAGGTGTCATCTGATTCGTCGCCTTAATAATTAAATGGAAACCGCACCTGGTTTATCTTTTATCGATCCGCGTCAGCCCGGCATCCAGAGCGTATTGAATCGCCCTGGCATGCTCCTTTGCCGTGATCTGCCGGCCAAGCGATTTCACGCATCCGGAATCGCCGCTGGGATGGTACTGGGGCATGATGTTGACATAAGTGTCCACGGAAATTCTGGATGCAATAAACTTCATGATTTCAAGTGTTTCAGACAGCCCGTCCGGCATGACGAGGTGACGGATGAGCAGCCCCCGTTTTGCCAGTCCGGACGCATCCAGGACAAGATCGCCGACCTGGCGGTGCATTTCCGAAATGGCCTTTCTGGCCGCATCGGGATAATCGGGGGCGCCGCAGGTGACATCCGACGTGCGCGGATCCCAGAACTTGAAGTCCGGCATGTAAATGTCCACGATGCCGTCCAGAATCCGAAGGGTTTCAACCGAGTCATAAGCGCTGGTGTTATAAACGATCGGGATCGAAAGTCCTTTTTCCGCGGCCAGTTGCAGTGCGGAAAGAATCTGGGGAACAACATGCGAAGGGGTCACTAAATTGATGTTGTGGCAGCCTTCTTTTTGCAGTTCCAGCATCATGCCCGCCAGTTCCGCATCCGAAACCGGTTTTCCCGCGCCCTTGTGGCTGATGTCAAAATTCTGGCAGAAATTGCACTTCAAATTGCAATGGGTAAAGAAAATGGTTCCGGATCCGTATCGGCCCGCCAGGGGGGCTTCTTCACCAAAATGGGGGTGGTGCCCGTAAACAACGGCCCGATCGGTTGTCCGGCAGATCCCTTTCTCACCCCCAAGGCGGTTTGCCCTGCATTTTCTGGGGCAAAGCGTGCAGGCTTGAAGGATTCCGGCGGCCTGCCCGGCTTTTTTCTTTAAAAGCCCGCTTTGAAAAGCTTGGATATAAGAGGGCCAATCATTGTCCATTGCAATTTATCCATTGATGACGGTCAGATGAGAGGGTTCATGCACCCGATACGCGGCATCGACCGGTTCAGTTATAATGGTTTCCTTAATTCAAATAATAAAGATATCACACAATGTCAATAAAGGGAAATGGCAGAAAAAGGCCAAAGATCCGAAGGCATGAAACCCGTTGCAATGGCGCGTGTTGCAGCCCCGAAAAATTGGTGAAACCATGTTGACGGAAAGGCATAAAAATATCGCTTTTTCAAAGTACATCGGTTAATGAAGAGCGATGTCTTGCACGGCGTTATTATTGAAAACCCGAAGGAGGCCTGACAGCCATGCTGCGCGTTTTTCGTAACGATCTCTTTGATCCGGCTCAGTTTATCGTAACCCTGGAGCTCGTTCCGGGACGGGAGCACGGCGGAAAATCCGTTGAAACAGTCATGCGGATTGCCGCCGATGCCTTTTCGGATGGCCGTATCTCCGCCGTTTCCATGACGGACAATCCCGGCGGAAACCCCTCGCTCAGCCCGGATGTTCTGGGATCCGAGATCTTCAAGCTCGGCATGGATGTGATCGTTCATTTCACCTGCCGGGACATGAACCGGGTCGGCCTTGAAAGCCGGGCCCTTCAACTGGCCATGATGGGCATGAAAAACATCCTGGCCCTGACCGGAGATTACGCAGGACAAGGCTTTGCCGGGCAGGGCGCGCCGGTATTCGATCTGGATTCGGTCAGCATGCAGTGCCTTCTGGGCATGCTGAATGAGCGCATCAACGCCGCTGGCGACCCGGACGGATTTGTGACCGGATGCGCCGTCTCTCCGTTTAAATACACCGAAGGAGAAAGTTTTGCCCAGTACGCAAAACTCTGCCGCAAAGCAAAAGCCGGCGCCCAGTTCGTCATTACCCAGCTAGGTTATGATGCCCGCAAATTTCAGGAGCTCATTTGGATCCTGCAGCGGATGGGACTGACTCTACCGATTTTGGGTTCGGTATATGTCCTGACACCCAAGGTGGCGGCGCTGATGAACCAGGGCAGGATTCCCGGCGCTGTCGTGCCGGATGCGCTTTTAAAAATCGTTCAGAGTGAATGGAAGGACCCGGTCCGGGGCAGGGCCGCCGGCATCGAGCGGGCGGCGCGGCTGGGGGTCGTGCTGAAGGGGCTGGGATACCGCGGCATTCACATCGGCGGGATTCACAAGCAGTTTGAATCCGTTGCCGGAATTCTGGATCGCATGCAGGAGATTGAAAATTGCTGGCGGGATTTTCTGATTGATTTTGATTTTTCTCCCCCGACCGGATTCTATGCCTTTGGTAAGACCGGCGCATCCGCCGCTTTCCCCCATAATTACGGCCGAAGTCCCATCCGGTTGCCGATTTGGACAAAGCTCCATTTGCGCATGATGGAAATCGCCCACGGTTTTTTCTTTAACCCGGAGGCGTCCCTGGCCCCTTTGTACCAGCGCCTGAGCCGCTGGTGCGACAGCAACGCTTCGGCCCGCACGCTTCTGGATTTGTCCGAAAACATCGGAAAACAGGTCATGCTCGGATGCCGGCAGTGCGGGGACTGCGCCATCCAGCACCTGGCTTTCCAGTGCCCGGAATCGGGCTGTCCGAAGCACATCCGAAACGGCGCCTGCGGCGGCAGCCGGGGCGGCCGCTGCGAAGTCTATCCGGACAGGTGGTGCATCTGGCATCAGACCTATATTCGCTGGGCATTCGCCGGAAAAACCGGAGACATGGTTCAAGGATGCATTCCCCCCCGCAAGTGGGAACTGGACCATACATCCTCCTGGCTGAACTTTCATCTGGGAAGGGATCACCAGACCGCATCGGCGGAGTTCGACCGCTTCTGCTGCTCGCGCGCCGCCTGCGGCCCGCCGGACAGCGGCATCTGTCCCGATGACTCCGTCCGTTGAGTTCGAAGCTGGTTTATTCGCTATGGGGATGATCCCTGCATCACGGAAGGTCATCTCTATATCGTTCGAGCTGATTGCAAAAACCCGTCATTGTTCCGCCAACCGATTCAAAACTCCACTTTTGCCCTGCGTGTCGGTTTAATCGTGTTTCGAAATCGGCGCAAAGTTTTAAATTGTTTTTCAGCCGATTATATACTATTGAACCTGTACCGTCCGCTGGATTGCCGGAGGAAGCGATTTGTCCCATTCGGCGAAATCATTTTTGGCAGCTTAATATTTATCCGTATTTTTCGAATTTAATCCAAATAAATATTTTGCATCAACAAGGCAACAAAATGTCGAAAAGTCCAATCTGTCAAGCTCTTGAACAACGCGTCAGGGATCTGGAAGCAGAGATCGACCGGTTAAAGAATACCGAGAAGAAACTGAGGGTCAGCGAGGAGCTGTTCCGGCTGGCATTCCGGACCAGTCCCGATTCCATTAATCTCAACCGTGCTTCAGACGGCGTCTACATTGATATTAACGAGGGATTTACAAAAATCATGGGGTATACCCGTGATGAGGTCATCGGAAAATCCTCTCTGGATCTGAATATCTGGGAGGATCCGAATGACCGGAAACAACTGATGGATGGACTCGATACCGCGGGTTACGTGGAGAATATGGAAGCTGGATTCATCGGTAAGAATCGAAGCCGCAAAACAGGCCTGATGTCGGCGTGCATCCTGAGCGCCAACGACGAATCCATCATTCTTTCCATAACCCGGGATATTACCGACCGCAAGCAGGCCGAAGCCGCGCATCGGAAACTGGAACGCCAGATTCAGCAGACCCAGAAGCTGGAAAGCCTGGGAGTGCTCGCCGGCGGAATCGCCCATGATTTTAACAATATTCTGATGGCTGTGCTCGGACATGCGGATCTGGCTCTGGATGAAATATCGCCCATGTCCGCCGCACGGGAAAGCATTCAGCAGATTACGACCGCTGCGCGCCGGGCCGCCGAACTGTGCCGGCAGATGCTGGCCTATTCCGGCAGAACCACATTCGCCCTTGAAAAGGTCGATCTGCATGAGTTGATCGCGGAAATGGCGCATCTTCTAAAGACATCCATTTCCAAAAAAGCGGTTTTGAATCTGAGTCTGGAGCGCGGGCTTCCGCCCATTATGGCGGATTCGAGCCAGGTCCGCCAGATCGTATTGAATATGATCATCAATGCATCGGAGGCCATCGGGGATCGAAGCGGGGTGATCACGGTCGCAGCCGGCGCCACGCGCTGTGACGAAGACTACCTGAGAAAGACCGAACTGCATGATAGTCTGGCGCCTGGGCTATATGTGCATCTGGAGGTGACGGACACGGGCTGCGGCATGGTTGCCGAAACCCGGGAACGCATTTTCGAGCCTTTCTTTACCACCAAGTTTACGGGCCGGGGATTGGGGCTGGCCGCTGTTTTGGGCATTGTCCGGGCGCACAAGGGCGCAATCAAGGTGTACAGCGAGTTTGGAAAGGGTACGACGTTCAAAGTGCTGTTCCCGGTTCTTGAGATGGGGAAAAAGACAGACCAGCACCTTTTTCCGCATCATTCTGACAACTGGCAAGGGAAGGGAAGTATTCTTCTGGCGGACGATGAGGAAAGCCTGCGGGCTCTTGGGGCCATGATGCTCGATCGGCTGGGGTTTAAGGTTCTGACTGCTGCGGACGGCAGGGAGGCGCTGGAATTGTATCGCAGGCATCAGATCGAGATCGACCTGGTGCTGCTGGATCTGACCATGCCCCACATGGACGGAGCCCAGGCCCTGGGAGAGCTGCGCCGGATCAATCCGGACATTCGCGTGATACTGGCCAGCGGATACAGCGAAGAGGATGTGGCCGCGCGTTTTGCCGGGAAGCACCTGTCCGGGGTGCTCCAGAAACCTTACAGTCTGAGCAAGCTGCGGGAACTGTTGATGAAGGTTTGTGATCCGGACAGGAGCGGTCTGTCGGAATCCTCGCCATGACGAAGAAAGCGGCCAAGCGCGGCATCCGGACTTTCAGCTTGCTTTCCTGAATGTCCGGTTCTTGACGAAGGCATGCGGTGCGCTTATTTTGGAAAAAACGACAAAAGGAGCTGATATGATCACCGATGCCGATTGCCTGGCGGATATCGAATTCCGGTTGACCTGGAAAAGCGATGCCGCAACACATATCGACAATTATACGGCGCAGCGGATTAAATTCTGGAGGGACTGCTTTCCGCGGCAGGTCCTTCAGAAATTTTTGATACGCTCGCCGCAGGAACAGGTGAACTTCAGCCTGAAGCCCGGAGAAATCGTTCCGGCCTTTCAGCCTTCTTGCGAACATGCCATTGAAGCTTTCCAGTTTGACCGCAATATGGACCCCTCCCGCGTCATTTCGCCCCGGGCCGGCAGATTCTATCCCAAGGTATTCTGACCGGCATGGCCAATATTTTTCGAGCAAATATCGAATCCTTCCGATGCGTGGCGCCGATGGGGTCATCCATTCGTATCAGCTTCAACCATCCGCTGGCCTCATTTCCGATTGATCTGAAGGCGACCAGTCTGAACATTCACGCCAAGCCGGTCGATCGGGGAGGGACCTGTTACGACTGGCTGGAAACGGCATCCACGGGTTCGGGAATGCAGGGCCGGGTGGCGGGCAGGCCGACGGAATTTTTTTCAGATCACCCCTTTGACCGGGAGGATGAACGAGCGGATCCCTTGTTTTATGCTGGTCCCCGGTTTGTGGTTCAGGATATCAATCAGGCGGCGGCGCTCGCCTTTGAAAGCGGGTCCCTGGATGCGGTGATGATTTTTTCCAACCGATGGTTTCCGCCAAAAGCCGTCCGCATCTGGAAAGAGGTGCATGAATTCGAGCGCATGGGGCTGGTTCTCGAGTATCTGCTTAAAACAGGATCCTTTGAAAACCTGCACACGTTCTCGATGCGCGGACTCCCCAGGCCGGAAACCGACAAGTATATCGGGCAGCAGCGGCTGTCAGACCCGGTGTATGCTGTCTGGGGCCGGAAGAGATAATTGCCGTGCACAGGCTCCTAATTCTCTCCCGGCATGCAAAAGACTATTTGCGCCTGATTCACGCCGCCAGACTTCCCGGCCTTGATATAACCGCGGCAGCGTCCCCGCAAAAAGCCGTCGATATTTGCCCTTCCTGCGATATCGTCTTTGGTGAGCCATCCCTTGTATCCGGTGTAATCATGCAGCTTCCGGATCTGTGCTGGGTGCAGTCCACCTGGGCGGGCGTTGAGCCGCTTCTGGATCCCGCGCTGCGAAGGGATTACGTTCTGACCAACGCCAGAGGCGTTTTCGGAGGGTTAATGTCCGAGTATGTCTTTGCATACCTGCTGGCCAACGAAAGGCGGATCCTTGAGCGCCATGCGGCGCAGGCAGCCGGTCAATGGGACAAGACCCCGCCCGGAACCCTGCGCGGCAAGAAAATCGGCCTGATGGGCGTCGGATCGATCGGCGCGGATCTCGCGCGCACAGCCAGGCACTTCGGCATGACGGTCAGGGGATATACCCGCTCCAGTGAAGCCTGTGCGGAAGTTGATCAATACTATCATGGCACGTTCCTGACGGCTTTTGCCTCGGAACTTGATTATCTGGTGAACATTCTTCCCGATACCGGAAGCACGCGCCGCATCGTGGATGCGGCGCTTCTGTCCGCCCTGCCGCAGCGGGCCGTATTCGTCAATGTCGGTCGCGGCAGCACGGTGGACGAGGCGGCGCTGGCCGAGGCCCTGCAGGCCGGGCGAATCGCAGGCGCCGTGCTGGATGTTTTTCAGGAAGAACCCCTTGCGCCCGGGCATATCCTCTGGCGCACACCGAATGTGCGGATCACTTTTCATACGGCCGCCATGAATGTTCCGGAAGATATCGCCGGGATCTTTCTGGATAATTATCGCCGCCTTCTGCAAGGGGACGACTTGCGCTATCGGGTTGATTTCGAGCGCGGATATTAGGGGATTTGGGGATTTTCGCGGGATACGCCGCAATGACGCAAGATGCAGGGAAAGCGCGGCATCCGGAATTATTACGATGCCGTCAGATATGACTGGATATGCGGACCTATCTGAATCCCGCGATCGATGAGCGCGCGGGTCCCGAACCGCGTGTTGAGCTCCAGAAAATAAAAATGTCCTTCCACCTCGGCCACATCAAATCCCGCATGATTGATTCCGGTTTCTCTTGCAAAGGATTCGACCAGCCGCACAGCCCCTTCGGGGATTTCCTCAAAGCTTACGGAGCCCCCGCGGGAAACGTTGTTGTGAAACTCTCCCGGAGCAGCCTTACGCCAGTAAGCCGCTACAACCTTGTCACCCACAAACGCCAGCCGCAGATCCCGGCTGATGGGCAGATATTCCTGAACATAAAGAACGGGATTTTTTCCGGCGTAATCCAGAAAATCCTGTTTGGTTTCGATGAGAAAAACCCCTTGGCCCATGGAATTTCTGGCTTCCTTGGCCACAAAGGGAAAACAGAACGCTTCAAGAACCTGTTCAATTGCAGTGTCCGTGCGGGCAAGGATCCGGGTAAACGGCGTATTTCCCGGGCAGACTGCCTGAAAGACGCGCGTCATCTCCACCTTGTCGTGCCCGATATGAAAGCTGCTGATGCTGGGGAAGATTTTCTTTTTCCAGCCGTAAACCAGGGCGTTGACCTGCCAGTATTCCGGAAAAAGAATCCAGTCTGCGGCTTGAACAATATCCCTGCGGCTGAGCCATTGTTCGGGTTTCAGCGGGGTAACGCCCTCAATATTCAGGGTTCGGAGGGGATCGAAGGAAACAAGGCGTCCTGTCATGAAAGCCGGTTCCGGTAGTCTGCATACCCGAAATTCCGGACCAGCCGAAACTCTCCCCCGGCGTTCAGGACGCCGATGGACGGCAGCCGGACGCCGTTGAAGGTGTTGTTTTTCACCATCGTGTAATGGGCCATATCCTGAAACACCAGGCGGTCTCCGGCTTTCAGGGGCTCTGGAAAAGAGAAATCGCCGATCACATCCCCCGCCAGGCATGTCAGGCCGGCCAGCCGGTAGGTGAACGCAAATTCACCGGGGGCTCCGGCCCCTTCGATGACCGGACGGTACGGCATCTCCAGCACATCGGGCATGTGGGCCGATGCGGATGTGTCCAGAATGGCGATGTCCATGGCGTTATGGAACACATCCAGGACGGATGCGATCAACACGCCGGTGTTCAGCGCAATGGCTTCACCCGGCTCCAGATAAACCTCAAGGGGATATCTGTGCCTGAAATCCTTGATCAGCCCGCACAGGAGATCTACATCATAATCGCTTCGGGTGATGTGATGCCCGCCGCCGAAATTCACCCATTCCATGTTTTTTAAAAAAGCGCCGAATTTGTCTTCGAATACGGGAAGGGTGCGGGCCAGGGCATCGGCGTTGAGCTCGCAGAGCGTGTGAAAATGCAGACCGGAAATCCCTTCCAGGCTATGGGGCTGAAAATTGCTTCGGGTTACGCCCAGCCGGGAACACGGTCCGCAGGGATCGTAAATCGGCACGCGGACTTCCGAATGTTCGGGATTCACCCGGATGCCGCACCGGATGGACTTGCCGGCGCTCAGGATTCCGGATTTGTAACGGTTCCAGAATGAAAAGGAATTGAACACCAAGTGGTTGCAGCAGGAAAGGATTTCATCAAAATCGGCATCCGGGAAGGCCGGCGCACAAAAATGCACTTCCTTGCCGAATTCCTCCCGGCCCAGCCTGGCCTCGTCCACGGAACTTGCGGATACGCCGCACAGATATTCCCGGATGATCGGAAAGAGGCTGAACATGGCAAAGCCCTTTAGCGCCAGCAGAATCTTGCAGCCGGTTTGCCGCTGGATCGAATCCAGGATCTTCAGATTTTTGATCAGGGCCGCTTCATCCACCACATAACAAGGCGTGGGGATCCGGGCATCCGAAAAACGTTTCGGCATGAACCTTACGCCTCCGTCCACGGCAGTCCGCATCGGTTCAATTCCGTCATGAACGGATCCGGGTCAAATTCCTCGACATTGAAAACCCCGGCTCCCCGCCATTTTCCGGTCAGCAGCATCATGGCCCCGATCATGGCCGGAACGCCGGTGGTGTAGGAAATGGCCTGGGCCTTGATTTCCCGGAAGCATTCGGCATGGTCACAGACGTTGTAGATGAAATATTTCCTGAATTTGCCGTTTTTGACGCCTTCGATCATGCAGCCGATGCAGGTTTTGCCGGTATAGCCTTCGGCAAGGGAGGAAGGTTCGGGGAGCAGGGCCTTTAAAAACTGAAGCGGAACGATATCGGTTCCCTGATACCTCACCGGATCGATGCGGGTCATGCCGACATTTTGAAGCACCCGCAGATGGGTGAGGTATTCCTTGCCGAATGTCATCCAGAAGCGCATCCGTTTGATTCCGGGAATGTTCTTGGCAAGGGACTCCATTTCCTCGTGATACATCAAATACATTTCCCGGACGCCGATCTGGGGAAAATCAAAGGGCTTGTGGACGGACAGCGGATCGGTTTCGATCCATTTTCCGTTTTCATAGTATTTGCCCCTGGCCGTGACTTCCCGGATGTTGATTTCCGGGTTGA
The DNA here is from genome assembly GCA_037442625.1 of Desulfobacteraceae bacterium. Lineage (GTDB taxonomy): Bacteria > Desulfobacterota > Desulfobacteria > Desulfobacterales > Desulfatirhabdiaceae > RAAP-1. Next base: position 17,361 of record JBBIPX010000035.1, read on the forward strand.
AATTGGTGGCAAAGGGATGGCCGTGATCGCCGGCGTTGCAGTCCATGATGTCGATGGTATGGATTTCATCAAAATGATGCTTTAAAGCATGGGCACAGAAAATATTGGTTACGCCGGGGTCGAAGCCGCAGCCAAGAAGGGCCGTGATGCCGCTTTTCTTGAATCGGTCCTGATAATCCCATTGCCATTTATAGCAAAACCTGGCTTCGTCCGGAGGCTCGTAATTGGCCGTGTCCAGATAATTGACGCCGGTTTCCAGGCAGGCGTCCATGATGGCCAGATCCTGGTAGGGCAGGGCGACATTGATGACCATATCCGGGGAAACTTTTCGGATCAGGGCCGAGACTTCCCGGGGATGGTCGGCATCCACCTGCGCAATTTCAATCGGCCTTGCGACCTGTTTCCGGACGGCCTCGCATTTGGCCGGGGTTCGGCTGGCAAGAACGATTTCTGAAAATACTTCGGGGTGCTGCGCGCATTTGTGTACGACAACGCCGCCGACACCGCCGGCACCGATGACGAGAACTTTGCTCATGGACGGATTCCTTTAAAAGTCATATTGATTTGAACCGCTGACCTCTCCCTTGGAACAAGAGGATTTCCCCGAAAAGGGGGGGCATGTGTTATTGTCAAATTCATGGCCATGGCATGCGGCAGCGCCGGCACCCGGGCAGGCAAAACTATAGGAAGATAGGGCCGTGATGTCAATGAAGAAAGACGGAAGGGGAAATAATCACTGTGCGGGGTCCGTCCATGGAAGCGCAGCGCCCCAGAAAATTGCAGCCGGAAAATCGAAAATCTTTGAATCAAACCGCCAGGTATTTTTTCTTGATCTCGGTGTCCGTGTTCAATTCGGCAATGGTTCCCTGGTATTTGATAACGCCGTTGTCCACAATGTAGGCGCGGTCGGCGTGTTTCAGCGCAAATTTGAGATTCTGCTCGCAGAGAAGAAGGGTCATGCCTTCCTGTTTGATCACTTCAATAAAATCCGCCAGCATCTTGACGATAAGGGGCGCCAGGCCCTCGGTGGGTTCATCCAGAAGCAGCAGGTCGGGGTCTCCCATCAAGGTGCGGGCAATGGTCAGCATCTGGCGCTGTCCGCCGGACAGATCTCCGCCCGGCTTGTCCCTGAAGTCCTTTAGAACCGGAAAGAGGTTGTAGATCCGCTCAATCGTCCATTTGGACTTGCGCCCGCCCAGGCTTTTCCGGCCCACATCCAGATTGGCATAGACGGTGAGGTCTGGAAATATGAGCCGGTCCTCGGGAACAAAGCCGACACCCATTCTGGCGATTTTATAAGGCGCAAGGCCCATTACATCCTGACTCTGGTAGCGGATGGCACCGGTCTTGGGCGCGTTCAGCCCCATGATGCTTAAAAGCGTCGTGGTCTTTCCCGCGCCGTTTCGTCCCAGCAGCACCACCACTTCCCCCTTGTCGATGTTCAGGGAAACATCAAAGAGAATGTGGCTGAGCCCATAAAACGTGTTGATTTTTTCAACCTCAAGCAGCATGTTTTAGTCGCCTTCCCCAAGATAGACTTCGATGACTTTCGGGTTGTGTGAGATTTCATCCGGCGAGCCTTCCGCGATCAGAACGCCGTAACACAGCACCCGGACCTTCTGGGAAATGCCGAATACGATATCCATGTCATGCTCGATAAACAGCATCGTGATATTCAGGCGCTCCCACAGGTTCTTTATCAGGGTTACGGTGTCCCGCCGCTCCTCGGGGCTCATGCCGGCCGTGGGCTCATCCAGGAGCAGGAGTTTTGGCGAAAGCGCCAGGGAAAGGGCGATGTCGAGCCGTTTCTGATTGCCGTGGGCCAGGGTGCCGCTTTGGTAATGGGCGAAATCCGACAGCCCCACACTCTCCAGAAGCTCCTGTGCCCGTTCGTGAATGGGCGCCAGTTTGGAAAGGGGAGTCACACAATCCAGGTTTTTTTTGCGATGGGTGATGACCGCGGCCAGAATGTTTTCCCAAACGGTCAGGCGCGGGAAAATGCTGGTGATCTGAAAGGCCTTGGCAATGCCCAAAGGGACGATTTGATAGGGCTGAAGGCCGGCGATATTGCGGCCATTGAAGGAAATGCGCCCCTTGTCGGGGGCATAAAGCCCGGTGATGACATTAAACAGGGTGGTCTTTCCCGCGCCGTTCGGGCCGATGATGGCGGAAATCTCGCCTTCCGGAACACTGAAGGAGACGCCGTTTAAAATTGCGCTGCGGCCAAAGCTTTTGTGAAGATTATCGACATCCAGGATTGTCCGGTTCACTGCGGGCGCCTCCTCCGGGCACGGATTTTCTCGTATACCCCAACGATGCCTTCCGGCATGAAAAGCACCACTCCCAAAAGAATCACGCCGAGGATGATGCCCCAGATTTCAACCAGGCCCTGGTGGATCTGCTGGATGATGATTTTCAGAAAAATCAGCACGGTGGAGCCGATTGCCGGCCCGATCAGGGAATACATCCCACCGACCAGGCTTGCGAAAATGGGCTCGGCGGATTTGCTCCAGTGAAGAAATTCGGTTTGGGCAAAACGGTTCAGTTCGGTGAAAAGCCCGCCTGCCAGCCCTGCAAAGCCGCCTGCGATGATAAAATTGACAAGCTGATAGCCTTTGACGTTGATTCCCAGAAATTTGGCCCGCTCCGGGTTTTCGCGCGTCATGCGGATGGTCAGCCCGAAAGGCGATTTCGTTAAAAACCGCATGAGCAAATAGCTGCCGGCAACCAGCGCCAGACAAACCAGATAGTAGGAAAGCGGTGTCAGCAGCACCGGCCGGGGAATGCCATGAATGCCGTCATCGCCGCCGGTATATCCATAAAGCTGAAGCGTGATCATGAAAATGAGCTGGCCGAAAGCCAGCGTCAGGATGGAAAAGTACAGCCCTACCCGGCGCACGCAAAACCAGCCGATGACCCCGGCCGCCAGGGCCGAGACCAGGGGGGCGGCCGCCATGGCCGGGACGAAACCCACCCCGCCTTTTTTCATCAGAAGGGCCACGGTATAGGCGCCGACGCCGAAAAATGCGGCATGACCGAAACTGACCATGCCCCCGAACCCCAGAATGAGGTTCAGGCTCAGGGAAAAAAGCGCCATGATGACCATTTCCGTGGCCACCCATAGCCAGTACTCGCCGGTTCGTCCCAACTGGCCGAGCACAAAAGGCAGGATCGTCAGAACGGCCATTACCGTGCCGGCAATCAGCCAGGATCTGTGCGTGGACGGATAAGATTCTAAGGCAGAAGGCATGTTACCTCGCCGCGGAGGGCTATTGTTCAAAGTTTGATTTTTACCGTTCGGGCTTGCCGAACAGCCCCCAGGGCCGGATGATCAGAACCAGCGCCATGATGACATAGGGGAAGACCAGGGCCATCCGGCTGAAATAGATTTGAATGAAGGCAACGCCGACCCCGATGATGAGAGAGCCCAGGAGCGCGCCGCCCACGCTCCCGAGCCCGCCGATCACCACCACGGCAAAGCATTCGATGATCCGTTCCATGCCGATGCTCAGATCGATATTGGCCAGGGCCGACATGAATACCCCGCCGAGTCCCGCCAGAAAACATCCCAGCATGAAAGTTGCGGTCATGACCCCGGGGACATTGACACCCAGGGCGCCCAGCATTTCCGGGTAGGTGACCGCGGCCCGGATATAGTTGCCGGCCCGGCTGCGATACAGCAGAGTCCAGAGCCCCGCGGCGATCAGCGGCCCCATGATCAGCAGGAACAGGTTGTAGGACGGAAAAAACAGGCCGAACAAATCCAGGGAACCGGCCAGGATTTCGGGGCGGGGAACGTTTCGGATCTGCCCGCCCCAGATGATCCGGGTCAACCCATCCAGAATCAGCACCAGGGAATAGGTGAGAAGAAGCTGCAGCAGATGCTCCTTGCGGTAAATGCGTCTGAAAAGGCTGACCTCCAGCCCCAGCCCGAGGACGGCGACGGCAGGGGGCACCAGCAGCATCAGCATCAAAAAGGCAAACAGCGTCTTTCCCGCAAAGAGGCTGCTCAGCGAAAACGCCAGAAACGCCCCGATCATGTACAACGAGCCGTGCGCAAAATTGATGACCCGCAGCACACCGAACACCAGCGAAAGGCCGGATGCGATAATAAAGAGCACCATGCCCTGGCTGAGGCCGTTGATCAGGATAAACAACATGAATTGCAGATTCATCATGGGTATTGCCCCGGATCCGATAAACAGGCTATGTTTATTGTGGATTCTTGGCCCTGAGGGCCTTGATCTCATCGACCGACATCCAGACTTTTTCAGCCGGTACTTCCACGACATCCTTTAAAATCAGAAAATCCTTGTATCTTGAATCCTTGGCGCTCACACCCACATAAATGCCCACATTGGCCATGTGGTCTTCCGCACGGATGTAGCGCTCGCCGCGCAGCGATGTCCATTTGAGTCCGTCAAGCGCCTTGGATACTTTCTCGCTGTCGGTGCTGCCGGCGGTATCCACGGCTTTTTTAAGCACGAGAAGCCCGTCATAAGCCATGATGGCCCAGTCGGCCGGCCATTCCTTGAATTTTTGATGATATTTGTCCACAAAGACTTTCATCTGGGGCGTGTTCACGGCATAGAACGGACAGCGCGTATAGCCCATGAGGTTTTCCGGCATTTCCTGCCCCATGGCGCGTAGCATGTCCAGATCGTACAGCGAGCTGAGTGTTGTCTTTTTGAACAGGCCGTAGGGTATGGCCTGCTTGATGAACGTGCTCAGGGCGCCTCCCCAGAGGCTGGAATAAATGACTTCCGGGTTCTGGGCCATGAGGGTGGGGATATAAGAGCCGTAATTCTTTTCATCGGTTTTGGGCCATACCTCTGCGACGATTTTTGCATTGGGATTGCCTTTCAGCAGCGATTCCTTGAAGGCGTCGTGCTGATCGTGGCCGTAGGCATAATCCAGGCCGATATAGCCGTAGTTTTTATAGGGTTTCTGGGCCAGAAAATACGCGATGCCCCGTCCCTCGATGCCCGTGTTGGGCACCACCTGGAACATGTAGGGATGAAAATCCGTGGTGGTCAGCTTCTCGGTATTGGATGTATGAAAGAATATGACCTTCTTGAATTCCTTGGCCACCTTGGTGGCTGCCAGGGCCACGGCGCTGGATGTGGGGCCGATCAGATATTCGCATTTTTCATTGAGGATCAGCTCCCGGGCAAGATTGGCGCCGACATCCGCCTTGAGGTCCGAATCGCGGATGACCAGCTCCAGTTTCTTTCCCATAAAACCGCCGGAAGCGTTGGTCTCTTCGATGAACATCTCGATGCCTTCTTTCTGGGACTTGTAGAAGCTGGCGCCGATGCCGCCCATGTCCGCAATCCATCCGATTTTAATCACTTCTTCCGCACGAACCTGTTCCGCCGGAACAATTCCCATGACAGCAATGATCACGGCAGCAATCCCGAACAAACGTAATGCCATTTTTTTCATCGATTTCCTCCTTGCGATTCGGTTACAGTTATTGTTGATTGATCTTGATGCCCTCGTAACAAGCCATCAATCTTCTTTTTTGTCTTCGCCGTACGTCAGAACCATCCCGCCGTCAAACAGCATATCCCCGCCCACCAGGTATTTCCCGTAACCGGAAAAGCCGAAGAGAAAGAGGTTGGCCACATCAATCGGCGCCATCATTTCTTTCACCCGTGAGAATCCCATCATCACATCCCGCACGACCGCCTCCTGACTGATGCCGCGCTGCCGGGCCTGCGCGGGGATCTGTTTGAGCGCCAGGGCGGTTTTGACAAAACCCGTACTGACGGTAAAGGCACGAATCTTTCCCTTGCCTTCAGCGGCAATGGACTGGGTCAGCCCCCGCAGGCCGAATTTAACGATGTTGTAGGCGGGTTTGTTCAGGGTGCAGATATGGGCATGGACCGATGCCATGTTGGCGATGACGCCGCAGCCGTCGGGGCTTGCCTTCATGTGGGGGATGGTCAGCTTCGACATTAAGAGCGGGGCTCTGAGCATGAGCCGGTGCATGAAATCATAGCGGTCCATGGGAAAATTTTCTATGGGATCGATGTGCTGAATTCCGGCGATGTTGGCCACGTATTTGATCTGGCCCAGCTTGGTTGCCTCGCCCACCGCCCGGATGACGTCTTCATCTTTGGTGAGATCGGTCCGGATAAAAACCATCTGGCCTCCCATGCTTCGGGCAAGCGTTTCGGTTTCATGCCCGCCTTTTTCATCAACATCCAGTCCGATGGTAAAGAGCTGGTTGGCTGCAGCCGCTATTGCCGTGGCCCGGCCGATGCCGCTGGCAACGCCGGTGACAATGCAGACGTTGTTGCAGTTGAAATTGGGATCCGGAAGAACCAGAATCTGATCCCGCGAGATAACGGGTTCCGAAATGTCAATGGTCATGGCGCAATATCCTTCAGTTGCTGGTTAATGTTCATTTAATTTAGAAAACAGCAATGTCTGTGCCAGAATTACATCGCTGCCGGCAATCAACGGCATTAATTGCAATTATTGAACAGGAAAGCCGCGTGAATGGATTGCAACCTTCTGTATTTAAAGATGTAAAAAACGATTTCAAAAATCTGTTTTTCTCCGGAAAGGCACGCCGGCAAGTGACCTTGCTTCTGATTGACGCCTGCAAAAACCCCTGCTTGCAAGGGCAGCACAAATTGTGTATTGAAATGGATACGTATCTATAAGACAACATGTATCAATATGCCTACATAGCGGAGGGAGCATGAATCCATCGGGTGATCCGGACAGCCGCTGCATCGCGGCTCTTCCGGATGCGGCGGCAAGCGAGGTGAATGTCCTGACGCAGAAGCTGGAAATGTTCGAGCTGATTCTGGACAGCATTCATAACGGGGTGATCGTCACCGATCCGGACGGAATCATCACGCATTTCAATAAACCTTACGGATGGTTTCTGGATGTTGATCCCGATGCGCAGATCGGCAGGCATTGCACGGAAGTGGTGGAAAATACGCGGATGCATGTCGTTGCAAAAACCGGCATTCCGGAAATCAATCAGGCGCACCACATCCTCGGGCAGGACATGGTGGTTCAGCGGATTCCCATTAAAAAAGACGGCCGGGTCATTGCCGTATTCGGGCAGGTGATGTTCAAGGATGTCCGCGATGTCCGCAAACTGGCAAAGCGGCTGTCCGTTCTGGAATCCCAGGTGGCGCTCTACGAACAGGAACTGGCCAAATTGCGTGCAACCCGGTACACATTCGAAAGCATTATCGGAGGCACCCCCCGAATCCGGATATTAAAGAAAGAAGCCCTCTGCGCGGCGGCCAACCACTTGCCCGTGCTGATCACAGGAGAGTCCGGCACGGGAAAGGAGCTGTTCGCCCAGGCCATCCACAATGCCGGAAACCGGCGTTTAAAACCCTTTGTCCGCATCAATTGCGCAACCATCCCCAGGGATCTTCTGGAATCGGAGCTTTTCGGATATGAAAAAGGCGCCTTCACCGGGGCGTCTGCAACCGGAAAGCTCGGGAAATTTGAACTGGCGCATCAGGGAACGATTTTACTGGATGAAATCGGAGATCTGCCCCTGGAGATGCAGCCCAAACTCCTGAGGGTGCTTGAAGAAAAGGAATTTGAACGCATCGGCGGGGCGCTTCCCATCAAAAGTGATTTCCGGCTGATTGCCGCCACAAACCAGGATCTGGCCGTCATGATCAATGAAGGCAGGTTCCGCAAAGACCTGTTTTATCGCCTCAGCGTGATCCCGCTGCATATTCCGCCGTTGCGCGAGCGCCGCGAGGATATCCCCCCGATTGCAGAAGGCATTCTGCGGCAGTTGGCCCTGGATGCGGCCCTGCCCGAAATCGCCGTTGATCCGCAGGCAGGCAGCATCCTTCGGCACTACGACTGGCCGGGAAATGTCAGAGAGCTTTCCAATGTCCTGGAAAGAACCGCAGCCTCCCTGGAAGGCGCCGTCATTTTTCCGCACCACCTGCCGTTTTTCCTGCAGCGGCAGATCGATGCCCTTTCCGATGCCCCGTCTGCATCCATTAGGCAGGCTCAGACAAAAGCCGAAATCGATGCGATTATATTCGCCCTGAAACAGGCCCAGGGAAATAAAGCCAAGGCGGCTAGGCTTCTTGGCATCCACCGCACGCAGCTCTATAAAAAAATGCAGAAATACGGTATTTAAAAAACCAATCTGAAAACGGCAGCAATGCAAATATTGATAATATTTTTTGACCAGCAGTCATTTTTCGCCGGACAATACGCCAGTCTTTCGTTACAGTACAATGATGAAAGGAACATGGCATGAACGCGATAAAAGAACGGCAAAGATTCTGTGATCGGGAGTTTGCCGGACAAGAGGTATTGATGATCCGGGAAGTCGTTCAGACCTGCAAGGGGCTCAGTCGGCTTGAGTTGGCTCACACGGTTTGCGAACTCTTGGACTGGAAACGCCCCGGTGGTGGACTTAAGGCCCGGGAATGCCGGGATCTGCTTGAACGTCTGGAAGGCCAGGGGGTACTCAGGCTTCCAGAGAAGAAATCAAGCGGATCCAAAACAGTTTCAAGGCGCATCGCAGCCGCGGCGGCCGAGCACCCCTTGAGCGCTCTTACAGGCAGCGTAGAGGCTTTTTTGCCTTTGCAGGTGGAGCTGGTTGAAACCAAGGGGCAGCGGCAGATGTTTCGTGAACTTGTGGGCCGGTATCACTACCTGGGATACGCGATGCCTTATGGGGCGCGTATTCAGTACTTGGTTTACATCGATCGGCCCCGGCGTGAAGTGGTGGGGTGCGTTCAGTTTTCCTCGCCTGCCTGGCGGATCAAAGTTCGGGATCACTGGATTGGCTGGGACGATGCAACCCGTAAGCTCAGGTTGCAGCATGTGGTCAACAACAGCCGTT
>JBBIPX010000036.1:0-26027 GCA_037442625.1 Desulfobacteraceae bacterium
CAGCCTTCATCAAACCGATGTTCCCCTCCTGGATAAGATCCAGGAACTGAAGCCCGCGATTGGTGTATTTTTTGGCAATGCTGACCACAAGCCTCAAATTGGCCTTGGTCAACTCGCTTTTGGCCATTTTGGCTTTAAAGCGGCCTTCATCGACATCCGAAAGTATTCTTTTCAAAGCCTGGGCTTTTGATTTTACTGTCAGTTCCTTTTCGGCAATCTGCAGATTGAATCCGGACAAATCGGAAAACAAGGCAACCGCCTCATCCGGGTTCAGTCGGCAACGCGGCTGAATCCAGGCAGAAAAATCGTCTGCCGCACTCAAGTGGCCGGCAAGTTCGGCAACAGATGCGCCCAGGGCTTCTGAAGTCAATGCCATCATCTTGTTCATACCATCGAACCAATCTATCTGATTGCGAATGATCTGTTCGATCTTGTCAACGACATTCCCCTCAAGCCGCCAGTCTTTCAACAGATCAAATATCTTGGCGTTTTTTCTTGTAATGGTGCGCCGGATTCTGCGGACTTCCTCAGAGCCGAGATCCGATGCAAAGAGTTTTTCGCGGGAAGACTTGTTTTCTTCGTGAATGGCCTTTATCTGGCGGATCGTGTTTAAAAACTTTTCCGTCTGAACCACTTCATCCACATAGGCATCGCCTTCATCAATGTCTTTCAGGACATATTTGGGACGCAAGGAGCCTGTTTCGATATCAATGCCAAGGTTCAGCAAACATTCAATTCCGGTTGTCGTGTCGATCAGCGCCTTCAAAACCTCCTGTTCCCCGGCCTCGATTTTTTTGGCGATCTCCACTTCTCCTTCGCGGCTGAGGAGGGTAACCAGTCCCATTTCCCTCAGATACATCTTTACCGGATCGGTGACCGCCCCGAAATCCGTCATAACGGTTTCTTTTCTGGCCCGTTTCACGGCTTCCTTGGCTTCGTTTTCGCTGGACCCCGCGACTTTTTCATCCAGAATGTCGATGTCCAGTTCATCAAAAATCATCAGTGTTTCATCTAATTGTTCCGAAGTAATCATATCCTCAGGAAGTGCCCGGTTGATATCATCATAGGAGAGGGATCCTTTTTCCTTCCCCTTTAAAATAAGGTCCGTTATGGTCTTTGATGTGATCTTCTTATCGAGTTTCCGTTTGACAACGGATGATTTTGCCATAATTACCTGCCTCCTGCTGACAACTGACCGTCTATACATTCCTTTGTTAATTGCCGAAGCAAGTCCTGTTCACCACTTTCTTCAGCGGCTTTCATTCTCTGCCGCAACGACCGGAGGTTATCTCGCTTTTGATTTCTTTCTATTTGTTCAATCAATTTACGGCATCCCTCAAGGCTCCACTCCTCCTTCTGAATGGAACATGCTGCTATCAGACGCTTTTTTTCGTCATTGTCTGCAGCCATCAAAACGATGGAAGGCAGGTCGTTGGTATGCTCCGGCGTATTATTCAAATTCCGATAACTGGTTATTATATCATTTCCAATGGCTTTTAGCAAAGGATCTGAAATAGTTTCAACAAGATTTTTTTCAATCAGATCCGGAATGATTACAGGAAATTGAAGCATCATGGCAATCAGGTGCTTGTTAAATTTGTTTCCCGAATCCGGCGCATTTCCGGCTGGCTTTTCCCGGAAAGGTCTGCGCAAGGACTTATCCCGAATCTTTTCCTGTATCGCGCTTTCATCAATTCCCGTTCGTTCGGCGATTTCCTTGATGGCGGAAATTCGGATCAATCCATCCGTCAAGCTCGACAGCGGCTCCGCCATCTCCTGGATGATCCGCAGTTTCCCTTCCAGGGACAGTCCGTGTTTTTTTATGGCCACATTCATCATGAAGGAAAATACACCGGAAGCATCCCGGGCGGCATTTATAAAAGATTCCGTTCCGAATTCGAGAAGATAAGTGTCGGGATCATGGCCTTCAGGCAGGACCAGAATACGGATATCCTCAAGCTGGTGATGCGCCTTGAAAAGCTCGACGCACCGCTGGGCAGCCTTGATTCCGGCCTGATCCGAGTCGTAAACCAGCGTGATTTTCCGGGAAACCCCCTTCAGAAGCCGGATATGCTCTTCGGTCATGGCAGTGCCCAGTGTGGCGACTGAATTCTGAATCCCATGAAGATGAAGCGAGAGCAGATCCATATAGCCTTCGGCAATAAACACCTCTTCGGTCTGCCTGCAAAATGATTTTGCCTGAAAAAGACCATAAAGCGAGCGGCTCTTGCTGTACAGCGCGGTTTCCGGGGAATTCAAATATTTGGGCAGGGAATCATTCAGAACCCTTCCCCCAAAACCGACCACCTGGTGATACGGGTTAACTATCGGGAAGATAACGCGATCCCGGAAACGGTCATAATAGCCGCTCCGGTTTTGGCGTCGGCTGATCAGGCCCGCTTTTTCCACAAGGGTCAGATCCACGCGTTTTTTTGAAAAAAAATTCGTCAGATGATCCCAGCCCGGCTGCGCATATCCCAGTTTGAAGTCCGTGAGGATGCGGGGGGACAACCCGCGACCGTTTAGATAGGATAGCGCCGCAGTTCCGATTTGCGGATCCAGGAGGGCATGATGAAAAAACTCCATGGCCTGGTGATTGATCTGAAACAGGACATCTCTTTCACCCATCTGTTTTTTTGAACCCGAACTCAAAGCCTGCTCAATGATCACGATGCCATAGCGTTTGGCCAAAAACCGGACAGCTTCCGGAAACGTCATTCCTTCCTGTTTCATGACAAAGGTAAATACATTTCCTCCTTCTCCGCAGCCAAAACAATGAAACATCTGTTTGTCCGGGCTTACGGTAAACGATGGGGTCTTCTCAGAGTGAAACGGGCAAAGCCCGATGTAATTCCTGCCCGCTTTTTTCAGCACGACCGCATCGGAAATGATCTCCAGGATATCTGCGGAATGCTTGATTTCAGATAGTTTTTCCGCCGGGATGGAGTTAGACAAGGAAAAGCCTCCAACGTCTTTCAGGAAAGGCAAACTGTAGGAGATAAGAATTTAAAAGTATAGAAAAATAATGCAGATCATACCTATTGTCAATTCAAAATAACTTATCTTAAAAATGCTGCAGATTGAAAAACGGAAACGTACGCTCCCAAAATGCGCGAATCGTTTTCAGCCGCAGGGATGTCTTTTGCGGTTATCGTGAATTAAGAATTCGTCATTCTTGACTTAATGATGAAAGAGGCTTATTAAAAAAAGCAGCGCAATGATGCTGTTTTGCTCGATAATAATCCTTTTTGTGTTCTCAGTAAAATAAGGAAATGCTCATGAAACTTGCAGTCAGCGGCAAAGGCGGGGTCGGCAAAACCACATTTTCCGCATTGCTGATTCGAACATTTGATGCACAAGGGAAACATGTACTGGCAATCGATGCGGACCCGGACGCAAATCTTGCCGGCGCACTGGGCATCGCCGATGCCGATAAGATCATTCCGATTTCTGAAATGAAAGATCTAGCCTATGAACGCACAGAGGCCCAGCCCGGCAGCATCGGCGGGTTCTTCAAGCTCAATCCCCGTGTGGATGATCTTCCAGATGCCTTATCTGCAAAACTGGGCAACATCAAGATGATGCGTCTTGGCGGCATCAAGAAAGGCGGCTCCGGGTGCATCTGCCCGGAGAGCACGCTTTTACGGGCGCTGATCACCCACATTGTGCTTGCCAGAGACGAGGTGGTGATCATGGATATGGAAGCCGGCATCGAGCACCTTGGAAGAGCCACGGCAAAGGCCGTGGATAAGCTCATCGTGGTGGTGGAGCCGGGCAGAAGAAGCATAGACACGGCGGAGCATATTCAGCACCTGGCAACAGAGATCGGGCTGAAGCGAATTGCCGTGGTGGGCAATAAAATCCGCGGGGACGCGGACATCGCATATCTTCGAAAAAACCTGCCCCAGTTTGATTTTTTAGGATTCCTGCCTTACGACAACACCCTGATCGAGGCGGATTTAAACGGCATCTCCCCATATGACACCGACGCCCTTGCCAAATCCCAGATGGATGCGATCATCCGGCAACTGGCAACATGAAACCCAGCGGCAGTTTCAAGCCCAAAAATTATTCCGGCAGGCCCAAGATCCGGCCAAGGATCCGGACATCGGCACCTGCCATCCGGATGAAACCCAGCGCCGACACCAGCCTGAAAGCAGTGTTCAAAACCATCGGCGTTCCGGAAGACCGGCCGTTTTCTCCGGACCCTTTTCAACTGGAAGCACTTGCGGCCATCGAAAAAGCCGATTGCCTGGTAACCGCACCCACGGGTTCCGGAAAAACCTGGATCGCGGTTCAGGCCATTTCCAAAATTCGGGAAAAAGGCGGGCGCTCCTGGTATGCAACGCCGTTAAAAGCCCTTTCAAACGCCAAGTTTCACGAATTTTCCGGAATCTTCGGCACGGACCAGGTCGGCATTCTGACGGGAGACCGCAAGGAACGGCCGGAAGCATCGGTGATTGTCGGCACCACCGAAATTCTGCGCAACCAGCTTTATGACGCCATGCACCATGGCCAAACCCTGGATACGGATTTTGTGGTCCTGGATGAAGCCCATTTTCTGGGCGATGCGGATCGGGGGGTGGTCTGGGAAGAAACCATGATCTATCTGCCGGCCCGAATCCCCCTGCTGCTGCTGTCTGCAACCATCGGCAATGCCGGAAAAATCGCCGAGTGGCTTACGGCCATTCGATCCAAAGCCTGCACGGTCATCGAAGAGACCAAAAGGCCGGTGCCGCTTTACCCCATTTTCCTTCACCCTTCCGGAACCCTGCTGCCGCTTCTTGCATCAGACAGCAAGGGGAAGGGCCGCATTTCCAAAAAAGTCCGGGAATACCTGTTTGAAGAAAAACCGCGGCGGCTGACATCCACCTTCAGCCTCTTGCCCCCGATGGGTGAAATTCTGGGTATTCTGGAAAAGTTCAATCTGCTTCCCGCCATATTTTTCCTGAAATCCCGCGCCGACTGCGACCATGCCCTGGACCTTTGCAAGGAGCACTGTGTGGACGATCCGTTCCGGATGCAAACCCTTCATCAGCGAATCGACGAGATTATTTCCCAGAATCCGCATCTGGCAAAACACCGCCAGCTCTGGCATCTTGAGCATCTGGCAGTAGGCGCGCATCACAGCGGGCAGCTTCCGGCCTGGAAACAGGTCATCGAGACCCTGATGACCGAAGGGCTCCTGCAGGCGGTATTCGCCACGTCCACGGTTGCCGCTGGCGTTAATTTTCCGGCCAGGACCGTCGTGTTTCTGAACACCGACCGCTTTAACGGCCGGGAGTTTATGCCGCTCAGTCCCACGGAATTTCACCAGATGACCGGCAGGGCCGGACGCCGGGGGATGGATCACATCGGCTTTGCCATCGCCATACCGGGTAAATTCCTGGACACGCGCCTTTGCGCGCAACTGGTTACCGCCACGCCATCGGATGTCAAAAGCCAGATTCGGATCAATTTCTCAATGGTCCTGAACCTGCTTCTGTCCCACGCGCCGGACCAGATTGAAGATCTTCTGACGCGATCTTTTGCCACATTTTTACTAATGCGCGCAGGCGGCAAAAGGACCGAAGCCAGAGCCCTTTCCGGCACCCGGCACAAGGTGCTGATCCACGAATTCAACCGGCATCTGCGCTTTTTGAAGCTGACGGGATTTGTCACCCCGGAGGGCGGCCTGACCCAGGACGGCCGATGGGCTTCCCAGCTTCGCGTGGACCAGCCGCTTCTGATCGCCGAAGGATTTCGAAAAGGCATTTTCCCCCAATTGGATTCTGCCCTGATGGCGGCCATTCTCTCTCTCTTTGTTTCGGATCGCGAAATCGATGACCACGTGGATCGACGCTCTGTTCCGCCGCCGCTCTTTGATGCCTTCATTTCAACCAATACCGCCTTAAAACCCCTGATGCGGGATCTGTATGACCATGATTTTGAAGTCAGGCCCCTTTATTTGAGACCTGCCCTGACAGTTTATGCCTGGGCGGGCGGCATGCCCTGGGAGGAAGTGGTCGCGCTTTCCGAAGGTGCGGAAGGCGACCTTGTCATGCTGATGCTTCGCACCGCCGATCATCTGCGGCATGTCATGAGCCTTTCAAAGACATTTCCGGTTGCCGCCGAAACCGCATCGACTGCCATCGAACTGCTCATGAAAGCGCCTGTTTGGATGGAAATCGATGCATGATGCATATGACGTATCAGAGCATTCCCCGCAAAATTCTCAATAATTGTTCAAATTGTTCATATTATTCTTGACAGAGCCTGAGCACTTCAATTAATGGGATAGACATGAGTCAGATGAACACACTTTCAGGCATGAATGCTTTTTTTTGGCGCTGGCGGCTTCATATCCATAGGAAGGGGTGTTCCCAGAGGCTCTTGTAATCCATTGACATAACATATCGCTTACTAAGGACCCGGGTTCCAGAACTGCCGCGGTCCATATTTTTTCAAGGGCTGTGGAAATTTCCGCAGCCCTTTTTTTATTGTTTTTATAATATTGCGCTGAAATCCATTTCAAACAAATTTTGATCCAAAGGAGACAAGCAAATGCTAATCGTAATGAGCAAACAGGCGACCCCGGAACAGACCCAAGCCGTTGTGTCGGCGATCGAAAACCGCGGCTATGTGGCCCGCCCCATTCCCGGCGGTGAACGCGTCACCATCGGTGTTCTGCACAACAAAGGGCCCGTTGATGCAACCTTTTTTTTAGGAATGCCGGGCGTCTCGGACGCCATTCCCGTGACCAAGCCCTATAAACTCGTCAGCAGGGAATGCAAACCGGAGGATACCGTCGTTCAGGTGGGCGATATCGCCATCGGCAACGGAAACCTGGTCATCATGGCTGGTCCCTGCGCCATAGAAAGTGAATTGCAGGCGTTAACCATTGCCGGGCATGTCAAGGCGTCCGGCGCCCATATCTTTCGGGGCGGGGCATTCAAACCCCGCACATCCCCCTATTCCTTCCAGGGACTCGGCAAGGAAGGTCTGGAAATTCTGGCAAAGGTACGCGCAACCACCGGCATGCCCGTGGTTACAGAGGTCATGGATGAAGAAACTTTTGATCTGGTTGAATCCTATACCGACATCATTCAGATCGGCACCCGGAATATGCAGAATTTCAGTTTGCTCAAGCGTGCAGGGCGTTCTACTAAACCGGTCCTGCTGAAACGGGGAATGGCTGCAACCATCGAAGAATGGCTGATGGCCGCAGAATACATCCTGGAAGGCGGCAATTCTCAGGTGATTTTATGCGAAAGAGGGGTGCGTACTTTCGCCGACCACAGCCGCAACACCCTGGACCTTTCGTCCATCCCGGTTGTTCAAAAGCAGAGCCACCTGCCCATCATCGTGGATCCCAGCCATGCGGCCGGCCGAAGAGACCAGGTCATTCCGCTTAGCCGTGCAGCAGTGGCAGCCGAGGCTCACGGCCTGATGGTAGAAGTCCATCATGAACCGGATAAGGCCATGAGTGACGGCGCCCAATCGCTCTACCCCGACCAGTTTACCCTGCTTTGCAAACAGGTGAATGCAATTTTCGATATTTTTCATTCCAAATCCGCCTAATCAACGCATCGACTTCATGAATCGATTTTTAACGTCTGCTCTGGAACGAGCAACAAAAACCGTGACAACCTGGCCCGTCTGAAGGAAATTAAATTTTTAGAGTGAATTAGCCGCCGAAATCATTTAATAAGCGTCTTGTTTTTAACTTGATTTTTTTCAGTCAACCATATAGAAAATTTAAGATAAATGCTCATGAAAGAACTGGCTTGATGGACAATCCCATAGAGAGGAGCTTTGTTGAATGACTGAACCTGTTGATAAGATAAGAAATATTGCGCTTGTGGGTCATGGAAACTCCGGAAAGACTTCCCTGGCAGAAGTCATGCTGTATCAAACAGGCGTAACCAATCGTCTCGGACGTGTTGAAGACGGCAATACGGCAATGGATTTCGAGCCTGAGGAACTCAAGCGCAACATCAGTATTAGCAGCGGCTTCCATCAATTTAATTGGAAAAAACATTCCGTTACCCTGGTTGATACGCCCGGCGACCAGAATTTTTTTACAGACACCAAATTTTGCATGCAGGCTGTTGATGGCGCAGTGGTTCTGGTTGACGCCGTCGACGGCGTGAAAGTCCAGACCGATCAGGCTTGGAGCTTTGCCCAAGATCTGAAATTGCCCTGCGTAATTCTTATCAACAAGCTGGACAGGGAGCGGGCGGATTTTTCCAGGACATTTCAGGATGCCGTAAAATCCTTTGAACCAAAGCCCGTTATTTTGCACTTGCCCATAGGCGCCGAATCGAGTTTCAAGGGCATTGTTGATTTGGTTGCCATGAAAGCCTATGTCTACGATGCCAATGGAAAACCAACCGCCATTGATATTCCATCGGACATGCAATCGGTTGTTGAGGAAGAACGCGAAAAATTGGTTGAAAATATCGCAGAGGCCGATGATACGCTATTGG
Source organism: Desulfobacteraceae bacterium (assembly GCA_037442625.1). GTDB lineage: Bacteria > Desulfobacterota > Desulfobacteria > Desulfobacterales > Desulfatirhabdiaceae > RAAP-1. The sequence goes on from JBBIPX010000036.1 coordinate 8,469, forward strand.
AAAGGTATCTTGAAGGAGATGCGATTTCGGACGATGAGCTCAAGGCAGCCCTGCAGAAAGGTACGATAGCCAGAATTTTCTCTCCCGTGCTATGTGCTTCCGCCATTAAAGCCATCGGAATCGATTTATTGATGGATTTCATTGTCAACTGCATGCCTTCACCACTGGACTGCATGCCCAAGGTCGGGAGTGATCCGGTGTCGGGAAATGAAATCGAACGCGCGCCAAATCCGGATGCGCCGTTTTCCGCGTTTGTTTTCAAAACTGTTGCGGATCCGTATGCCGGAAGGCTCTCAATATTCCGGGTGGTGTCCGGCAAACTGGGGGCTGACGGCGGTTTTTACAATGTCAACAAGGGCGTCAAGGAACGGTTTAATCAGCTCCTGGTAATTGCCGGAAAAGAACAAAAACAAATCAAAAGTGCCGGCCCCGGCTCCATTGTTGCCGTCGCCAAACTCAAGGAAACCTTTACCGGCGACACACTTTGCGATGAATCCAATAAAATCAGATTCCCCTTCCCGGAACCCCTTCCCACCCTGATTACCTTTGCCATCACCACCAAGGGTTCCGGGGATGAAGACAAAATCTTCATCTCGCTGACCAAGATGCTGGAAGAAGATTCCGCACTGAAGCTGGAAAGAACAGCCGAGACCAAGGAAATACTCCTGTCCGGAAGGGGCCAGGTCCACATCGAGGCCGCAATTGAAAAGCTCAAACGCAAATACAATGTGGAAGTTCACCTGAAGACCCCGAAAGTACCTTACCGGGAAACCATCAAGAAAAAAGTCCGCGTTCAGGGCAGACATAAAAAACAATCCGGCGGCCATGGTCAGTTCGGGGATTGCTGGATCCAGATGGAGCCGCTGCCAAGGGGCTCCGGATTTGAATTCGTGGATGCCATTGTCGGCGGCTCGGTTCCCAGATCCTATATTCCCGCAGTGGAAAAAGGGATTATCGAGGCATCCCAGAAAGGGGTTCTGGCGGGATATCCCTGTGTGGATTTCAGAGTGACGCTGGATGACGGATCCTACCACGCCGTGGATTCATCGGAAATGGCTTTCAAGATCGCCGGCTCCCTAGCTTTCAAGAAGGCTGTGGCGGAAGCCAAGCCTGTTCTTCTGGAACCGATTTTGAGCGTTGAGATCACAACACCTGAAGAATTCATGGGCGATATCATGGGGGACTTGAACAGTCGCCGGGGCAGAGTGCTGGGCATGGATTCCGAAGGCAAATACCAGGTGATCAAGGCCAATGTGCCGATGTCCGAATTTTTATCCTACGCACCGGATTTAACTTCCATGACCGGCGGCAGAGGGGTCTACAGCATGGCGTTTTCACATTACGACGAAGTCCCTGCCCTGATTTCCGAAAAACTGCTGGTCGAGCTAAACAAAGACAAGGAATAATTTCTGAGGTTACGGGTGCCTTGAAGGGAAATTGCGGGACAATTTCATCTCCCAATTTCCCTTGTTCTGATTTTTACGAGGCGTCATTCTATCGGTCCCTGGCCCAAACATTTTTTACAGGGCGCATACCCTTCCCAGAACGCATCCCATTTCCGGCCGAACTGAATCCGGTTCTGCCGGGATGTCCGCCGCCCCAACGCACAAGTTTTCAAATGGAATCGCCGGGATTTTTTGTTGCCGATGTACTCGGACGGTTTTTCCTTCCAGTTTCCCCATATCCCCTTTCCGGCTTTCATGGCCTCCTGCTGGGATTTCAGCAATGCAGCGTCGTGGGTGACATCGGGAAATTTATACAGAACATACGCCAGTCCGTTTCTGACCATTTCCAGATTCACAAATGTGCCGTCCTGCAGAAATACATATGCCAGCCGCCTGCCGTACTGATCCGATGCTTCCTGATCCCCCTGAATCCGAACCTGCTTGGATAAAACAATTCTTTTATTGAATGCCAGTGCATCAGTTCCAAAAGGTTCTCCGGGTTTGTCCTGATGTGAAATTTCCGGTGCATTGATGCCGATGTAACGGACATGCACGCCGTTGGCAAGTTCGATGGTGTCACCGTCAATTACCCTTCGAACCGAAACAAGTTCATCCGCCGTTGCCAGGAATTCAAACGATAGCGACAAAAATACAAGCAGTATAACCAAGATAATCTGTTTCATCTTTATCATGAACGCCGCCTTGTTTTTTCGGTGCAACACAGGCTAAAAATCCATTGCGCAAGGAACACTGAGCATGGTCCGATTATGGGGTCAATCCGCAATGGTCCTTAGCGCTTAAATCCAGCATTCTGGATAATCCGCCGTATTTTTCAGGCGTGAAACCCAAGGTTTTTTCCCAGATCGCATCATCTTCCATGCAATAATAAATGCGGACATCGGGAGCCAGATCCCTGATCCAGGAAACCATTTTCTGGTAGAATCGGAGGCGAAGGGGTTTAAAATATCGCATCTTGCCATCCAGACCGGTGATAAACTCGCCGTAAACCAGGCTGGAATCGCGGAACCGGTTCTGAATAATGCTCTTTAATTCCGGAATAAAGCGGAATGAGCCGATGCTGATCCAGACGATGTTATCCGCGGAAACCCTGGCGAACAGTTTTTGAATCACCCGTCGGTATTCTTCCTCACAGCCTGGATACAGAACAATTGGATCAAAATGAAATGACAGGGGGTATCCCCAGGACTGGCAATTTTCAGCAGCCCGAAGTCTTGCATCCAGAGAGCTCGTGCGCCGTTCCTGCTCCCGAATGACTGTTTCGGTATTCAGCGACCAGGCGCAGATGGTCTTGCGGTTGTGGGGAAGATCTTTCAAGCGCTGGATATCGGTGGTCTTTGTTTTCAGCTCCAGCACAGCCCGGCTCTGTTCACCGAATAGGGGGACCAGACGCGCCGAAAGATTGGTGCCGTATTCCCAGATCATACTGTCTGTAAATTCACCGGTGCCGATTCTGCTGATGCCGGGTTTTGAGAATTCCAGAGCCAATTCGCGTAGCATGTCACCGTGGTTGACGAAAAATTGAAGCAGCGGCGGGTGAAAATAGGCTTGTAAAATACAGTAGGAACAATCCATGGTGCAGAAGGTGCCGATATGCAGTATTTTATAGCCGCAGCAGGTATAGAATCGGGTCCCCGGACACTCCCGGATAAAAGTGCCCTTGTTTCGGGTCAGATAAAGAATTTCTTTTCCTTTCTGAATCGGATCAATTGCCTCGGAGATCACCTGATATATCTGGCCGGGATCGTTGATCACCCTGCCGGTCATTCCGAGCAGGGATTGAATTTCCGCAACGACAGGGGATGCAATCACCTGCACATCAATAAACAAATCCGAGATCTTCACGAAACCCTTACCAGGATGATCAGAAGTTCACATGCTTTCTCAAGACTCAGCTTGCTCATGTTCATCACCAGGTGGTAGATATCCGGCTGATCGTAATCCGCTTTCCCCAGAAGACGGTAGAAATTCTGCCTGCGCTTATCCTCGCGGTTAACCACTTGAAGCGCTTTTTTAAGAGATAGACTGTAGCGCTCTTCCATGAATTGAACACGATCCTCGAGATCAGCAACCAGCATAACGTGAAAAGCATCTTTATGATCCCGAATAAGGTACTGGCCGCCCCTGCCGACAATGATTGCATTGCCTTCCTCTGCAACCTGCAGCAGCAACTGTTGCAAAAGAGCCACGGAGATGACTTCCTCCGTTCCCCCTTTTTTATCGTCAAGACTCATTTCCTTGCGCCCTTTGGAAACAAGGTCGGGAACATAAGGCAACAGCTTTCCGTCGAATTTCTTTTCAAGCACATCCGGCCATTCTCCGGAGCGGACCTTTTCTAAAACAAGATTGATGATCTCATCATCAAGATAGGCAAACCCCAATTTCTTAGCAACCATCGCCCCAAGGGTTTTTCCGCCTGCTCCGAAATGTCTGGATAAAGTAATCACGGCCATAAAGCCTCCTTCGGAATCAAAAGGGAGTTTACAGATAGAATGAAGACTGTAAATACAATACCTGGAGCAGATTAAACAACATAAATAATGAGGTGCAATTCAAAGAAGACGACCTCGTTTACAAGCTCGCCAAAGAAAGGAAGCGATAAAAAAAACCAGCCGGCGCAAAAATCATTTGCACCGGCTGGTCATGCAAAACTTAACCGGAAAATGGTCCAGAGTAAGATCATTTTCTTAGAAAAATACGTATCGCGCGTTCATATCCATTTCTGTTCCAACTGTCAGCTCAAGGAGACGAACAATACTGTTTTTCGAACGCTGTTTATTTTTTTCCCTTAGCATAACCTATGTTTTTCAAGGCTACCGCCATTTCATCCAGAGTCGCCGGATCATCAATGGTTGCCGGCAATTTAAACTCCTTGTTGTCGGCAATTTTCTGAATGGTACCTCTAAGAATCTTTCCGGAACGGGTCTTGGGAAGCCGCTTTACAACCGTTGCAGTCTTGAAGGACGCCACCGGTCCGATGCGGTCCCTGACCATCTGAACGACTTCTTTAACAATCTCGTTATGGTCACGGGTCACGCCGGCATTCAGAACCAGAAATCCGATGGGGACCTGGCCTTTCAATTCGTCTTCAACTCCCAGAACGGCACATTCGGCAACCTGGGGATGATCCGCCAGAATTTCTTCCATGGCGCCTGTGGAAAGTCTGTGACCGGCCACATTGATGATATCATCGGTTCGGGACATGACATAAACATAGCCGTTTTCATCCATATATCCGGCATCCGCGGTCTTGTAATATCCGGGGAACTCCTCAAGATAAGACTTCACATAACCTTCGTCATTGTTCCACAGCGTTGGCAGGCTTCCGGGAGGAAGCGGCAGTTTTACCACTAGTGCTCCGATGTCTCCTGTTTTAACAACTTCATTTTCAGGATTCACGACCTGAACATTCCATCCCGGAACCGGTTTGGTGGGCGAGCCGTAGACGACCGGATAGTGATGCAGCCCCATGCAGTTGGCGGCAATGGCCCATCCGGTCTCCGTCTGCCACCAATGGTCAATGACCGGAACCTTGATGTTGTTTTCAGCCCATTTCAGGGTGTCGGGATCGGATCTTTCCCCTGCCAGGAAAAGCGTTGCAAAGCAGGATGTGTCATAATCCTTCAGCAGTTTACCTTCCGGATCTTCTCTCTTAATGGCCCGAAAGGCCGTGGGCGCGGTAAAGAGGGCCTTTACCTTGTGCTGTGAAATCACGCGCCAGAACGCACCGGCATCCGGGGTTCCGACCGGCTTACCTTCATACAGGATGGTGGTGCAGCCCTTCAAGAGCGGCCCGTAAACGATGTAGGAATGCCCAACGACCCAGCCCACATCCGATGCCGCCCAGTACACGTCTCCGGCATCCACATTGTAAACCGCCTTCATGGTCCATTTGAGGGCTACCATATGCCCGCCGTTGTCGCGGACTACGCCCTTGGGAACGCCTGTGGTGCCGGAAGTATACAGAATATACAAGGGGTCGGTGGCTGCAACCGGCACGCAGTCATGGGGTTTGACGCCCTTGATGGAGGTATTCCAGTCGATATCGCGGCCGGAGATGAGTGCTGCGGTTTCCATGGGGCGCTGAAAAATGATACAAGTATCCGGTTTTGAGGCGGCCATTTCAATGGCCCCATCCAGAAGAGCTTTGTAGGGAATCACTCTTTTGATTTCAATGCCGCAGGAAGCCGAAACAATCACCTTGGGCTTGGCGTCGTTGATGCGGGTAGCCAACTCGTTGGCCGCAAATCCGCCGAAAACAACGGAATGGACGGCGCCCAGCCGGGCGCATGCCAGCATGGCGATGGCCGCTTCCGCGATCATGGGCATGTAGATCAGAACCCGGTCACCCTTGACAACCCCGCGGGCGGCCAGGGCACCTGCAAATATCGCCACTTCATCCCGAAGCCGGGCATACGTATATTTCTTGATCGTGTCAGTCACCGGGCTGTCATAGATCAACGCAACCTGATCAGCCCTGCCGTTTTCGACATGGTAATCCAGCGCATTGTAACAGGTATTCACAATCCCGCCCGTAAACCAGCGGTAAAACGGTTTTTTCGAGTCATCCAGGACTTTATCCCATTTTTTATACCAGAACAGGTCTTCGGCTGCCTTTGCCCAGAATATATCCGGGGTTTTGATGGAGGAACCAAACGCCTCAACATACGCGTTACTCATGTTCGTTTCTCCTTTCTGATAGGATGTTCGGTATCTTCTAATGACGCATTTGCGGAAAATGTAACGATTCAGCAACGAACAAAAGAGCCGGAAGAATCCTATTATTCTTCCGGCTCCGGTTCTTCAAAGAACGGTTACTGTCCCGATGCGCGCATCAGTCGACCATTTTATGAATGGCTTCAACGATTTCCGGATTGGCCAGCGTCATGACATCGCCGACATCCGTTTTGTTGGAAAGGGCGCCCAGAACCCGGCGCATGATTTTGCCGGATCGGGTTTTGGGCATATCGGGCACAATCCAGACCTTTCTGGGTTTGGCAATGGGGCCGATCTCAACAACCAGTGCCTTGACAATTCGGTCTTCAATTTCCTTGCTGGGTGTAAAACCCGGTTTCAAGGATACATACAGATCCGGAACCTTGCCTTTGATTTCGTCTGAAACCGGCACAACGGCGGCTTCAGCAACTTCAACGACCGTCATGGCAGCGGACTCAAGCTCCTTGGTACCCAGGCGGTGTCCGGAAACATTGATAACATCGTCGATTCTGCCAAGGATTCGATAATACCCATCCGGGGCCTGTACCGCTGCATCACCGGTCAGATACGGCCAGTCTCTCCAGTCTTTGCTGTTCGGATCTTTGCAGTAGCGCTGGTAATACTGGCGAACAAAACGCTCCCGATCTCCCCAGATCGTCTGGAATGCGCCCGGCCAGGGATTCTGAATACAGATATTGCCGGCTTTGCCGCATCCGGATGGCAACTCGTTTCCATCTTCATCATAAATGATGGGATGAATGCCGGGCATACCCGGACCCGCGCTACCCGGTTTCATGGGCTTGAGTGCAGGCAGGGTGCTGCAGAGAAAACCGCCGGTTTCCGTCTGCCACCAGGTGTCCACGATGATGGCTTCACCTTTTCCGACCTCTTTGTGATACCATTTCCAAACAGCCGGTTCGATGGGCTCACCCACGGTTGTCATGTGTTTGAAATGATAGTTGTATTTTGCGGGTTCATCCGGTCCGATCTTTCTTAAGGCCCGAATGGTCGTGGGTGCGGTGTGGAAAATATTGACATCCAGGTTCTGGGCGATTCTCCATGCCCTGCCAGCATCCGGATAATTAGGAATGCCTTCATAAATGACCGACGAGGCACAAAGTGCCAGTGGACCGTAGACGATATAGGAGTGTCCGGTGATCCAGCCGATGTCGGCCATGCACCAGTATACATCTTCGGGATGAATATCCTGAACATATTTGGAGGTTCCTGCGACATAGGCCAGATAACCGCCGGTGCTGTGCTGGCAGCCCTTGGGTTTGCCGGTCGTACCACTCGTATACATCAGAAAAAGTGGCGCTTCCGCGGGCATGGGCACCGGATCGATGCGTTTGCCGTAATAATTCTTCAAAAGGTCATTGACGATAAAGTCACGGCCGTCGACCATCGGGGTTGGGCTGGAATATTTGCCGGGATACCGTTGCCAGACCAGCACTTTTTTCAACGTCTGCCCCTGCTTCTTGGCTTCGTCAAAAGCGATATCCGCCTTTTCCTTATGGTCGATGAGGCCGCCTGCGCGGTAATAGCTGTCGATGGTGATCAGGACTTCGCTGCCGGAGTCCACGACTCGGTCAGCCGCAGCCTTGCCGCTGAAACCACCGAATACCTCTGAGTGGATGATGCCGAGGCGGGCGCAGGCCAGCATGGTGATGGGAAGTTCGGCGGTCATGGGCATATGAAGGGTCACCCGGTCGCCTGCCTTCAGTCCGCAGAAATCCTGAAGGACCGCGGCAAATTCATTCACCCGTACATAGAGCTCCTGATAGGTGACGTGCTCGACTTTCTCGTTTTCCAGTTCCGGTACAAAATGGATTGCGGTTTTGTTCTTGTTATTGGGAAGATGCCTGTCGATACAATTGTAGCTTGCATTGATTTTCCCGCCCACAAACCATTTCCAGCACGGCGCATCACTTGTGTCCAGTGTTGTGTGCCAGTATTCATACCAGTCCAGAAGGTCCGCGTACTCCTTGTAGCAGTTCGGAAAATTGTCCAGGCTGAATCGATCATAGATTTTTTCATCCGTCATGTTGGCCTGGGCGATGAACTTGTTGGATGCATAGTAATACTCTTCTTCCTGCCAATGTACCGCAATCTGCGCTTCTGAGGTTTCTACAGCTTCTGCTTTTTCTACTTGTTCTGCCATTGGTCATTTCCTCCCCATGATCGTGTTAATGGTTGGTTGATTTTATCCATACTTTCCGACTGCAATCACCGCGCTATTCCGCGTGAAAAAACTTCAAATGCCAGGTCCAGTGTCGGCTTTAGATAATCCTTATCCTCGTTGATGATTTTTTTGCTTTCTTCCCAGAGAATGATTCCAGAAAATAACGCCCAGAGAGTATCGGCCAGAGCAAAGGGATGACGGTCGATAAACACCTCTTTTTTTATACCCATCTGAAAAATAGTCGCCATGGCCTCCAAAGAATTCCGGGACAGGTCAACGATTTCCTCAAGAAGTTCAGGTGTCAGATTTTTCAGCGTTTCGCTGGATTGAAGCTGAAACAGGTTGATCACGATTAACGGGTCAAAATCATAGACATCAAGCATCGCCTGTTTCAGAGCTTCGATATACTGCTCCGGCATGAGTTCTGTATTCTCGATGACATGTTTGAGTCGAATGCTTAGATACTGAAGAATTCTGACAGACAAAGATGCGTATAGTTCATCTTTGTTTTTGAAATACAGATATATGGTTCCAGGGCTCAGTTCTGCTTCCCTGGCGATGTCCTCCATTGTGGACTTGCTGAAGCCGCTTACTGAAAAGACCCGTTTAGCAGCGACCATGATCTGCTGCCGCCTACGCTCTTTTTCCCGCTCTTTCCTTTCCTGAATCCCCATATTAAATGAACCTTTTTTATTTGCTAAAATTATTTATAAACTATATTTATAATTATTTATATAAAATTATAGCTCAAATATTTGAATAAAATATATTAACATTTATTGTGTTCATATAAAAACCAACTGGGGAGTAAGAACGGAATTACCAATCTAAAATAAATTTTTTAAATTGTTTGCTCTTTCCAAATAATAACACATTCAAATGATGATAATTTACGTAAAAATATTCCTTGAAAAATACTCAACATCGGAACTTCATTGAACTTTCTTAAATAAAGGAGTTTGACAGGATCATCCGGTCTTTGCACTTTGAATTCACCCGTTCCTCCCCTTGAGAGAGGAACGGGATTATACTTGCATCATCTGACAAGTTACATCCAAACGCTCACTGGACGCTTTTTCAGATGGAATTTCAGCGTCACTATCTTTAAGCATTGACTTTTACGTTTTCCTGCTGTTCCGCCCAGAGCGGGCGACTGGTGCTGAAAGCGAGAATCACGCCGACAATCAGCAGTGCACCCGAAATATAAAATGCATAGTTGAGGCTTCCGGTAATGTCTTTGATGGTGCCGCCCAGTCTGGCCATGAAAAATCCAAGACCCCAGCCGATAAAAACCAATCCGTAATTAAATCCGAGGTTTTTGGGGCCATAAAAGTCGCCGACAAAAGCAGGCATCAATGAAAGCCCGCCGCCGTATTGCCAGAAAGCAACGCCGACAGCCAAGAACAGCAAGAAAATATTCTCGGAGCCGATGATGTACGGAAGGGTAAACAGGCACAGGGCGGACAGACTGCAATTCAGGCAGTAGGCATTGAGCCGTCCGATCTTGTCAGAATAGAATCCGGTTCCAACACGACCCAATGCGTTGATCAGTCCGCCGAATGAAACGAGGAGCCAGGCATTGGCAGCAAAGAAGGGGATCTTGGCGCCTGTTTTGCTCAGCAGCCCGGCGGCATTTGCAATGATCAGAAGCCCGGACTGAGTGGTCAGGATGAACATGAATACCAGCGCATAAAACTGCCAGGTTTTGATCATTTCGCTGGCTTCCCAGTTATGCTTGGTCGAGGCAGCCAACTGTTTGGCGGTTTGGGCAACCCTGGGCGCTGCAGGCACATAACCGGCGGTGGGAATTTTGATGAGTTGTCCGGCGACAATGACAACTGTGGCAAAGAAAATCCCAAGAATGACGAAACTGTTTGTAATGCCGTAATCTGTGAGTAAATATTTTGCCAATGGGCCAATGTACAGCGCAGCTCCGCCGAATCCGCCAACCACAAGGCCTGCAATGAGCCCTCTGCGATGGGGACCGAACCATTTAAGAGCGGCCGGAGTCGGTGCAGCATAGCCGATTCCCATGCCGATACCGCCTAATATTCCAAATCCGATAATCAGGCCGGTATAGCTTTTCATAATGCCGGCAATGATACATCCGACAGCGAGAAACAGTCCTCCAAGGGTAGCACCGAATTTTGGGCTGATTTTATCCTGAATTTTTCCTCCGGGAATCATCAAAAGTGCAAACATAATAACGCAGAGCGAAAAGGGCGTCGCAGCCTCCGCATTATTCAGGTAAACCCATCCGGAATTTTTCCCGCTCATCATTTCGCCTGCCTTTGTGACGATATCGCCGGCTCTAAGGATTTCGCCTTTTTTCTCAACATCACTCAGCAGTTCATAGCCTTCCTTGGGATTTGTTCCAAATTTGATTTTCAGAGCCTCAGCCCGTGGAACAGCCTCTTTCGGTTTTACAAGAAAATTTCCGGCTAAGGTTTTATCTGCTTCAGTTGCTTTAGCGGCGGCAATCACCGCGGTTTTGGTTACAACATCTCCGGGGGCCAGGGTAACTTCGCTGACAAGAGCGGCTCCCCACATACTCCAGGCATACAATAATCCCAGACAGAGATTGATGGCTGTGCCAGCAAAGGTCGTAATCCACGCCTGAGTAGGTTCTTTTTCGTAAGTATCCGACATATCTTATCTCCTTTTAACATAGGTTCAGTTACCTGTTCATTATAGACAATTTCCCAGAGATTTCAGCGTCAGCTTTTAAAGCCCGAAGCAGGAGGTCGCCCTGTCGATCCAATTCAGGACATGTCATTTGATTTTCACCACTTTCCCCCAGCATCGGTCTAATGGTTTCCCTCCTTCCTGTAACCCAAGGGCTACAACATGCATAATGGTATTATGAAACATAATTTAAACTCATCATATTGTCACTTTCGATATAAATGAATTGAATTTATTTGTTGTTTTTATATATATTCTGTACATTTTGTTTGTCAAGAATTATTTATTCATTATCTATTTTATATTGAAAATCTTATAAATGACTTTAATTACTGATAAGGACATTACAAGAAGGGAGTCGACGCAACAACAATACTCATCATTGCAAAAAAGGGAGGGATACTTTTAAAATCCATCAAGCTGAAAATAACTACAGATAACAGATGAAAACTAATGGGGGTTATTGGGTGGAAGTCCGGCAGCCGTTCAGGATTTCATTCAGAAAGGGGTTGGAAGAGGCTTCCGTGAGGCAGGAAAGACGATGCTGCAACTGGTCAAGATTACAAAAGGTGAGATGAAAGCTGAAAAAAGTTCCTTCAAAATCCCTGGGGGGAATCAGTGCAATTCCGGGTTCAAAGTTCAGGGAACGAACCCGCGCCTCAAAATCACTTTCAACGGATACAATCGAAGGGAAACGGCGACGGCGTAAATACTGCCTGAGTTGAACGGTTTTCTGTGATCTGTCCCATTTTTCATGAACCATAACCTGCTGAAGTTCAGGAGAATTCAAAATATCCTGAACCGTTGCATGCTCTCTAAAGGCAATCTCCTGAATCATCGTCAGGATTTCTCGCTGCTTGTTCAGGCCCAGTCTCAAGTATCCAAACAGCGAAGACAGTCCGATGCCACAAGATTCCGCCATCTGCCCCAGTTCAAGGGCCATCGCCATTGAAAGAACATTTGACAGCACTCCTTCCTGAATTTCCGGTGCCAGGCAGGATAATTGCCGAAGCTTGCGGATCGCAGAGGAATTGTCCGGCAAACCCAGTTCGCCTGCTGCCCGGCAAAGTCCATCCGGTTCGTGAAATACCCCGGACAACAAGACCAGCGCACGGGATGTTTCAATCAGGTTCAGCGGCCGCTGCATTGAATTCTCGGCGATTGCCCATTGAATGCAGGTCAGTTTATCCGTATTCGTCGAAAGCAGTTTTGCAGGAATCTTGGAAAGGCCCAAAGATTTGCAGGCGGCAATCCTTCTGAATCCGGAAACAACCACATAGCCCGCCACATCGTCACCCAGAAGGACAGGATGACGCATCAGACCCAGTCGGTCGATGGAGGCGGCAAGTGTTCCGATATCGGTTTTTGTGGTCACCTGAAAGGTTTTATCATCCAGGTGGATCTGATCCGGCAATACGGTCTGCTCAGTTGATGGCATAGCCGGGGCCGGCCAGAAGCTCCAGGGCTTCCAGATATTTTTTACGGGTGCCTTCGATCACATGATCCGGAAGTTTGGGTGCCGGCGGTTTCTGATTCCACTGAATGGACAGAAGATAATCCCGGACAAACTGTTTATCAAAGCTTTCCTGAGCTCCCCCGGGTTTATAGGTGGCTTTGGGCCAAAACCGTGAGGAATCCGGAGTTAGCACCTCGTCAATCAGAACCAGTTCATCCCCCAACAGCCCGAACTCAAACTTGGTATCGGCAATAATAATGCCCTTGCCGTCGGCAAGCTCAACCCCTTTTTGGTAAATGGCCAGGCTCAGGGCCTTCACCCGCTCGGCCAGGGATTTGCCGATCAACTTGGCAGCCCGATCAAAATCGATATTCTCATCATGGAGCCCGATTTTAGCCTTCGTGGAGGGGGTAAAAATGGGTTCAGGAAGCCTGTCGGATTCCGTCAACCCATCCGGAAGCTGAATCCCGCAAAGGGTTTGGGTCTGCTGATAGGATTTCCACCCGGACCCGGACAAAAAGCCTCTGACCACACACTCAATCGGCAGCGGCACCGCTTTTTTAACCAGCATGCTTCTACCACGGAGCGCGCCCGCATAAGGGATGCAGGCCTTCGGATACGCATCCACATTGCTGGCAATGACATGATTGGGAACCAGATCCTTCATCACATCAAACCAGAACAGGGAAATCTGGGTTAAAACCTTCCCCTTGTCCGGAACCGGGTCCGGCATGATAACATCAAAGGCAGAAATCCGGTCCGTGGCAATCATCAGCAAACTGTCCCCTAGATCGTAAATATCCCTGACTTTTCCCCGCTGCAGCAGCGAAAGTCCGGCAAAATGAGTTTCAATTACAGAAGTTTTCATTACCCAATACCCTTATTGTAAACAGCCAAGTAAACATCCGGTTGCAAAAAACCATTGTTAACGGTCGCGAATCGGGATTCATTAACTTATTAAACTATATATCAATATGGTATCATTTTCCACATGAATCTTCACGATGTCCCTGTCGCGATCATTCCGGATTCAACTCTTTTGTGAACTGATTTCACAATGCTGTTATGACGAAAGGTACTGTGCAACGCAACTTCCGGGCTTTTTCGAAACTCTATAAATTATTTCTTGACAAGAGGATATCGTTATTGTTATTCAATAGTACAAATACGAAATTATATTATTATGATAACAATCGCCTTTGTCATCCTTATTAGCCTTATTCTCGTCCTCGTAGGCATTTCCGCCCTACGAGGCGCCGGGTTGATAATGGCCTGATTTTTTCATAATACTAAATTCAAAAAATCCGTTATCAGCCCTAAAAAGCTGATAACGGATTTTTTTTTGCCCTTTAATTCGATTTCACAGGAAACCCATGAAAAGCAATATTGTCAAAAAAGGTATTGAAAGATCCCCCCAACGGTCGCTTTTTAAGGCCATGGGATACACGGACACCGAAATTCACAGGCCGCTTATCGGCATTGCCAATGCCGCCAATGACATCATCCCCGGCCACATTCAACTGAACACCATTACGGAAGCGGTTAAAGCCGGCGTATACATGGCAGGCGGGACACCCGTTGAGTTCGGTGTCATCGGTGTCTGCGACGGCATCGCCATGAACCATGTCGGCATGAAATATTCCTTGGCCAGCCGGGAGGTCATCGCCGATTCCGTGGAAATCATGGCAACCGCCCATGCCTTTGACGCCCTGGTCATGGTCAGCAGTTGCGACAAGATCGTCCCCGGAATGCTGATGGCCGCAGCCCGGCTGAATCTTCCGACCATTTTCATCTGCGGCGGCCCGATGCTGGCGGGTATTCATCCGGAAAGCAACTCAACGCTCAATAAAATCGATCTTATTTCTGTGTTTGAATCGGTCGGAGCTGTAAAAACCGGGAAAATAACGGAAGCGCAGCTTTCCCGGATTGAAGATGCAGCCTGTCCCACTTGCGGCTCCTGCGCCGGCATGTTTACGGCCAATTCCATGAACTGCCTGACTGAAGCCATTGGCATGGGGCTACCGGGAAATGGCACCATCCCCTCTGTGATGTCCGCGCGGATCCGTCTGGCCAAGGAAACCGGGATGAAGATCGTGGAGCTTCTTGAAAAAGGAATCACCCCCAGCAGAATCCTGACTGAGAAAGCTTTCCAGAATGCGCTTACGGTGGACATGGCGCTTGGCTGCTCTACCAATACCGTGCTGCATCTGGCAGCCATTGCCCGGGAAGCCGGGGTGGATTTTGATCTGAATCTGATCAACCGCATCAGCCAGTCAACGCCACATCTGTGTTCTCTGAGCCCGGCGGGAGAACATCATCTTGAGGACCTGTACCGGGCAGGCGGCATCCCGGCCGTGATGCACGAGCTTTTGCGCGCCGGACTCATAAACGGGAACTGTCCGACCGTAACCGGCAAAACCGTTGGAGAGACCTGCCGACAGGCGGCGATTCTGAATCCAGATATCATCCGCACCGTGGATGACCCTTACCATAAACAAGGGGGCCTTGCAGTTCTGTTCGGGAATCTGGCCCCGGATGGCTGCGTGGTCAAGCAGTCGGCCGTACGGGACGAAATGCTCCGGCACCAGGGCCCGGCCCGCGTGTTTGATTCGGAAACCAGCGCCTGTCAGGCCATTTTATCGGGTCGAATCCAAAAAGGCGATGTGGTCGTCATCCGTTACGAAGGTCCCAAGGGCGGACCCGGCATGCAGGAAATGCTGTCCCCGACTTCCGCGATCGCCGGCATGGGACTGGACGCTTATGTGGCGCTCATCACGGACGGCAGATTTTCGGGCGGAACCCGCGGCGCCGCCATCGGCCACATTTCCCCGGAAGCTGCCTCGGGAGGACCTCTTGCCATTGTTTGTGAAGGGGACTTGATTGTCATAGACATTCCCGGAAAGACCATTACCCTGAATTTAAAAGATGCCATTATTCAGAGCAGGCTTTCCGAATGGCAGCCGCCCGAACCTAAAATCACCTCCGGATATCTGGCAAGGTATTCGCGAAACGTTTCATCCGCCAGTACGGGCGCGGTTGTGAAATAGGAGTTTTTATGAAACCCATCGAAAATACATTGACCGGGGCACAGATCCTGATGACGGTTCTTCAGGAAGAAGGCGTGGACACCCTTTTTGGTTTTCCCGGAGGCGCCGTCATCGACATTTATGACGAACTTGCCGGAACAAACATCCGGCATATCCTGGTCCGGCACGAGCAGGGCGCTGTTCACGCAGCGGACGGATATGCCCGGGCCAGTGGAAAAGTCGGCGTCTGCCTGGTGACTTCCGGCCCCGGTGCCACAAATACCGTTACCGGCATTGCATCGGCCTATATGGATTCCATACCGCTGGTAATTATTACCGGTCAGGTCCCAACGCATCTGATCGGCAATGACGCATTTCAGGAAGTGGACATTGTCGGCATCACCCGGCCCTGCACCAAACACAATTATCTGGTAAAACGGGTTGAAGAACTGGGACAGATCCTCAAGGAAGCCTTTTATATCGCAAGATCCGGCAGGCCCGGTCCGGTTTTGGTGGATATCCCTAAAGACGTCGCCAAAAACCGTATTGGTTATACGCCTGCGGATCCGGTTCGGATGAAATCCTACAACCCGACCTATCAGCCCAATATGTGGCAACTGGAAAAAGTGATCAGCTTAATCCGTGAATCCCGACGCCCGATGATTTTCGCCGGCGGCGGCGTCATCCTCTCAAAAGGATCAACGGAACTGACGGCTTTTGCCCGAAAAACCCGGATGCCGGTGACCACATCGCTCATGGGCATGGGCGCGTTTCCGGGAACCGACCCCCTTTGCCTGGGGATGATCGGCATGCACGGAACCTATCGGGCCAATATGGCCACCGGCGCCTGCGACCTGCTGATTGCCGTCGGGGTCCGCTTTGACGACCGGGTCACCGGCAGGACCGATGCTTTTGCTGCCCAGGCAAAAATTGTCCACATCGACATCGATCCGACTTCGATCCGCAAAAATGTTCTGGTATCGCTCCCGCTGGTCGGCGATTGCCGGATCACCCTGTCTGAATTGAACCGGCTGATTAAAGCCATTGATTTGGGGGATCTGGTGGAACAACGGTGCGACTGGCTGGAGCAAATCGATCAGTGGAAACGGATCGGGGCCATGAATTATGAGCAGACCACAGTAATCAAGCCCCAGTTTGTTGTTGAAACCCTGTACCGCCTGAGCCATGGCCGTGCCATCATCACCACCGAAGTGGGTCAGAATCAGATGTGGGCTGCTCAGTATTATCACTTCGACCAACCGGATCATTTCATCACCTCGGGCGGCCTGGGCGTCATGGGCTTTGGTCTTCCGGCAGCCATCGGCGCACAGGTAGCGAAGCCCGGAAAACTGGTGGTGGATATTGCCGGAGACGGCAGCATCCAGATGAATATTCAGGAAATGGCAACTGCAATCCAGTATGGTCTTCCGGTAAAGGTCGTGATTTTGAACAACCGATACCTGGGCATGGTCCGACAGTGGCAGGAGCTGTTTTATGACAAACGCTATGCCTACACCGACATGGACCATGCCCCGGATTTTGTGAAACTGGCCGAGGCTTACGGCGCCATGGGTCTTAGAGCAACCTCCCCGGATCAAGTCGAGTCGGTGCTGATGCAGGGCCTGTCCGTGCCCCAGGCGGCCATCATGGATTTCTGGGTGGATCGGGAGGAATGCGTATATCCGATGGTTCCGGCCGGAGCACCGCTTACTGAAATGCTGCTGGTGTGATTTGGAAACAATAAAGAGCGGAAGCACCGATCTTCATGGCTTCTGCGCTTTTGGATGAATGGAGGATTTTGAAAGTGACGGAATCAAAACATGTCATCACCATGCTGGTGGATAACCAGCCGGGAGTTCTATCCCGGGTTGTCGGCCTTTTCGGAGGGAGAGGCTTTAACATCGAGAGTCTGTGCGTTGCCGAAACCATCAACCCGGAAATTTCCAGAATCACCCTGGTTACCCGCGCAGAGCCCCTGGTGATGGAACAGATTCAAAAGCAGCTCAGAAAACTGATCAATGTCATCAAGGT
>JBBIPX010000037.1:0-25702 GCA_037442625.1 Desulfobacteraceae bacterium
TGTTCTTGACTTCAAAATTGTGTTCGAGATTGAATTTTTTCAGTCCGGCCCGGACCGAGAATGTGACGTGCCCTCACTCGGTGTTGAGAAAGATCTTGCACCCGAGCTTGTTGGCCTGATTCACCGTGGTCCGGGTGATCTTCTCCCAGGAATCGTTGTCCGCCAGAAACATGCAGTAATTCTCCCCGGCCCAGCCGTGGCTGCCGTAAGTCCAGTCCGCACCGGCCAGGTGGAGAATCTTCCAGAGCGGCAGCAATTCATTGGGTTCGGTCACGGGCTCACGGGAATTCTGGTTCAGAAAAAATTCAGCGCCTTCCTTGTCAATGGGCGCTTCCATATCGGCAAATTCCGGCTGCGCTTCCCGGACTTCCGCCAGCACATCTTCCACCACAAATACAAAATCGTCCGGAGACGTTCCCATGGCACTGCCGCTCTCGTTACGCAGCGCCATGTCACAGGAGCCCAGAATGCCTTTGGGTCGCTGATCCCGGGGTCTTAACCCGCGGGCATTGTATACGAGCTGCGGAATATCGATTTTCATCGGGCAGACGTAGATGCACCGCTGGCACATCGTGCACATCCAGGGCCAGTCGGATTTTGCGATCTCCGCATCCATGCCGAGCGCGGCCATGCGCAGGAATTTCCGGGGGTCCATGTCAACCAGTCCCGTGGCCGGGCATCCGGATGAACAGGCCCCGCAGGTCAGACACAAATTGAGATTTCCGCCTTCCGGCAACAATTCACCGACCAAATCCAAAAACCGGCTTTTCTTCTTTCCAGTAATTCTTAAGGGTTCTTCCGTCATTGGTATTTCCTTTTCAGTGACATCATGACGTCTATCGGGTTTCTTTTTTCCAAACGCACTTTCACGCTTTCCAGGGTTGTTGTTTGATGCTCCGCGGAGACGATTTCATAGGACGCATCCGGCAATATGCGAAGCAGGTCCCGCTGCATATCCGGATCACAGCCGATAATCTCCATGATCTGGCAAGGTTTCATCTGCTGAAACACCAGAGATACCTTCAGCAAGGAGAAAGGGGATATCAATCCGCGAACATCCAGCTTGTAGTCTACTTTTCCCTTCACCGTGAAGCTTCTCCTGTTTCCGATCATGGCCAGCGGATATAGCAATAATCAGGCCAACCAGAAAATCCCATTCATCCGATATTTCATAGATTATGTTATATTTCGATTAGTTTAGATGATATATTTGATTATTTCCGACAAATTATTTTCTGGTTGCCAAGGCAAACCAACGATCGCATTTTTAATATAACCTGCCGGATATCGCAAACTTATCCAATTTGACGCAGAACTTGATCCGATAAACAGCTTGCCCTGAAATTGTTAAGCTGATAAAATTTTGCTTTTACATGTATTAAACCTTTACAGGAAGTTTTACAGTTATGTCTGAACAGGAATTGGACCGGTATTGGAAAACAGTGGTGAACACCATTCAAGACGGCATCATGATCGTCAACACTCGCGGCACCATTGTATCCGTAAACCGGGCTTTTGAAAAAATGACGGGCTACAGCCAGGATGAACTGCTTGGCAGGGAATGCGGCGTTCTGGAATGCAATGCATGCAACGGAACATATTGTTCCGCAGACAAACCATGGTGTGATCTGTTCCGTTTTGGTGAGTTGAGTACGCGAAAATGCACGATCCGGGCAAGAGACGGCCGTATCATAAACGTCGTGCAGAACGCATCGCTGCTGAAGGACAGTTCCGGAAGCGTGATCGGCGCAGTGGGCACGCTGACGGATATTTCCGATCTGATTGAAAAGGATATCCAGATCGAGGCATTCCGTCAGGAATTGCGGTCCAGGGACGGGTTTCACGGCATCATCGGGGCCAGTCCGGCCATGCGCCAGACATTTGATATGATTGAAAACGCGGCGTTTTCGGATGCGCCGGTAATTGTTTACGGGGAAAGCGGTGCCGGGAAAGAGCTGGCGGCCCAGGCCATCCATGAAATCGGTGAGCGCCGAAATGGCCCGTTTGTCAAGGTCAACTGCGCCAGTCTGACCGATTCCCTGCTGGAAAGCGAGCTTTTCGGGCATGTTCGCGGCGCTTACACGGGCGCCATCCGGGACCGGATCGGCCGCTTTGAGACCGCATCCGGCGGTGATATTTTTCTGGATGAAATCGGGGATCTGCCGCTGGCAACCCAGATCAAGCTGCTGCGCGTGCTGGAGGAGAAAAGCATCGAACGGGTGGGCACCAACGCACCGATTCCCGTGGATGTACGCATCATTTCAGCAACCAACTGGGATTTGCCAAAGCTTGTGGAAATGGGCAGGTTTCGAAAGGATTTCTTCTTTCGCATCAACGTCATTCCGATTCACCTGCCCCCGCTGCGCGATCGCATGGAAGACATCCCCCTTCTGGCGGAAGCCTTTTTTCAGAAAATCCGTCTTAAAAGCGACAAGAATATCAAAGGCATCAGCAAACAGGCCATGGATGCCCTGATGGGCTATGACTGGCCGGGCAATGTCCGGGAGCTTAAAAGTGCATTTGAATACGCATTTGTGGCCTGCCACGACGAGCTGATCCTGCCCGGCCACCTGCCACCGGTTCTTTACCGGGGAAAACGTCCGGCCGTGCCCGAGCCCAAACGGCAACCATTTGATATGCGGGGAATCGAAAAGCAGGAACTGATCGAGGCCCTGAAAAAAACCGGCAGCAACCAGTCCAGGGCTGCCGACCTGCTGGGAGTTTCCCGGGTCACCATCTACAACCGGATGAAGCGATATGGCATCAACGCTGCAAGACACGTTGACATTTCCTGAAAAAATTGCCGGCACTAGGGAAGGGTTGGCAACATCCGATATCTGCCAGGGAAACTTCTCGTGATCCCGGCATATAATCTGTTGTGGATATTCGGAAGCCTTCTGGCGATTCCCTGGCTCCTGGTTTCAGTCATCGTTTCCCGAAAGCGGCGAAAAACCGTGCTTCAGCGCCTGGGTCTTGCAATCGCCCCGGGACTGCGGGATTTGAAGACATCAGAGCCCACCCGTCAACCCCTGTGGGTTCACGCCCTGTCCGTGGGGGAAGTCTTATCCGCGGTTTTGCTGGCCAGAGCGCTCAAACAAAAATATCCGGACAGACCGGTCGTATTTTCAGCATCCACCCTCACCGGATTTGAAACCGCCTCCCGCCTGCTCCAAAATGACCTGAATGCGGTGTTTTATTTTCCCTATGACCTGATTTTTTCCGTGCGCGCCGCGATCAACCGGATCCGTCCCGCCCTGGTCGTTATCGTGGAAACCGATATCTGGCCCAATTTCCTATCCGAAATGAAGCTGCGCCGGGTTCCTGTCATTCTGGTAAACGCCAGGCTTTCAGACCGGTCTTATTTGCGATACCTGCGTTTTACAAAATGGACTTTCCCCGTATTTCAGTGTTTTTCCTTTGTCTGCGCGCAGTGCCTGGAGGATGCCCGAAGGTTTGAGGGGCTGGGTCTTCCGGCGGAAAGGGTGATGATTGCCGGAAACCTGAAATTCGACGCACCCCCGGATCCGGCATCCGTCAATGCAGTCCGTTCCCTGCGGCAGATACTTTTCAGTGTCACCCAACGCAAATGCCTGGTAGCCGGCAGTACGCACCCCGGCGAGGAAGCCATGATTCTTGAAGCCTTTTCCCGGCTGAAGGCCGAAATTCCGGCGCTTTGCCTTATCCTTGCCCCCCGGGATATCGAGCGGGCAGGCGAAATCCGCAGCCTGGCGGCTTCACAAGGATTGAGCGCGGAATTGCTGACGCGGATGGAATGCCCCTTGCAGTCGGATCCGTTGGAGCCGCAGGATGTGATCGTGGTGAATACCATCGGTCAGCTCAAGGCCCTGTATAACCTCTCCGATATTGCCTTTGTGGGAGGCAGCCTGATCAATTTCGGCGGCCACAACCCGCTGGAGCCTGCCGGCTTTGCAAAGCCCGTTTTATTCGGCCCCCACACCGCCGATGTCGCGCAAAGCTGCATGCTTCTGCTGGCAGCAAAGGGAGCCCGGGTGGTTCACGATGTCGACGAACTGTTTCAGGCGGCGCTTGCCCTGCTAAACGACCCCGAACGCGCCGAAATCATGGGTCGAAATGCCTTTCAAATTCTACGGGAGAACCAGGGGGCCTTGGAAAAAACCCTTGCCGCCATCGGTCGATTTGTTCGAGATGACACTTTATAAAAAAACAATCGAATCCATTATGACCGGGAAGATCCATCCCCCGCTGCCCGTGAATGTTCTCCTGACGCTTTTATCCAAAGCTTACGAAGCAGGCGTTCGATGGCGCAGAAAGGGGTATGCTTCCGGTTTATTGAAATCGCGAAAACTGCCCTGCGCCGTCATTTCGATCGGGAATTTGACATCCGGCGGAACCGGAAAAACACCGATGACCATCTATGTCGCCGAACGTATCCGGGAATCGGGCCGCCGGGTTGCCGTCATCAGCAGGGGATATAAAGGCACCGCCGAAAAGAGCGGCGGCATTGTCAGCAATGGAACCGCGATACTCATGGCCCCGGATACCGCAGGAGACGAGCCGTTTCTGCTTGCGGCCTCGCTGAAAGGAATACCGGTTCTGGTCGGACGGAACCGGTACGAATCCGGCATGACGGCCGTCAGCCGCTTTCAAACCGAGGTTGTGATTCTGGATGATGCCTTTCAGCATCTGCCGCTTTTCCGGGACCTGAACCTGCTGCTTCTGGACAGCGCAATGCCTTTTGGCAATGGTCATCTGCTGCCCCGCGGAACGCTTCGGGAGCCGGCCACTGCACTTTGTTTCAGCGATGCGCTGATCATGACCCGCTCCTCTTTGCCTTTTTGCAGGCCTTCATCCTTAGCCAAGGAGCGCCCTGTTTTTTGCGCAGCGCACACGCCTTTTGTCTGCCGCAGATTTTCCGCCGGAGACAGGCTCGTTTTTAAAACCGGTGAACCCTTTCCCGCAGAATCGTCAATAATTGGAAAACGGATTTATGCGTTTTCCGGCATTGCCCGCAATGATGATTTTCTGGAAACCCTTAAAAAAATGGGCGCCGACATCTGCGGATTTCAGGGTTTTTCCGACCATCACGTTTATTCGGATCAAGATATTCAGGTTATTTTGAAATCTGCTGCCGATGCCGGCGCCGCCGCCCTTGCCTTTACCGAGAAGGACCTGGCCAGACTGAACGGCCGCTTTGTTCTTCCCGTGGAATGCGTGGTCGTCGGAATCCGCATGTCCCTTGACAATCCGGCGGCGTTTGACAGACTCATCCAAAATCGGATATCCTGTGCCCCATGATCAGTGTCGTTGTCATCACCTTGAATGAAGCGGACCGGATTTTTGCCCTGCTGAAAAGCGCGGCATTTGCCGATGAAATCATCGTTGTGGATTCCGGAAGCACCGATGGCACAATCGATATGTGCAGCGCCGCCGGCGCCCGCGTTTTCACGCATCCCTGGCAGGGATTCGCAAAACAGAAACAATATGCCATGAGCCTGGCCTCGAGTGACTGGATTTTGAATCTGGATGCGGACGAACGGATTTCCGATCCCCTTGCCTTAGAAATTAAGAAAGCGATCCAGATCGCACCGCCGGAAGTCTGCGGGTTTTCCATGCCCCGGCTCTCCCGGTATCTGGGCACCTGGATACGTCATGGCGGTTGGTATCCGGATCGAAAAATCCGGCTGGTACGAAAAGGCTGCGGCCAGTGGAAAGGCAGCAGCCTTCATGAGAAACTGGAAGTGTCCGGCAGGATACAGCCATTATCCAGCCCCATTCTGCACGCGGTTTACCGAAACATCTCGGATCAGGTGGCCACCATCAACCGGTTTTCCGATGTTTACGCCGGAGACCATCCGGCAGCCGGGGCCTGGTTTACGGCAGTCGGCGTATTCCATGCCCTGGGGAAATTTGCGGAATGCTATCTGTGGAAACTGGGGGCGCTGGATGGCACCGCCGGACTGGTTATTGCCATGAATTCAGCCTGGTACGTATTTCTTAGACATGCCAAAGTCTGGGAGAAAGGATTAAAGGACCCGGCATCATGACTGCTCTCAATTCTTTCCTCACCGAACTCATAACGGCCCTGTTTCGGATGATCGGACACATTCCCGCCCCCATCGCCGGTTCCCTGGCAAAATCTGCGGCCGGCCTGTGGTTTCGCATCGATAAAAAGCACCGCGCCATCGCGATTCAGAATCTGACCCGCGCCTTTGGCCAGGAAAAAAGCCCGGACCAGATCCGGGAGCTGGCCGTTCAGTCTTTTGTCAACATCATGCGCATCCCGTTTGAAATCGGTTGGAGCATTCGGTTGACACTGCCCGAGCTGCACCGGCATGCGGAAATCCACGGGTTGGAAAACGTTCAGGCCGCCCTGGCAAAGGGGAAAGGGGTTCTGGCATTAACCGCTCATTTGGGGAACTGGGAACTGCTGCCGTCTGTAGCCCCGATGGCCGGTTTTTCGGCCGATATTCTTTACCGGCCCCTGGATTTTCCACCACTGGACGCTTTTTTTCTTCGCCTCAGAACCCGCTTCGGCGCAGGGCTCATTCCCAATGCCCATGCCATGCGAAAAATTCTCCGACAATTGAAAGACGGGCACGTGGTTGCCATGCTGATGGACCAGAACGTGGACTGGTATGAAGGCGTTTTTGTGGAGTTTTTCAACCACAGGGCCTGCACCAACAAAGGGTTTGCCCTTCTGGCGCTGAAAACCCGGGCGCCGGTTGTGCCGACTTTCATGGTTCGGAACCAAAGCCGATTTATCATCGAATTCCGTCCGGAGGTTGAATTGATTCAAACCGGGGACCGGACGCATGATATCGAAGCCAACACGCTTCGGTACAATCAGGCAATCGAAGCCGTGATCCGGCGTTATCCGGACCAGTGGTTCTGGGTCCACCGCCGATGGAAAACCCGGCCTTTCTGCCTGTGGCCCGGTATTCAGGGAAAAGGCCATCAATGTTAATAATACCCGCTATCCATTACCCATAAATCAATGAAATTTTTGAAACCTTCATCCATTCACCGCATCGTCATTCGAACCCCCAACTGGGTGGGCGATGCCGTGATGAGCACCCCTTTTCTGCGGGCGGTGCGAAAAAACTTTCCACACGCCCGCATCACCCTTCTGGCCAAACCCTGGGTTGCGCCGGTGTATGAGAACAATCCGGGCATCAATGACATTCTTATCTATGATGTTGCAGGACGACATCGGGACCTTGCAGGCAAATTCAGACTGGCCAAGGACCTGCGAAAATATGATTTTGACCTGGCCCTGCTGCTGCAAAACGCATTTGAAGCGGCATTTCTTGCCTGGCTGGCCGGAATTCCCAATCGCCTCGGATATGACACGGATGCCCGAAGCACGCTGCTCACCCATCCGGTTCACCGCTATCCGTCCTTGAAACGGCTGCATCAGATAGACTATTATCTTGAAATTTTAAACGGCGCAAACCTGATCGGGACCTCTTGCAAAATGGAGGTTTTCATATCCGATGCGGAGATAAACCATGCCATCCAGCGCATCAGAGCCGGCGGAAGTGCCGACAGCGCCTTTGTGATCGGCATCAACCCGGGCGCAGCCTTTGGAACCGCCAAAAGATGGTTTTCATCCCGGTTTGCAGAAGTCTGCAACCGGCTGAAATCCATTCCGGGTGTCTGTTTTCTGATTTTCGGCGGCCCGGGCGAGGAAGAACTGGGAAAAGAAATCGCAGCGTCTGTCGGAAACACCTGCATCAATTTATGCGGGAAAACCACGCTGCGGGAGGCCATTTCCCTGATCGGCCAGTGCCGCCTGTTTATCACGAACGACTCCGGACTGATGCATGTGGCGGCAGCCCTGGATATCCCGCAAATCGCCATTTTTGGTTCCACGGATCATACCACCACCTCTCCGAGAAGCCGTTTCAGCCACATCGTTCGGATGCCGGTATCATGCAGCCCCTGCATGATACCGGACTGCCCGATGGATCACCGGTGCATGGATGCCGTCACCGTGGATCACGTCCTGGACCTTGCCCTTGTGCTTCTCTCGGACAGGCGGTCACCGTGAACATACTGATTGTCAAACTGAGCGCCATCGGGGATGTCATTCACACCCTTCCCGCCTTGAATGCCATTCGCGCGGCCCACCCGGCGGCGCACATCACCTGGCTGATCGAAGAAGCCGCGGCGCCCCTGATTACGGCTCATCCCGCCCTGGACCGGGTCATCGTTTCGCGAAGAAAAAGCTGGATCAGGGAATTTCGGAAAGAAAAGCAAAAGTCTGTTATCCTTGAGGCGGCCGGACTGGTTCAGAGGCTCCGGGACACTGAATATGACATGGTTTTTGATTTTCATGCCCTGCTTAAAAGCGGGGTGATGGTCGGTCTTTGCAGGGGCAGCCGAAAAATCGGATTTGACCGTGGAATGGAGCATCAGGAGCGCAGCTATCTTTTCTTGAATGAGCGCGTCGCACCGGTGGACATGGACCACCATGCCATCTTGCGCAGCCTGATGATGCTGGATGCCGCGGGAATTCATTGCCGGGATATCATATATCGGCTGCCCGTTCATGATGAAGACCGCAAGGAGGCAGCCCGCCTGCTGACCCAGGAAGGGATGAATTTTCTCCGGCCGCTGATCTGCATCAACCCGGTTGCCAAATGGCCGACCAAGCTCTGGCCGAATGCGTCCTTTGCGGAATTGGCGGATCGCCTTTCCGAGCGCTACCGGATGTCACCCGTATTCACCGGCGCGCCGGAGGATGCGGAAACCGTTCGGGATATCCTGTCCCGCATGCGGACTAGTGCTGCGGACCTGACCGGAAAAACCAGCCTGAAAACGCTTGCGGCCCTTTATGAAAGAGCCGATATGCTGATATCCACGGACACCGGCCCCATGCACCTTGGCGCTGCCGTAAACACGCCGGTTGTCGCACTCTTCGGGCCGACGGCGCCCTGGCGGACCGGCCCCATGGGCGACCGGCATCAGGTTATTCGCGCCGGCCTGCCGTGCAGCCCCTGTTTCAAGAGGCAGTGTCCGACGTGCGACTGCATGAACCGCATCCGCGTGGATCAGGTACTGGAAGCCGTTGCACGGGTCATGGCGGCGCAGCATGCTTAGCGGTTTTTGAAAGAATCCATCATGGACATCTCTGTTGTCATCGTCAACTGGAATACCCGGGAACTGCTGATGGACTGCATCCGGTCCGTTTACGAAACGGTTCGGGAAATTGCATTCGAGATCTGGGTTGTGGATAACGGGTCCACGGATGGCAGCCAGCAGGCTGTCAAGGATGGTTTTCCGCAGGTTCTCCTTATTGAAAATTCGCAAAACAGGGGATTTGCGGCCGCCAACAACCAGGCGCTGAAAAAAATGACCGGGCGCTATGCGCTGCTTTTGAACTCGGATGCCGCGCTGACGGTCGGGGCCGCACAAACGCTTCTTGCTTTCATGGAATCCACGCCGATAGCCGGCATGGCCTGCGGTCAGCTTCTGAATCCGGACGGCTCCTTGCAGAATTCCATCGCCAATTTTCCGACCCTGCTGACCCTGACCTCCAATGAAACCCTTTTGCGGATCCTGCTGCCGGAAAGATTCCCCAGCAAGCGCCGGAATTATTCCGGTCCCATTCCCGTTGAATCGGGTATCGGCGCCTGCCTGATGGTTCGAAAAACCGCCATGGATCAAGTCGGTATTTTTGACGAAAATTTCTTTTTTTTCTTTGAAGAAACCGACTGGGCATATCGCATGCGCCTTGCAAACTGGCGAATTTTCTTCGTTCCATCGGCCCGCATCATTCACGCCCAAGGGAAAAGCGCCGCAAGCAGCATTTCCTCCCGAATCCTTTTTTATAGATCCCGCTACATCTATTTGAGGAAATGGCATCCCAAAAGCTACCGCCTGATGGTCGCGATCCTATTTTTCCGGCTTTTGCTCAATGCCGCGCTTTCATCTTTGGGAGCCGGACTTGCACTTGGATTTGCCCCGCGGCTTCTAGACAAAACGCTTGTTTACTTTCAGCTCATTGCATGGCATTTTAAAGGATGCCCTTGATCTTAAAGCAATAGACGACATCGGCAAAGACGACGTTTCCTTCAGGCCCCTTTCTCTCGGATCGGGAGAACCAGAAAATGCGAATCGTCCTGTTATATGCTCCGCCATGGAAAATTGCACGATCCGGCGACCCGCCCTATCCTCCTGAAGAAGGCCCCCCGGACAACATCGATCCAGCAGCCGCCACCGAAGGTGATTTCACTCTGGCGCCTTACGGAATGATGTCACTGGCCGCACAAGGGATCAGAAGCGGATTTTGCGTTCAGACAGTCAATGTGTCCGGTTTTCCCTGGCCGGATATCGTAAATCTCATCCGCCGCCTCGATGCGGATATCTTCGGACTCTCCTGCATGACGGAAAACCGGCGCGGCGTTGCCATGCTGGCTGAACTGATTCGAAACCTGCATCCCGGAGCCCACATTGTTGCCGGCGGACCCCATGTCACGGCCCTGCCGATCGAAACCCTCCGGCATGTTCCAGCCATTGATACCGTCGTTATCGGTGAAGGTGAGGAAACTTTTCAGGATATCGTCCGATGCCTCGGGGAAAACAAACCGGTTCAGGAAATCCCCGGAACCGCATGGCGCGCGGATTGCGGGTATCAAATGGCTCCCCCGAGGGCGCAGATCGAAAATCTGGATACGCTGGCCCCCCCGATTGACTATTTTGACCTGCATACGATTTTAACCTCCCGGGGATGCCCGATGCATTGCACATTCTGCGGCAGCCGCCTGATGTGGGGGAAAAAGGTGCGATTCCATTCCGCCGCATATGTGCTGGATATGCTGGAGACGGCCGTCAACCGACGGGGCCTGCGGATCCTGTCGATCAAGGACGACACATTTACGGCCGACAGGACAAGGGTTCTTGCCATCTGTGAGGGGATCCGGGAAAGGCGGCTTGAATTCATCTGGAGCTGCGATACGCGGGCAGATTTTCTGGATGAGGAGCTTCTTTGTCAGATGCGGCGCTCCGGATGCATCCGGATCAGTTTGGGTGTGGAATCCGCTTCAACCGTCATTTTGAAAAACATCAACAAACGGCTGTCCCTGGACCGGCTCTTTGAGGTGACCCAGGCTGCCAAAAAATACGGTATTCAAACCCGGTATTACATGATGGCCGGAAACCGGGGAGAAACCCGGGAAACTTTTTGTCAGAGCCTGGATTTCATCAACAAGGCCAAACCCAATCAATTTGTTTTTTCACAGCTTCATCTTTACCCGGGCACGGAAGAATTTGACATCTTCATGCGGCATGGGCTGGTATCCCCTGAAATATTTTTCACAAGGAATTTTTTCTGCCTCACCTGTTTCGCCGGCGACAAAGCCGATGAGAAACATATTCGAAATTCTTTAGCCGCCATATCCGGTGTTCGGAACTGCTGGGAATACGACGCAGAAGATTACCGCTCGGCCTTGGCCATGATGCCGGATATGCATTCACTCCATATTGGGCTTTCCCGGGCATGTCTGCGGGAAGGCAAAACGGATGCCGCTCAGTGGCATCTGCACCGCGCGGTCGAGCTGGGTTTTTTTCTCCCGGAACTGGTTCATAATTTATACGCATGCATTGCCGCGGCACGCACCGACATCGACGGATGCAGGTTCCATCTGGATGAGGCTTTCGCCATTCATCCTCACCGGATTGTCATCGAAAATATCGAGCGGCTGGCCTCCTGGCTGGATGGATGCGACACACAAAGCGGCGCACGGTTGAAACTTGCCCCTGGAGACGAATTTGAAGGCACGTTTATCTGCAGACAACCGGAGTGTCCGGATGCTTTCAGCTTGGAATGCAGCCTCACATTTTGACATATGTAACCATGTGATGTATCATATGATAAATCGCCGTGGCGGATGATTGCCTGGCTGAAGGAAGCTGAGGCGGGTGTCAGACATCCCGGCCCGGATTCATGATACCTGAAAATATCCCGTGAACGGTCTGTTTCGGAAATGAGAATCCGTAACAATAATATCATTGAAGAGAATGGCGGATACCTATGAAAAAAACTGTAACGAACATCTGTGAAAACGAGGTGCTCAACGCCATAGACAACGGGTTGATGGTTGTCGGTCCGGATG
The DNA here is from genome assembly GCA_037442625.1 of Desulfobacteraceae bacterium. Lineage (GTDB taxonomy): Bacteria > Desulfobacterota > Desulfobacteria > Desulfobacterales > Desulfatirhabdiaceae > RAAP-1. The sequence continues at coordinate 12,099 of JBBIPX010000037.1, forward strand.
GAGAGATTCTGACCGCAAACCATGAAATGGTATCGATTACGGGATTTTCGCTGAATGAGCTGGTCGGCGCCAACTGTACGGTTCTGGGATGCGATGTTTGCGAAAAGGCCCGCAAAGACAGCAAGGATAAATGGTGTATGCTGTTTGAGGTGGGAAAAGTTAAAAACAAACGCTGCTTGCTGACACGCAAAGACGGATCTTACGTATCGGTGTCCAAGAACTCCATGGTTCTTCAGGATGACGACGGAGAAATCATCGGCGCACTGGAAACGTTTGTCGATATTTCAGAGATGGAGAAAAAGGACCAGAGAATATTTGAGCTGGAAAATCGCCTGAATCAGGAAACCGGCTTTTTCGGCATGATCGGACGAAGCGCACCCATGCGGACCATCTATCAAATTATCGAAAAAGTTGCCGACAGCGATGCTCCCGTCATCATCAGCGGTGAAAGCGGCACCGGCAAGGAATTGGTGGCGCAGGCCATTCACGAACTGGGGCGACGCCGGGAAGGCCCCTTCGTCAAGTTCAACTGCGCCGCGCTGAATTCGTCCCTGTGTGAGAGTGAGCTCTTCGGCCATACCAAAGGCGCCTTTACCGGAGCTTACCGCCATCGGATCGGGCGTTTCGAGGCTGCAAACGGCGGGGATATATTCCTGGATGAAATCGGTGACATCCCCCTTTCGGTCCAGGCCATGCTGCTTCGGGTTCTGGAAATGAAAAAATTCGAACGTGTTGGAGAGAATCGTTCCGTAAATACGGATGTTCGCGTTATCACGGCCACCAACCGCAATCTTCCGGATTTAATTTCCCAGGGGCAATTCCGGGAAGATCTTTTTTTCAGAATCAATGTGGTTCCAATTCACCTTCCGCCTTTGAGGGAACGACGCGATGACATCCCCCTGCTTGTGGAATCTTTTATACTCGCACTTCGCACCCGGGATGACAAAGCCGTTCTAGGCGTTATGCCGGATGTCATGAATCTTTTCTTTCAATACCACTGGCCCGGCAACATCCGCGAACTCAAGAGCATTCTTGAATACGCCTTTGTCATTGCGCCGCCCGGACTTATCAAACTGGAGCACTTGCCTGCATACATACCAGTGCCGGCGGAGATAAAATCTCCCCGTTCGGCAAATCTTCTCGATACGGTATCTGCATTTGATGGCGACACGCAACGCGCCGCGCTGATGGAGGCCCTTCGCCTGAGCCGCGGCAACAAGAGCCAGGCAGCCAGAATTCTGGGCGTTCACCGCATGACGGTTTGGAACCGGATGCGAAAATTCGGCATTCATCTGACCCAAAATATCGATCATTCAAGGAATGACGGTGGATAGCCGGCAGCGTTCCCGAAATCTTGGGGACGATATCGGAGCCGAATGTAAAACCCTCCCGCTAATGCCCGATGTTGATAAAAGATGAAACAGCGCCGTAAGCCGTGGCGATGGCAAGTCCCGATCCGCATTTCTGGCGAATCCAGTCCTGATGCGCAAGGATGGCGCCCGCGGCAAAGAGGTTCGAAAAGGCGGGCGCTCCGGATGTACCCAGCGGCCGGAAATTTTTATCGATTTCAAGACCTGCCTGGTGGATGGAATGGCCCCTTGGATCCAGAAAATCCATCCGGTACCAACCGGACCGGTTAACCGGCTGAAACACCGGCAGATCAAACAGGGATTCACGGATCCGGTTCCGGTCCGCTTGCAACCCCTTTCCGAAAAAACGGCCGGTAGCCAGCAAAACACCCCTTGACCGTATTTTTTGCCCCTGCGCGTTGCCCCCGGCAAGCTCCATCAAAAAACCATTGTCCGGCTCCGGCAGAACGTCGCAGATCCGCTCCTGAAGAAACTGCCGGACGCCTTTTTTCGGCAGGGCTTCTTCAAACATCTCTTTTAGCCGGATGCCCGGAACGGACGGCGGCAGTGTGGGAATTTCAAAAAGCCGGACCCCGAGAATGGCCTCTAGATCCGCCTGAACCGCCGGACTGTTGTGAATGCCGAAAATCGCCGGCAGTCCCACGATCCTTGCGTTCCGGACATGAGGCCGGATGACGGCGGCCAGTTTTTCCCGGCAGACGCGGGCTTCAAGCGATCTTGCCATGTATTCGGGATAGATTTCTCCAAGATGCGCGGTATCCGGAAAAGCGATCCGAGCCGAGTGAAGATCCGGCCAGGTTTCCTTCAGGTTGTCCACGATCTGATGCGCACTGAATCCCTTCAGGCCCAGGATATCCAAAATCAGTCCCGGCGGCTTTTCCCTCAGGGCATGCACCGCATTTTTCATGGTCCAGGGAACGCACCCGGTGATTTTAAGTGTTCCCTGAGGCGTCATCATTTCAATGTTATGCGTTTTCTCCCAGTAGTGGGGAACGCCGCAGCCTCCGGTAAAGGCAAGATATTCATCCAGAGCGGATTGAATCTCAACCACGGTCAGGCGGCAATAGGGATGATCGGGGCAATCCTGCTTCAGCGCATGAATTGCCGCCCAGGGGTCCGGCCGGGACTTTTTTTCTGAAATGGGATGGATTCCCAAAATATCCAGAAAGCCGCTGGCGAATATGATTTCGCCGGTTACGCCGACCTGAACGGTTTTCAGCCCGCGATTGGCAGCAAACAGCGATGCGGCCATGCCGGTCATTCCGGCTCCGATCACCACCAGATCACAGGAAATAATTTGGGACATCCGGGATCAATTCCTTTGTTTAAGTTCCAGATTCAGCAGCCCGCACTGCAGGGCTTCCTGAAGTTCGGCCTGCATGAGCTGTCCGCCCCAGAGAACCGGGCGTAGCCCTTTCCACCTTTCCCGCAGAAAGTCGCTGATACAGGTCAGTTCGCGGTCGGAATACGCGGCGTCCCGATCATGAAGATAAGCGGAAACCCGCAGACTGCAAAATGCTCCCTGGCAGGGGCCTTTTCCGATCCGGCTTCTAAGGGAAATGGCTCTGAGGTCCGGTTGGATGCGCTGTGCCTGAATCGCGGAAATGACGCCTTCCACCGCGCTCTTTGGAACCATTTCACATTCGCACAGCAGCATATCTTCGGCATCATGTGCCTTCAGCCAGAGTTTTGGCGTCAGTCCGGGCTCGCTCCAGCGGCATTCCGGGCTTGCGGGAAGGGGCTGGGTCCGGGTCATGCAAGGGGATGACACCCCCAGGCGATGGCAGACCAGATCCGCGCCTTTTTCCGCCATGAGACGGTAAGTCGTCAGCTTGCCGCCGGAAATCGTGACAAAATTCTTGAGACCGTCTTTTTCGTGGTCCAGTACCGCAAAACCCCGGCTTTGAGAACGGCCGCCATCTTCGGCATGGCTTCCCATCAGGGGTCTGACGCCGGAATAGGCCCGGATATAGCGGGCGGATTCCAGGGCGGGAATCATTTGGGAGGCTTGCTCAACGATCCGGTCGATTTCGGCAATGGAGGGATGGGCCTGATCCGGCGCATCGATCTGAACCGATGTGGTTCCCAGAAGGGATACGGTTCCCCCGGGCACAAGGATATCCCCGTCCCCGGGAGGCCGAAGCCGGTTGATCACCCGCCGGGTGATCCGGCTGGAGGTGACCAGAAGCGAGCCTTTGGAATACACCATGGGAATGGATACGCCGGCAAGGGCGGCGATCCCGGCTGCCCAGGCCCCGGAAGCATTGATGACCTGATCGGCCTCAACCAGTACTTCCGCGCCGTTTTCCGTATGAATCAGCCGCACCCGGCAAATCCGTCCCTGATCCATCTCGAATCCCGCCACCCGGTGACGGCAGAGCAGGGTTGTGCCCAGTTTCCTGGCATGGGAGATGTTTTCCAGGGAAAGCTTGAACGGATCAATTGACGCATCCAGGGTCAGATATGCGGCAATGACCCGGTCCGAGAGCTCGGGTTCAAGCGCTTTGGCCGTTTCGGGATCGATTGCCGCAACGGGAATGCCGCAACCGGCGCACAATTCTGGAAATTTTGCGATATAGGAGGGGTCATCCCCTTCAATGGCAACGAACATGCCGCCGGTGTCCTCCACGCAGTGGGCGGCCAGTTTTTTTAGCAGCAGGTTTTCCTCCCGGCATTCCACCGAAGTCATGGCATCATTCAGGACATACCTGGCCCCGCTGTGCAAAAGACCATGGTTGCTTCCCGAGGCCCCGGCATTGATGTCCGCGCGCTCGGCCAGAATGCAGGCGACACCCCGAAGCGCCAGATCCCGGGCAATTCCCGTGCCGGTTGCACCGCCCCCGATAATCAGGGCCTGGGTTTTATGCAGTTGCGTCAAAATAGGCATCCAAAATCCCCCCTCAATCCCCCTTTGCCAATGGGGGAAGTTATCATTTCGGCATTCGGGATCAAACGATCGCGCCACTGCCGCATATCAGTAGATGGCAAGGGTTGTGGCTGCATCAAAGATGTGCATCTGATCAAGGTTCAAGGCGACCCGGACCTTGTCGTCCAGCCGGATCGTTTTCTTCCCGTCACACCGCGCGATAAACGATGCGCCGTCAAAGTGAATGTGGACATGGGACTCATTGCCCAGCGGTTCAACCACATCCACAATGCCGTTAATCTTCCAGGTCTCCGGAAACGCTCCATTGGTATCTTCAACCATCAGATCTTCCGTGCGAAGCCCCACGACAACCGGCTGTCCGTCATCAAACGCTTTCCCGGGAAGCAGCGGCTTGTCCGGCACCGGAACCTGAAATTTTCCGCTGAAGTCCAGGCCCCACCCCGTGTCGTTTTTAACCATGCGGGCGGGGACCAGGTTCATGGGAGGACTTCCGATAAAGCCCGCAACAAATGTGTTCACGGGCTTCTGGAAGAGTTCGATGGGTTTTCCCACCTGTTCGATGTAGCCGTCCCGGAGCACCACGATGCGATCCGCAAGGGTCATGGCCTCCACCTGGTCATGGGTGACATAAACGATGGTGGACTGCACCCTGTGATGGAGCCGTTTGATTTCCGCGCGCATCTGTGTCCGCAGCTTGGCATCCAGATTGGAAAGCGGCTCGTCGAATAAAAATACCGCCGGCTTTCGCACAATGGCCCTTCCCATGGCCACCCGCTGACGCTGTCCGCCGGAGAGTTCAAACGGCTTTCTTGACAACAACTGTTCCAGCCCCAGAATTTCCGCGGCTTCCAGGACCCGAGACCGGATCTCGCCGGGCGGCGTTTTTTTGAGCTTCAATCCAAATGACATGTTCTCCATCACGTTCATGTGCGGATACAGGGCATAATTCTGAAATACCATCGCGATATTCCTGTCCTTCGGCGCAATCTCGTTGACAATGCGATCGCCGATGCGGATGAGGCCTGAAGTGATTTTCTCCAGTCCCGCAACCATCCGAAGAATGGTGGATTTCCCGCACCCCGATGGGCCCACCAGAACAATGAACTCCCGGCTTTCGATACACAGGGATACGCCATGAACGACTTCCACCTTTCCGAACTGCTTAACCACCTGCTCCAGGATAACATTTGACATGATACGGTCCCAATCGATGAATGAAATGATAAGAATGGGAGTTCAAACCATGTTTTCCGGGTTCAAGTCAAGCATTCTTTACAAATTGCAAAGGATGCGCCTTCCGGCCGCAGGGTGAAGACTGTTCAGATTTAATCTTGACTCGAACGGATATTGCCGTTATAGGCCTTTATAAATGCGATCCGCGTTTTGTGAGGCATCCATGACAAGATTTACAGCCAATTTTTTCCAAATAATCCATTCAATTTTAAGGAGGGCTGAAATGAAACTGAAACTGTTTGCAGGTTTTCTGGCGATGGGGATTCTGACATTATTTCCGGCGTTGAATGCGAAGGCCGCCCCGGTTGAGATTCAGTTCTGGCATGCTCAGGCAGGTCCAAGGGAAGTTGCGCTCAACAAAATCGTGGACGCTTTCAACAAATCTCAGACAAAATTTCATGTCGTCGCATCCGCCAAAGGCTCATATGATGAAACCATGAATGCGGGTATTGCCGCTTACCGTTCCAAGAAACAGCCGCATATTCTTCAGGTCTATGAAGTCGGAACACAGACCATGATGCTTTCAAACGCCATTTATCCGGTCTTCAACCTCATGAAGGATACGGGTCACAAGATCGACTGGAAATCTTATCTCCAGCCGGTTCTTTCCTATTATGTCTCTTCAAAGGGCGAACTGCAGTCCATGCCGTTTAATTCCTCGACCCCGATCATGTATTACAACAAAGACCTTTTCAAGAAGGCAGGCATTACCGCCCCCCCCAGAACCTGGGACGAAATGGGCGAATGCACCAAAAAGCTGGTGGACTCCGGCGCCGAATACGGCATGACAAGTGCCTGGCAAACCTGGGTCATGATTGAAAACTACAGCGCCATTCAAAACATTCCCATAGCCACCAAAGCCAATGGATTTGACGGACTGGACACCCAGTTGACCATCAACAACCCCATGGTAGTCCACCATATGGAACGGCTGAAGACATGGATGAATGACAAACGTTTTGTTTATGAAGAACGGGAATACAAAGGCCCGGAATCTGCATTCCTCTCCGGGAAATGCGCTATTTTGATGGACAGTATCGGCGCCATCGGCGCCATGAAAACTGCCAAATTCGAATGGGATGCAGCCCCGCTTCCGGTTGAAGCTTCCATGAAAGAGCCCCAGAACAGCATCATCGGTGGTGCCTCCCTGTGGGTCTTAAAAGGCCATCCCAAGCAAGATTATCAGGGAGTTGCCGATTTTCTGGCTTTTATGGGTAACGAGGATTCGCAGATTCTCTGGCACAAGGAAACCGGTTATTTGCCCATTACCCTGCAGGCCTACCACAAACTGAAGGCGGACGGCTACTATCAGAAAGAACCCTTTCAGGAAGTGGGGATTCTTCAGTTGATGCGTAAGGACCCGACCGTGAATTCACGGGGAATCCGGCTGGGAAGCTTTTCCCAGATCCGCGATGTCATGAACGAAGAACTGGAAATGCTCTGGCAGGGCAAAAAAACAGCCAAACAGGCAATGGATGACGCAGTCAGCCGAGGGAATCAGCTCCTGCGACAGTTTGAAAACCGCAGTAAATAACTCAGGGGGTTAGGCTGAAGACTGAAGGCTGATGGATATTACAAGTACCATAGGCCTTCAGTCTGATTTCCATCTTTTCCTGCCTTGGCACTGATCCTCAAAAAGGTGACCGCGCATATCCATGCTGAAACGTTCTTTCTTTTCCAGCAACTACCTGCCTTACTTGCTGATTCTGCCACAGACCCTTGTCATTTTGACATTTTTTTACTGGCCGGCGGCTCAGGCGCTTTTCCAGTCTTTCATGCTGAGTGATCCTTTTGGCGTAAAAACTCAGTTTGTATGGCTGGAAAACTTCAGCCGGCTGTTTCAAGACCATCATTACTGGAATTCCATCGGCATTACTTTTTTTTTCAGTTTTTCAACCGCCATTCTGTCGATTTTATCCGGGCTCCTGGTAGCTGCCATGGCCAACCGGGCATTAAGGGCCAAAACGGTTATCCGGACTTTTCTGATCTGGCCTTATGCCATTGCCCCCGCCGTCTCCGGAATTGTGTGGATGTTCCTGTTTCACCCTTCTTACGGCGTGTTATCCTATTCGGTCATGCAATGGTTCGGCATTCACTGGAACCCGGTACTGGACGGAAACGATGCGCTGTTTCTGGTGGTCATCGCCAGCGCCTGGAAGCAGATCAGCTATAATTTTGTTTTTTTCATCGCCGGGCTTCAGTCCATACCCAAATCCCTTATCGAGGCCGCAGCCATTGACGGCGCCAGTCCCCTGCGGCGGTTCTGGGTGATCACCTTTCCCCTGCTGTCCCCCACCCTGTTTTTTCTGCTGGTCATGAACGTGGTGTATGCTTTTTTCGAAACCTTCGGCATCATCCATACGGTCACCCAGGGAGGACCCGGGGGCGCCACCCTGACCATGGTCTACAAGGTTTACAAGGATGGCTTTGTGGGGCTTGATCTGGGATCGTCCGCGGCCCAGTCGGTTGTTCTGATGATCGTGATCATTGTCCTCACGGTCCTGCAGTTCAAATATGTTGAAAAAAAGGTGCAGTACACGGGATAAGTCAAATGGTTGAAAAAACGCCCTGGCTGGATTTAATGACCTATACCCTGCTGATTCTGGGAATCGGCATTGTCGGATTTCCTATTTTCTACACCTTTATTGCGGCGACACTGCCGCTTGAGGAAGTTTCCAGAATCCCCATGCCCCTGATCCCCGGCGATCAGCTTCTGGTCAACCTGAAAACCGCATGGATCAAGGGCAATTTGGGCATCCAGATGTGGAATTCCTTTGTCATGGCGGCAGGGATTACCATCGGAAAGATATCCGTTTCCATGCTGGCGGCTTTTGCCATTGTCTATTTTGATTTCCGATTCCGAAAGATCGCATTTGTATCGGTTTTCTGCACCCTGATGCTGCCGGTGGAGGTCCGGATCCTGCCCACTTACGAGGTAACCGCCAATATTTTCAGCCCGATTCAGCGGGTCCTGGAGATTTTTCATGTGGATGCGCTTATCGGATTTTTCACGGGGAGCCGCTTTCACATCTCCATAGAGCTCAGTCTTCTGGACAGTTATGCCGGCCTCATTCTCCCCCTGGTCGCCTCAGCCACCGCCACGTTTCTGTTTCGACAGTTTTTCCTGACCGTTCCGGAAGAACTCTGCGAGGCTGCCAAAATCGACGGCGCCTCGCCCATGAAATTCTTTACAAAAATTCTGCTCCCGCTTTCCACAACCAATATCGCCGCTCTGATTGTCATCGATTTCGTTTACGGCTGGAACCAGTATCTCTGGCCTCTTTTGATCACCACCGACCCGAAGATGTCCACTGCCGTTATCGGGTTGAAACGCCTGCTCCCTCAGATGGAAGACCTTCCCACCTGGAATGTGGCCCTGGCCGGCGCCCTTCTGGTCATGCTGCCGCCGGTTCTGGTCGTCATCTTCATGCAGCGGTGGTTTGTCAAAGGGCTTGTGGATGCCGAAAAATAATTAAAGGACTGCTATGAATTTGAATTTTCAAAACGTGCTGGTCACCGGCGCTGCCGGCTTTATCGGTTATCACCTCTCGCTTCGGCTGCTGAAGATGGGTTGCCATGTCGCAGGAATCGACAATATGAACCCCTATTATGATGTCACGCTCAAACAATCCAGACTGGATCAATTGCTTGATTTTGACAAGTTTTCGTTTCATCAGGATGACCTTTCGGATCGCGCCGGGCTGGAATCCGTTTTCAAGAAGCACCAGCCCTTCGACGTGGTGGTGAATCTGGCTGCCCAGGCCGGCGTCCGGTATTCCCTGACCAACCCCCATGCATATGTGGATTCCAATATCGTCGGCTTTGTGAATCTTCTGGAATGCTGCCGGTACAATCAGGTCAAGCATTTCGTGTTCGCCTCTTCCAGTTCCGTATACGGGGCAAACACGCTGATGCCGTTTTCGGTGCATCACAACGTGGACCATCCGGTGTCGCTTTATGCCGCCACCAAAAAGGCCAACGAGCTGATGGCGCACACTTACAGCCACCTTTATAACATGCACTGCACGGGCTTGAGGTTTTTCACGGTCTACGGCCCCTGGGGAAGACCCGATATGGCCTTGTTTCTGTTTGTCCGGGCGATACTGGATGACAAGCCCATTCAGGTCTTTAATCACGGCAAAATGAATCGGGATTTTACCTATATCGACGATATCATCGAAGGCGTCTTCCGGATCATGGGAAAGCTCCCCGAGCCCAATCCTTCCTGGGCAGGAGACCGCCCGGATCCCGGAACATCCTATGCTCCCTACAGGGTCTACAACATCGGGAACAACAATCCGGTGGAACTGTCCACATTTATCGAAATCATTGAAAAGGCGCTCGGAAAGACCGCCCGCAAAACCTATATGGATCTTCAGCCCGGAGACGTGGTATCGACCTATGCAGATATCGACGATCTGATTGCGGATGCGGGGTTCAAGCCCCAGACGCCGCTTGAAACCGGAATCGAACGGTTCATCGCCTGGTACAGGCAGTATTATTCAAAGCCTTGAACTGACCATGAACTTACCATGAAAAAGCTTTTAAAAGCAGGAACCGCCACGAACGGAAATGCATAAAAAATACCGCCATTCCGGCAAATCCGGGATCGGGATCCGAACAGGCGCCGGAAACCAGTTGATACGAATAACAAGGAGACGGGATGACTTCACAAAGCATTTATTCGGAAGAATCATGGAAAAAGCTCGCGGCCCGGGCAGCGGCGATGGGTCAGCCGCAAAACCATCTGAAGCATCTTATCGCAGCGCCTGACCGTTTAAGCGCATTTTCCCTGACCGCCGCGGACATATTTTTCGATTTTTCGCGGCAGCGGATTGATGCCGTCACCCTGAAGCTTCTTTTTGAGCTCGCCGGAACCCGCGGGGTTCTGGAAACTTTCGCTGCAATGACAAAGGGCGAAAAGCTGAACGTAACGGAAAACCGCGCCGCGCTGCATACGGCAACCCGTGATTTTTCAAGCCCCTCCCTTTACCTTGACGGAAAGGATATCCTTTTTGAGCTGAGAGAAGTGAACCGCCGGGTCAAGGCTTTTTGCGAAAAGGTTCATGGCGGAACCCTCCGCGGATCCACGGGCAGGCGCTTCCGTCATGTCGTGGTGATCGGCATCGGCGGTTCCTATCTGGGAACGGAATTCGTTTCAACAGCACTAAAATCGTACGCAGACCGCGGCATTGATCTTTATTATCTGTCGAATGTGGACATTCACAATTTTGGGTCTATCGTCAGAGAAATCGACCTTGAAGCCACGCTGTGGCTGATCATCTCAAAAAGCTATACAACGGCGGAAACTTTGTCCAACGAAGGCCTGGCCCGGGCGTTCATGGCTGAAAAAGGAATTGACCCCTCAAAACATATTGTAACGGTAACCAGCAAGGGAAGTCCGGGGGACAGCCCCGCCAATCCCGTGCTTCATTCCTTTAACATGTTTGATTTCATCGGCGGTAGATACAGCGTCACCTCCGCTGTCGGCGCCGTGCCCTTGAGCCTGTATCTCGGGTATGAGAATTTCGAGCGCTTCCTGAAAGGGGCTGAAGCCATGGATTCCCATGCCCTTCATTCCCCGATTCCGAAAAACATGCCGCTTGTGGCCGCGCTGATCGCCATCTGGAACAACAATTTTTTAAAATATCCGGCTCAGGCCGTCATTCCCTATGCAGCCCCCCTGGCCAAACTGGCGCCGCATGTTCAGCAGCTCAACATGGAAAGCAACGGCAAAATGGTCAATACCGAAGGTTTTTTTCTGGAAGAGCCCTGCGGAACCATCATTTTCGGTGAACCCGGCACCAACGCCCAGCATTCATTTTTTCAGCTCGCCCACCAGGGAAAGGCTTTTCCGATCGAATTCATCGGCGTTGTCCATCCGCAGTTCCCGCAATACCGGACCCTGTCCAAGGGAGTCACCAACCATCAGGAACTCTGGGCAAACCTGCTGTCCCAGCCCATGGCCCTTGCCGCCGGAAAAGAGGATGCGGATCCGGCCCGTTGCTTTCCCGGAAATCGCCCCTCATCCACGGTGATCTTACAGGATCTTTCCCCGGAAAGCGTCGGCAAACTCTTGTCGTTTTATGAAGCCAGAACCGTTTTTGAGGCCTTTATCTGGGGCATCAATCCGTTTGATCAGTTCGGGGTGGAGCTTGGAAAAGTTCTGGCCGGAAAAATCCGAAAGGAAATAGCCGCCAGAAATCAGGACAGCGCGCACGAACCGGATTCTTTAGATCCCATCACCCGGTTTTATATGGACATGCTGTTTATCAAGGGATAGAAGTCCTGGAGGCGATGACTTCTGTCTAACAAATTTCTTGACTTCATTGTTATCATGATATAATTATGGACCATAAAGGCATAAGGTCCGCCATTTGGAGTGAATACCTAAACCAAATCTTCAATCATAAAATCTCTGAAATTCCTTTATTCCTCCATATCCAGCAAAATATCGAATCATCGTTCGCCCGTTCACACATTCGCGTCTGATATCTGAACGATGGTCCGGAACAATAATTTTTTATTCTCGTTCCCAATTTTTCGTGCCGTCTTTTCCTGGACGCACAAGAATGTGAATCGTTTTGATCAGTTTCCACTTTTAACCCCCAGTACAACACAGCAAAAACTGAAATGACCGGCGGGCAAGAAAACAACGGGGTATTGCATTAATGAACATAGCCGAACTTAAAGACAAAAAAATCAGTGAATTGGCCCAGATGGCCAAAGACTATAACATTCACGGGGCCGCGGGCCTGCGAAAACAGGAACTCATCTTTGCCCTGCTTCAGACCCAGTTTGAAAAAAATGGTCAGATTTATGGTGAAGGAACCCTTGAAATTCTTCCGGATGGATTCGGCTTTCTGCGGGCACCCAACTACAACTACCTTCCAGGACCGGACGATATTTACGTTTCCCCTTCTCAGATCCGCCGATTTAACCTGAGAACCGGCGACACCGTCTCCGGACAAATCCGCCAGCCCAAGGAAACAGAACGGTATTTCGCACTTCTCAAAGTCGAAGCCGTCAATTACGAAGACCCGGAAGTGGCGCGCGACAAAATCCTCTTCGACAACCTCACCCCCTTGTATCCCAACCGGAAAATGAATATCGAAAGCGCTCCGGACAATTATTCCACGCGGATCATGGACCTGATGATTCCCATCGGATTCGGGCAAAGAGGGCTGATCGTTTCTCCGCCGCGTTCGGGTAAGACCATGCTGATGCAGAACATCGCCAACAGCATTATCAGCAGTCACAAGGATGTCATTCCCTTTGTGCTTCTTATTGATGAGCGACCCGAAGAAGTTACCGACATGGAACGATCGGTCAATGCCGAGGTCATCAGCTCCACCTTTGACGAGCCGGCGGAACGCCATGTCCAGGTTGCGGAAATGGTCATCGAAAAAGCCAAGCGACTGGTTGAACATAAAAAAGACGTGGTTATACTTCTGGACAGCGTCACCCGGCTTGCCCGCGCCTATAACGCAGTGATGCCGCCCAGCGGTAAAATTCTGTCCGGCGGCGTGGACTCCAACGCACTTCAGCGGCCCAAGCGGTTTTTCGGAGCCGCCCGCAACATCGAGGAAGGCGGCAGTCTGACCATCATCGCCACGGCCCTGATCGACACCGGAAGCCGGATGGATGAAGTCATTTTTGAAGAATTCAAGGGTACCGGCAATATGGAAATTCAACTGGATAGAAGGCTTGCCGACAAACGGGTATTCCCGGCAATCGATATCAAGAAATCCGGCACGCGGAAGGAAGAACTCCTTCTGGATGACGAAACGCTCAACCGGGTCTGGATTCTGCGAAAACTCCTCTCATCCTTGAATCCCGTCGACAGCCTTGAATTTTTACTTGAAAAAATGAGCGGAACAAAGAATAATAAAGACTTTTTAAATTCCATGAATGCCTGATTCGGAAAATGCCACCAACAACAAAGACAGGGAGTTCACCAGAGTAATGAAAGCGACAATTCATCCGCCTTATGCGGAAACGGTCATCAAATGCGCCTGCGGCAATACTTTTCAAGTGGGTTCCACAAAGCCGGAAATCAATGTGGAAATCTGTTCCAAATGCCATCCGTTTTTTACCGGAAAACAAAAACTGGT
>JBBIPX010000038.1:0-25549 GCA_037442625.1 Desulfobacteraceae bacterium
ATGTGGAAATCTGTTCCAAATGCCATCCGTTTTTTACCGGAAAACAAAAACTGGTGGATACGGCCGGCCGGATCGAACGTTTCCGCAAAAAATACGCGAAATTCCAAAAATAAAGGCCCAAGGCCAACGGCTAAAAGGCAGGGGGCGGATCACGCCCCCCGACATTTATTGCCATTGACCCTTGGTCTGACATGTTATGTTTGACAAATTAAATGGTGTTGAAAAACGATTTCTGGAGGTCGAAAAACTTTTATCAGACCCGAAAACCGTACAGAATCGAGAACGCTACCAGAAATACGCCCAAGAGCACGCAGACCTGAACAAGGTGGTTGCGGCTTACCGCGAATACAAGCAGACTCTCGCCGATCTTGAAAACAGCCATGAGATGCTCAATGACAGCGATCCGGACATCAAGGAAATGGCCCGCGATGAAATCGAGAAGCTGAACCGCGAAAAAGATCAGCTTGATCTGCAGATCAAGCGACTTCTTGTCCCCAAAAACCCCAATGACGACAAAAATATCATTCTGGAGATCCGGGCCGGGACCGGCGGCGAAGAGGCCGGTCTATTCGCCGGAGATCTGTTTCGCATGTATTGCCGGTATGCTGAAAGGCGCAACTGGAAAGTCGAGGTGATGACCCAGCACACAACGGGAGTCGGCGGCTTGAAGGAAATCGTTGCAATGGTTCATGGCAGCGGCGCATACAGCGCATTTAAATATGAAAGCGGCACCCATCGGGTTCAAAGGGTTCCCACTACCGAAACGCAGGGCCGCATCCATACCTCGGCGGTTACTGTCGCCGTGCTTCCGGAGGCGGAGGAAGTCGAAGTCCACATCGATCCCGCGGAAATCAAATTTGATGTATTCCGCTCCTCCGGCCCCGGCGGACAGTCCGTCAATACCACCGATTCCGCAGTCCGCGTTACCCATCTGCCAACCGGTCTTGTGGTCATCTGCCAGGACGAAAAATCCCAGTGGAAAAATAAAGCCAAGGCCCTGACCGTATTAAGGGCCAGGCTTTTGGATAAAATGGTCAGCGAACAGGATGAAAAACGCTCCCTGGATCGTAAAAGCCAGGTGGGAACCGGGGATAGAAGCGGCAGAATCCGCACCTATAATTTTCCGCAGGGCCGCATGACGGATCACCGCATCGGGCTGACACTCTATAAACTGGATGCCGTTCTTCAAGGCGACATCGATGAGATCATCGACCAGTTGACCGCATATTATCAGGCCCAGGCCCTACAGAATGCAGAATCCTCCCGTCCCCAGGGAAGTTGAGTGGACCATCCTGAGTCTCATCAAATGGGCGACGGGATATTTCACGTCTTACGGCATTGACAGCCCCAGGGCCACTGCCGAAATTCTTCTTGCCACCGTCCTGAACCTGAAACGGATTGATTTATACCTCAGATTCGACCAGCCCCTGCTACAGAGTGAACTCTCCGGATTCAAGTCCCTGATCAAACGGCGTATCAACCGGGAACCGGTCGCCTATATCACCGGCAAAAAAGAATTCTGGTCTCTGGAGCTTGATGTCACCCCGGATGTTCTCATCCCCCGGCCGGATACCGAAACCCTTGTGGAGGCCGCATTAAGCTGCATCGGGCCCGCGGACGCTCCCGCTGCTGCAGGTCGAGCTCTGGAGCTGGGCACAGGCTCCGGCGCCATTGTCCTTGCCCTGGCATCCGAGCGGCCAGCATACCGATACATTGCAACGGATATTTCGCCAAACGCCCTTCAATTGGCCCGAAAAAATGCCAGGCACCATCATTTGGACGGCTCCGTTCAGTTTATCGCCGGCAACTGGCTGGATCCGTTTTCACTGGACGCGCCTTTTTTTGACATGATTGTTTCAAATCCGCCCTATATTCCTTCCGGCGACATTCCCGGCCTTCAACCGGAAGTCTGCGGATTTGAACCGATGCTGGCTCTGGACGGCCGATCCGACGGGCTTCATGCCATCCGGCAGATCATATTTTCAGCGCATCCGTTGCTGAAACCCCGGGGAGCGCTTCTTCTTGAAATGGGCTTTAATCAAAAGAAAGCCGTGATCGCGCTGATTCAGCAAAGCGGCCGCTACCATTCTTTTCAAATCGTAAAAGACTATGCCGGACACGATCGCGTCGTTGTGATGCATAAAAACTGATGACTTTTTACCGGCGAACTTTTTACGAATTCATCAGTTTTTAATTGTGAAAAAAGAAATAATTTGGTACAAAAAGAAGATTTAAAATAATTCGCACGTTCTCTGACCGAATTTCCGGTGCTTTCGCGGAAAGTGGAAATCCGGGCTGAGGAGAACGGAGGCAAAACCAAAAAAGGAGAAACAAAATGGCTTATGTTACAATGAAAGAACTTCTGGAAGCCGGAGTTCATTTTGGTCATCAGACCAAACGCTGGAACCCGAAGATGAAACCCTTTATCTTTGGCGCAAGAAACGGAATCTATATCATTGACCTGCAAAAAACCGTCCGAATGTTCAGAGATGTTTATGATTTTGTCGTGGATACGGTCGCCAACGGCAAATCGGTCCTCTTTGTCGGCACCAAGAAACAGGCCAAGGAAACCATTCTTGAAGAAGCCAACCGATGTGAGATGTATTATATTCAAAACCGGTGGCTGGGCGGCATGCTGACCAATTTCCAAACAATCAAAAAAAGCATCGACCGGCTGAACACCTTGAACACCATTGAGACAGACGGATCCATCAATCTCTATCCCAAAAAAGAGCGTCAGCAGCTCGGAAAAGAGCGAGTAAAGCTGGACAGCATTCTGGGAGGCATCCGCACCATGACCCGTCTGCCGGGTGCGATCTTTATCGTGGACTCCAAGAATGAGGCCATCGCCGTCCGCGAAGGACGCAGGCTTCGAATCCCCATCATCGCAATCGCGGATACCAACTGCGACCCGGACGAGATAGATTATCTGATACCGGGAAACGATGACGCCATTCGTTCCATTCGTCTGCTCACTTCCAAAATCGCCGATGCCTGCATCGAAGGCCAGCAGCGCTATGCCGAGAAAAAGCAGGCTGATTCGGACAAGGCCATTGATGAATCCGAGATCAGCGCGGCCGGCTTTGATTTGAAAACCGGCGAACGCAAGGTGATTTCAGACGGCGCGGATGGTCCAGTAATTGAAATCATCAAGAAGGCGTCCTCGAAATACGACCCGATTGAAGACGAAGAAGAAGCCGACGACAGCGAAATATGATGCTGTTCGGATTGAAATTAAAAGTGACGTCCCTTTTTGGGGATTCAGCAAATAAGACGGGAGAAGAATCATTATGACCACCATAAGTGCAGCAACTGTTAAAGAACTGCGGGACAAAACCGCAGCCGGAATGATGGATTGCAAGGAAGCGCTGAAACAAAGCGATGGCGATATCAACAAGGCCATCGATTTTCTCAGAAAAAAAGGCCTGGCGACCGCGGCAAAAAGGGCCGGCAGGGCCATGTCCGAGGGAACCATTCAGACCTATATTCATACCGGCGGCAAACTCGGCGTCATGGTGGAAGTCAACTGTGAAACCGATTTTGTCGCCAAGAATGAAGACTTCGTCCAGTTTGCCAGAAATATCGCCATGCACATTGCAGCCACCAATCCCGTTTCCATTTCCCAGGAGGATGTTCCCGCGGAAGTCGTTGAAAAGGAAATGGAGATTTACCGGGACCAGGTTCGGGCCATGGGCAAACCCGAGCAAATGATCGATAAGATTGCAGAGGGCAAGCTGAGCAAATTCTATAAAGAAAGCTGCCTGCTCAACCAGGGATATGTCCGCGACCCCAATATCACGATTGCCGATTTGATACACGAACAGATTGCCAAAATCGGCGAAAACATCACCATCAAACGTTTTGTCAGATTCCAGGTAGGAGAATGACGCCTTGAAACAACCGCTCTACAAGCGAATCCTTCTCAAGCTGAGTGGCGAGGCCCTGATGGGAAATCAGGGCTTCGGCATTGATCCGGACATGATCAAATACGTGGCGGATGAAATCCGGTCCGTCATCGACATCGGCGTTCAGGTGGCTATCGTGGTCGGCGGCGGCAATATTTTCCGGGGAATCGCCGCCAGCTCCTTCGGCATGGACCGCACTTCCGCCGACCACATGGGGATGCTGGCCACCGTTATCAACAGTATCGCCCTTCAGGATGCCCTGGAACGAAAGGGCGTCCAGACAAGGGTCCAGACCGCCATATCCATGCATGAGGTCGCGGAGCCCTTCATCGTCCGAAGAGCGGTCCGCCACCTTGAAAAAGGTCGGGCCGTCATCTTTGCCGCCGGCACCGGAAGTCCGTATTTCACAACCGATACCGCCGCCGCCTTGCGGGCCCAGGAGATTCACGCGGAAATTCTTTTGAAAGCAACCAAGGTGGACGGCATCTACGATGCGGACCCGGTCAAAAACAAAGACGCCCGGTTTATCAAAAAGATCAGCTATATGGAGGTTCTGGAACGCCAACTGAAAGTCATGGACATGACGGCGATCTCGCTGTCCATGGATAACCAGCTTCCTCTGGCCGTATTCAACCTCCACAGCCCGGGAAACATCCGCAAGGTTGTCTGCGGTGACGACGTGGGAACCCGGATCTGCAACTGATACATCTTCTGTCTTTCCGACTCCTGACAAAACCTGAAAACCGGACAAAAAAAGGGGAGCCCCATGATTGAATCCATCTGTCAAGAAACCAAAGATGCAATGACCAAATCCCTGGCCGCATTGAAAAATGATTTTAAGCGGGTTCGCACCGGACGGGCATCGCTGTCCATCCTGGACGGTATCCGGGTGGATTATTACGGCACGCTGACACAGCTCAGCCAGATGGCATCTCTTTCCGTTCCGGAAAGCCGCCTCATCACGATTCAGCCCTGGGATGTATCGGTCATCAAGGAAATAGAAAAAGCCATCCTGAAATCGGACCTGGGGCTGACGCCGTCCAATGACGGGAAAGTGATCCGCATTTCCATCCCGCCGCTTACCGCCGACCGGCGCAAAAGCCTGGTAAAGATCATCCATAAAATGAGTGAAGAGCACAAGGTGGCCATCCGCAACATCCGCAGGGATTCCAACGAACTGATCAAGGGATCGAAAAAAGACGGAGAGATCTCCGAAGACGAGGCGTTCAGGGGCCAGGACCAGATCCAGAAAATAACGGACGATTTCATTAAAATGGTTGACGCCGTCTATGGCGAAAAAGAGAAGGAAATCCTTGAATTCTAAACTGCCGCCGGTTGCGGTCACCGCTCTCGAAAAAAGGATCGACCCTGAGCGCCTGCCGGCCCATGTCGCCATCATCATGGACGGCAACGGCCGCTGGGCCAAGCAGCGACTGCTCAACCGGATCCGCGGACATGAAAAAGGGGCGGAGACGGTTCGGACCATTGTCACCGCCAGCCGGGAAATCGGCATCCCCGTGTTGACACTGTATGCATTTTCAACGGAAAACTGGCAGCGCTCCGCAATCGAAGTGTCCGCCCTGATGTCTCTTTTAAAGAAATTTCTTGCCTCCGAAAAGTCCGTCATGATGGAAAACGGCATCCGGCTGAATGCCATCGGCCAGATCGAGCGCCTCCCCCGGGATGTGCAGGATGAGCTTTCCCATGCCATGGAGGTCACACGGAACAATCCGGGAATGGTGTTGAATCTGGCGCTTAGCTACGGAGCCCGGGCGGAAATCGTACGCATGACGCAGATTCTTGCGGAAAAATCCAGAGCCGGCAACCTGGACCCCCGGTCCATTACCGAAGAAACCGTTTCGGCTCACCTTTACACCCGCGACTTTCCGGACCCGGATCTTTTGATTCGTACCAGCGGGGAAATGCGAATCAGCAATTTTCTTCTCTGGCAGATCGCCTATTCAGAGCTTCACATCACCCGGACCCTGTGGCCCGATTTTTCACGGGATGAATATCTGGATATCCTGAAAGACTATCAGCAGCGAAATCGCAGATTCGGAAACGCATGATCCTTTCCTCCCACGCCAAACGCTGGTTAACGGGCCTGACGGCGCTTCCGTTCCTGATTTTCTGGCTTGGCTGGGGCACTCCCCTGATGTTTGCACTGCTGATCGCCCTGGTATGCCTGTTGTCCCTTCGGGAATATTTCCAGATGGCTCTCGGCAAAAATGCCGGGGGCGTTTACCCGCCGCTGGCCGTTTTGGGGTACACCGCCGGGCTGGCCGTCCTCTGGGCCGCATATGCCGATTCAGCAGCCTTTGTTCTGGCCGCCGTCACAGTCAATTTTCTGCTTTGCGCAGCCATCTTGTTGCCCCGTTACAAAACCGACCCGTCCATTGTAAATGCGGCATCCATGCAGATTCAGGCAGTGGTGTATATTCCGGTCCTGATATCCGGCCTGATCCGCATCCGAAATACGGGTCAGGGCATTCTGTGGATTTTTTTTCTGCTGGCAATTGTTTTTGCCGGAGATATCGGGGCCTATTATGCGGGATCATATCTGGGGCGCCGCAAACTCTGCCCGTCGGTCAGCCCCAATAAAACCATTGAAGGCGCCATCGGCGGTCTTTGCGCCAACCTGCTGGTGGGCGGCATCATCAAGGCCGTATTTCTGCCGTCGCTTCCCTGGGCGATGAGCTTGGTCATGTTTCTTTTTATCGGCGCGGCCGGACAGACCGGCGATCTTTATGAGTCCGCCTTGAAACGATCGGTGCAGGTCAAGGATTCTGGCGCGTTATTGCCGGGTCACGGAGGCATGCTGGACAGGATCGATGCGCTGCTGTTCGCAGCTCCGGTTGCGCTTATTTTCAAAGAATTCGTTTTTTGCTAACTTTCCAATCATCCATGGAATATCATGAAATCCCTTTGCATCCTCGGGTCAACGGGCTCCATCGGCCAAAACACCCTGCACGTTGCGAAACAGTTTCCGGAGCTGTTCCGTATCAAAGCGCTTGCAGCCAGAACCAGCATCACGCTTCTTTCTGAACAGATCCAGAAATTTCGCCCGGAAATGGCGGTTGTCTTTGATGCAACCCTTGCGCAGACACTTTCCCGGATGCTGCCGGCCGGACACAAAACCCACATCCTTTACGGTCCTGACGGGCTAAAAGCCGCCGCGACGCTTGGCGGCGTCGATCTGGTGGTGGGCGCCATGGTGGGGGCTGCAGGCCTGATCCCGGTTCTGGATGCCATCTCCTCCGGCAAGGATATTGCCCTTGCCAACAAGGAAACCCTCGTCATGGCCGGAGATCTGGTGATGGCCCTTGCTGCAAAGCAAAAGATTCGAATTCTTCCCATAGACAGCGAGCACAGCGCGATTTTTCAGTGCCTTCAGGGCAGCGACACCGGCGCCGTCCAGAAACTGATACTGACTTGCTCGGGAGGACCCTTTCGCTCAAGACCCATGAATGAATTTTCCGGCATCACGGTTTCCGATGCCCTTTCCCATCCCAACTGGGAAATGGGAAGAAAAATCAGCATCGATTCCGCAACCCTCATGAACAAAGGACTTGAGGTGATCGAGGCGCACCATTTGTTCGGGCTTCCCCGAAACAGGATCGATGTTGTCATTCATCCCCAAAGTGTGATACATTCCATGGTAGCGTTTCAGGACGGATCGGTCATGGCGCAGATGGGAATTCCGGACATGAAAACAGCCATTTCATACGCGCTGTCTTATCCGGAGCGGCTACCGCTCGGACAGGCCCTGCCGGATTTTCCCCGGATCGGGGCACTGACGTTTGAAGTCCCGGACATGGACAAATTTCCCTGTCTCAAACTTGCCTGCATGGCCTGCGATGCCGGTGACACCCTGCCCGCCGTGATGAACGCATCCAACGAAATTGCGGTTCAGGCATTCCTGGACGGGAAAATCGGCTTTTCCGACATTCCCTGTATCATACAAGACGCAATGGACCGCCACACGCTCTGCCCATCCCCAGGCCTGGAAGAGATTCTCAGCTCGGATATCCGGGCAAGGGCCGCCGCAACCCGGGCAGTTGAAAAATTACACAAATGAGAGGACTGCACTTTAAAAAATCATTATGACAACCAATATATTTTCATTCATCATTGTGCTCAGCGTCCTGATTCTGGTGCATGAGTTCGGTCATTTTCTGGTGGCAAGGCTTTTTGGCGTGGGCGTTCTGAAATTTTCCCTCGGCTTCGGGCCGCGCATCGCCGGAAAGACCGTCGGCATCACGGATTACCGGCTTTCGGCGATTCCCCTGGGCGGCTACGTCAAGATGGTCGGCGATGAACCCGATGCCGAAATTCTGCCCGAGGAAATCCCCCTGTCGTTCAATCACAAGCCGCTTTTAAAGCGCTTTCTGATTGTCGCCGCCGGCCCTTTTTCCAATCTCGTGCTGGCGGTGGTCATTTTTTTCGGGCTTTTTCTCATTACCGGCATTCCCATCCTGAATCCGGTTATCGGAAAAATCGACACCGGATCGCCGGCCGCTCAAGCCGGCATTCAGCCGAACGACAGGGTCGCGGCCATTGATGGGCGGGCCATCGACAACTGGGAGGAGATGGCTGATATGATCGCCGCCAGCAAGGGGCGGGCGCTGACCCTGACCCTTGTCCGGCAGGACAAGCCCCTGGATGTCGTGGTGACCCCCCAGCCCAAGGCCGCTAAAAATATTTTCGGAGAATCCGTGGACCGGTATGTGATCGGCGTGATGTCCTCCGGGGATTCCCGGATCCGGAAACTTGCCGCAACCGAAGCCTTGTCGGAAAGTCTGGTTCAAACCTATAAAATCGCGGAGCTGACCGTTCTGAGCGTCGTCAAACTGATTCAGGGAACCGTATCCACCAAAACCCTGGGTGGCCCCATCATGATCGCGCAGATGGCCGGACAGCAGGCCAAGGAAGGCGCGGCCAGCCTGATATTTTTCATTGCCCTTCTCAGCATCAATCTCGGCATTCTCAATTTTCTGCCCATCCCCGTGCTGGACGGCGGGCATTTGTTCTTTTTTTTGATCGAAGCGGTCATCCGGCGCCCCATCAGCATCCGCGTCCGGGAGCTGGCCCAGCAGGCCGGCATTGCCGCGCTGGTCCTGTTGATGATTCTCGTGTTTTACAATGATATCACCCGAATTTTCTTCACGGGATAACAACAAAGAGGTTTCCGGCATGCCCCACCGACTTGAGATCACGCTAAACCCGGGTTTGTTTGACGCCGAAGGCCAGGGGATCCGCAGCAAGGCAATGAACTATTTCGGCATTTGCCTGGATGCCGTCCGAACCGTTCAGGTGGTCACGATCGATGCGGCGCTGACAACCGATCAGCGTATCCAGGTTCAGACCGAGATTTTTACCAATCCCGTGACCCAGATCTCCGCCTTTACCCCCCTTCCCCTTGATTTTGACTGGTGCATCTGGGTGGGATTCCGGCCCGGTGTCAAGGACAATGCGGGCAGTACGGCCATCGAGGCGGTTGAAGATGTTCTGGGAATAAAGCTGAAACCCGGGGAGGCGATCTACACATCGAAACGCTACTGCATTCAGGCTAAAGATCTATCGGATGCGCAGGTTAATACCCTTGCCGGAGAGCTTCTGGCAAACGACATCATCCAGCAGTGGCGGATTTATTCCAGATCCGGCTGGAACCCGGTTGACGGCGTTGGCAAGATGATCCCCAAGGTTCAGCTCAACCACAGCCCGGCAGTCTCCGCCATTCCCGTGGACAGCGACCGGAACCTTGCGGCCGTCAGCCTGGCCCGGAACCTGGCGCTGAATTCCAGCGACATTCCCATCATCCGCGGATATTTCTTTGATCAGAAAGTGCGCAAGGACCGCGCCCGATGGGGGCTTTCCGATCCCACCGACATCGAGCTGGAATACCTTTCCCAGGCCAGAAGCGACCATTGCAACCACAATACGTTCAGGGGCCTGTTCCGGTACCGCAACCTGGACACCGGCCAGAGCGTGATTGTCGACAATTTGTTCAAGACCTGCATTGAATCCCCGACCCTGGCGCTGAAAGCCCGCAAGCCCTGGGTCATATCGGTTCTCTGGGACAATGCGGGCGCCGCCCGTTTTGATGACGACCATTATTATGTCATCACGGGCGAAACCCATAACTCGCCCTCCAACATGGAAGCATACGGCGGGGCCATCACCGGAATCGTGGGCGTATACCGCGACCCGATGGGCACGGGAAAGGGCGCCCGCCTGATCATGGGAAGCTACGGGTTCTGCGTGGGGCCAAGGGATTATGCGGGAAATCTGAAACCCAGGCTGCATCCCAGAAGGCTTCTGGACGGCATCATCGAAGGAGTCCGGGACGGCGGGAACAAAAGCGGCATTCCCACCACTTTCGGCCAGACCCTGTTTCATCCGGGGTATATGGGAAAATGCCTGGTTTTTGTTACTGCCCTCGGCATCATGCCCGCCAGGATCGACGGGAAGCCCGCGGAAGCGAAAACAACCTCGCCGGGCGACCTTGTCATCATGTGCGGCGGCAGGGTGGGAAAAGACGGCATTCACGGCGTAACGGCATCTTCGGAAGTCTTTTCGGAGCATACCCCGGCAGGGCACGTTCAGATCGGCGATCCCTATACCCAGAAAAAAATGCACGATTTTCTGCTGGAAGCTCGGGATTCGGGCCTGATTCAGTTCATTACGGATAACGGGGGCGGCGGGCTTTCCTCCTCCATCGGCGAATCCGCGCGGTTTTCCAACGGATGCGCCATCGCGCTTGAGAAAGTCCCGCTCAAATACGAGGGACTCGACCAGTGGGAAATCTGGATTTCCGAATCCCAGGAACGCATGACCCTTGCCGTCAAGCCCGATCATCTGGACGCATTCATGGCCCTTTCCCGTAAACATGCAGTGGAAAGCACCGTGATCGGGGAATATACCGATTCCGGCAAACTCCATATCACCTATGCGGGCAAAACCTGCGCCTGGATCGACCTGGACCTTCCGTCCTCGGGTTTTCCCCAGTGGGAATTCGATGCCGACTGGCAGAGCCCTGAAACCCGGGGGCTCTTTGAACCGGTCCTGAAAGCGCCCGGCAACCATTGCCGCCTGCTTCTGGACATGCTGTCCCGGCCCAATCTCTGTTCCAAGGAATGGATCACCCGCCAGTATGACCACGAAGTGCAGGGATCAAGCGTTGTCAAACCCCTTGTGGGAAAGGACCGGGATATCGGCGGCGATGCGTCCGTCATCCGCCCGGTGCTGACATCCGAACGCGGCATCGCCTTCACCCAGGCCCTTCTTCCCCTGTATTCAAAGATCGACGCCCACGCCATGACGGCCTGCGCCATTGACGAGGCGGTTCGAAGGATTATTTCCGTTGGCGGGGACATGGACCAGATCGGCGGGGTGGATAATTTCTGCTGGCCCAGCATCCAGTACCACCCGGTGAACAACCCGGACGGCCGGTTGAAGGCGGCCCAGCTTGTCCGCGCCTGCCTTGCCTTGAAGGAAATCTGTCTATCTTACGAAATCCCGCTCCTTTCAGGAAAGGACAGCATGTATGTGGACGGGCATCTTGCCGGAAATTACGGCGAAACCCACAAGGTTTCGGCCCCTGCAACCTTGCAGTTTTCAGCAAGCTCCATTGTTGCGGACATCACCCGGTGCGTGACCCTGGACCCCAAGGCCCCGGGCGACCCTGTCTATGTTCTGGGGGAAACGCGAAACGAGCTGGGCGGCTCCGAATATTACGATCATTTGGGATATACGGGTCTGAATGTCCCGCAGGTGTTTCCGGAGCGGTTTCTTCCCATGTACCGGGCGCTTTCCGCCGCCATTGAAAACCGCCTGGTTGCTTCCTGCCACGGCGTTTACAGCGGGGGTCTGGGGATTCACCTGGCAATGACCGCAATGGCGGGCGGTCTCGGCATGCACGTTGACCTGTCCCGTCTGCCGGCTGAAGACTCCTTGAGAGACGATCAGGCCCTTTTTTCGGAATCCGCGGGTCGTTTCATCGTCACCGTATCCGGGGACAACGCCGAAGCATTTGAATCGCTGATGGCAGGGCAACCCCTTGCCCGCATCGGGCAGACCACGGATGAAGCCGGCGGCCTGGATATCCGGGGGGTATCCGGAGGCCCGCTGCTGCGTGTTTCGATCACCGAATTGAAGGCCGCCTGGAAAAAGCCTTTTGGAGCGCTGATATGAGCAAAGTGAATGTTCTGATTCAAACCGGCTACGGGCTCAACTGCGACCTTGAAACCGCGCATGCCTTCGCGCTTGCCGGCGCAAGTCCCGCCCGGGTGCACATCAATTCCCTGGTGGATGGCTCCGTCCGGCTGGACTCCTGCCAGATCCTTGTTTTCGGCGGGGGGTTCAGTTGGGGGGATGATCACGGCGCGGGCGTCATCCACGCCGTGCGCCTTCGAACCCATATCGGCGGGCAGCTTCTGGATTTCATCGAAAAGGGGAATCTTGTCATCGGGATCTGCAACGGTTTTCAGACCCTGGTGAACCTTGGCCTTCTGCCCGGCTTCGACGGGGATTACGGACAGCGGTCGGTTGCCCTTACCTTCAACGACTGCGGCAATTTCAGGGACCAGTGGGTCCGCCTCAAGGCGGATCCCGCATCCCCTTGCGTGTTTACAAAGGGAATGGACGGGTTTGAACTTCCGGTCCGGCACGGCGAGGGAAAATTCTATGCAGCGCCTGCCGTCATCAGCCGTCTGGAAGAAAATCATCAGGTCGCCCTGCGCTACCGCCTGCCGGACGGAGAGCCTGCAGCCGGCGCTTTTCCCCATAACCCCAATGGCTCTGTTCAGGATATCGCAGGGATTTGCGATCCCACCGGCCGGATATTCGGCCTCATGCCGCACCCTGAAGCCTACCACCATTTCACCAATCACCCGGACTGGACCCGGAGCCGGGAGATGAACCGCCGAAACGGCCTGACCGCCGCACCAGGCATGACCCCTGGGATCCGCATTCTTGAAAACGCCGTCAATTTCATCCGGTCCCAATGACAACGTTTACCATAAAAACCCTGGGCTGCAAGGTCAATCAATTTGAGTCCGAAGCCCTGGAGCAGGCCCTGGCCCATCAGGGGTACACCGTTGATAGCGGAAACAGGCCAGCGGACATCTGCATCATCAACACCTGCACCGTCACGCAGAAAGCCTCCATGCAATCGCGCCAGGCCATCCGGCAGGCCATCCGCGCCAATCCCGGGGCAAGGATTCTGGTGACCGGCTGCTACGCCCAGACCGAACCCGAGGCCATTCAAAAAATCGCTGGGGTCCATGAAATCGTGGGACATGCCGACAAGTCAAGGATTCCGGAAATTCTGTCCAATACCGCGGCCGTTCCCCCCACCCCGTTCTGCGTTCACGGCAAGCGCTCGACGGATGACAGTCGACAGCTTACGGTGAACGGTCAACAGGCAGCCATTCCCGGATTGGATTTGCGGAAACGCGGCTTTCGCACCCGGCCGTTTTTGAAAATCCAGGACGGCTGCAATGCCTTCTGCACCTACTGCATCGTGCCCCATGCGCGCGGCAGAAGCAGAAGCCTGCCCATGGAAACCGTTCTGGAAAGCATCGGAAGACTCAAGGCGGACGGCTTTCAAGAAATCGTTCTGACCGGCATTCACATCGGCCATTACGGCCTGGATCTTGAACCCGGAACCTGCCTGACCGATCTTTTGGCCGCCATTGAAAGCGCCGATCTCATGAAGCGGGTGCGCATCAGTTCCATTGAACCTGCCGAAATATCCGATGAACTGATCGATCGGGTTGCAAAATCACAGGTTTTTTGCCGCCATTTTCACATACCGCTTCAAAGCGGCGATAATGGCGTTTTAAAGCGCATGAACCGGCCTTACACGCGGGAGCTGTTCCAAAACCTCGTCCTTGGAATACATGACCGGATTCCGGATGCGGCCATCGGGGCGGACGTCCTGGTCGGTTTCCCCGGCGAAAGCGACGCCGCCTTTGATCAAACCCTATCCCTCATCTCGTCCCTTCCCATAACCTATGTTCACGTATTTCCCTTTTCACCCAGAAAAGGCACGCCGGCTTACGGATTTCCGGATCAGGTTCCCCCTGCCGTCGTCAAGGCCAGGTGCGGCAGCATCAGGATGCTCGGAAAGGCCAAAAAAAAATCCTTTTACCGCGGCCACATCGGTAAAGAAGCGCAAATCCTGATCGAAGGAAGGCGGGATGCAGCCACCGGCCTGTTAAAGGGCCTGACGTCCAATTACATCCCCGTGATGCTTGAGGGCGAGGATCATCTCAAAAACAAGCTGGCAAAGGCCAGGATCATTCGCATGCAAGGCGAAGCCGCCATGTTCGGCCGTATCTCGGTCCCGACCCAGAGCCTATAACCCATTCAACCCTGTATATGACGATGCCTGCGATCCGATTAAAAAAAGGCCGGGAAAAATCCCTTCTCAACCGCCATCCCTGGGTGTTTTCAGGCGCTATCGAGGCGATCAGCGGACAGATGGACCCGGGTCAAACCGTTGACGTGATGTCCGCAGCCGGCGCCTGGCTGGCAAAAGGCGCTTTTTCCCCGCATTCCCAGATTGCCGTCAGGATCTGGTCATTTGACCCGGAAGCGGAAATTGCAACCGGCTTTTTCCAAAATCGGATTTCACGGGCGATTCTGGCAAGAACGCTTCCCGGAAGCCGGCAGAATTTTTCGGCATGCCGGCTGATCCATGCCGAATCCGACGGGCTTCCCGGCATTACGGTCGACAAATACGGGGATTATCTGGTGTGCCAGTTTCTTTCCGCCGGCGCGGAGCGCTGGAAAACCGAAATCGTGCGGATACTGGAAGAACGGTTTTCCGGTCCGCCGGATGGCTGTATGCCGGGAATCGGTCCCTGCAGGGGCATTTACGAGCGCTCGGATGTGGCAATTCGGGAAAAGGAAGGCCTTTTTCCGAGCACCGGGGTTCTGAGCGGCGAGCACCCGCCGGAGCGGATCCAAATTCAGGAAGGCGGTCTTGGTTTCCGGGTGGATGTCCTGAAAGGCCACAAGACCGGGTTTTACCTGGATCAGCGGGAAAACCGCGCCATGATCCCGGCGCTGATATCTTCCGGCTGCCAGGGGGCCGATGTCCTGAACTGCTTTGCCTATACGGGCGCTTTTGGCGTGGCCGCGCTGGCCGCGGGCGCCGGAAGCGTCACCAACATTGAATCTTCCGCTGTCTTTCTGGAGCAGGCCAGGGAAAATATCGCGCTGAATGGGCTGGATGGCGCCCGTGTCCGGAACCTGCCCGAAGACGTGTTTCACACCCTTCGCCGCTTCCGGGACAGCCGCCGCCAATTTGATGTAATCATTCTGGATCCGCCCAAGTTTGCCGAATCCCGGAGCCAGATGCCCGGGGCGTGCCGTGGATACAAGGACATCAATCTTCTTGCGGCAAAGCTTCTGAAGCCCGGCGGCATGCTGATCACGTTTTCCTGCTCGGGACTGATGCCGCCGGAGCTGTTTCAAAAAATCGTCGCGGACGCGGCAAGGGATGCCGGCCGGAGCGGTCAGATC
Organism: Desulfobacteraceae bacterium; assembly: GCA_037442625.1. Classification (GTDB taxonomy): domain Bacteria; phylum Desulfobacterota; class Desulfobacteria; order Desulfobacterales; family Desulfatirhabdiaceae; genus RAAP-1. The sequence goes on from JBBIPX010000038.1 coordinate 15,438, forward strand.
ATCCGCAGGCTCTATCAGGCTGCCGATCACCCCACGGCCCTTGAGTTTCCGGAAGGCACGTATCTCAAAGGACTTGTTTGCAGAATCTGGTAAAGAAATCGTGATGAAATCTTTTCAAAATGTCTTATGGGCGATGCTTTTGCCCCTGTGGTTCATGGCGACCGCGGATGCCGCCGCCCCCACGGGCCTGGGCGCTGTAATTAAAAGCGCCCGGTTCATGTCCTACACCCCGAGATCCTTTTCCGTGGTCAACGGACAGACAACACCCGCATCAGTAGAAGGCATTTCAGCGGATCTGAAGCTGCTGCGGCCGGACTTTGACGGTCTTGTCACCTATTCCTGCAGCAACGGCCTGGAGCATGTTCCGGACGCTGCCGAAAAGCTGAAATATCTTGCCGTCATCATCGGCATCTGGGATCCGAAATCCGAAACTGAAATCCAGAACGCCATCCGCCTGGCCCAGAAATATCCCAAACTCATTATCGCCATTTCAATTGGAAACGAGGGAATTTACGCCAAGCATTACACGCCTTGGGATGTAGAAAATACGCGCCTTCGCCTCAAAAAAGAGCTGCCGCGGATTGCCCTGACCACATCAGAGCCGTTTTTCCTGTATCTCAAGCCGGAGTATTCTGATTTTTTCGGCAGAATGGATCTGCTGCTACCCAATATCCATCCCACGTTCGAAACCTGGTTCAAGCCATCGGATGCTGCAAATGGCGCCGCATTTGTCCTGAATGTGGCGGACAAGCTGCAATCCGAGTACCCTCTGCCCCTGATCGTCAAGGAAACCGGGCTTCCATCAGGACCTGTATCGGCCGGGTTTACCGAGGCGTATCAAAGCGCGTTCTGGGCGGAAATCCTCAAGCGGTCCGTGCCGTCGCAAACCCGTGCCGTTTCCTGCTTTGAAGCCTTTGATGCGCCCTGGAAACCGGCGGTTACCAAAGGATATTTTCCAGGAAGCGAGCATTCTCAGGAAGCATTCTGGGGATTTTTTACAGTGGACGGGAAACCAAAGCCTGTAGTGAATGTCGTCCGGTTAATCCGGGGGAAACGGTAGGACATCGAATTTATCATCGTATGATCCGAATTTTTCCAGTCGGATTTCTCCGTTTTCCAGCACCGCATACGTAAAATGCCGGATCCAGTCTCCGGTATTGCAATAGATTTTGCCGTTCCAGCAGCGCATCTCCGGATGATGGGTATGGCCGAAAACGACAATATCGGCGGGGCCTTCCTGCAACATGCTTCTGGCTACCCGGCGATACGCATTTTGCTCGCTATCCTGCGACCTGAAGCTGACCTGATCTCTGCTGGTCCGTGAAAACACTTCCGCCAGGGGAACTCCCCAATCGGGGTGCAGCAGTTTGTAAATTCTTTGACACAGGGGATTTCTCAGGATTTTTTTCAGAACCCGGTACCCGTGATCCGAGGGCATCAGCCCATCCCCATGGCTCAGATATAAGGTTTTACCCTGAAGTGTGAGATTCAGGCACCCGGTCGGGTGAACCCTAATGCCAAGTTTTTCAGACAGAAACGCGCCCAGCGCAAAATCATGATTTCCCGCAAGATAATGAATTTCAATGCCCTGTTTTATGAGCCGCCTGAGCTCCCAGAGCACATGGAAATAATCCGGACGGATGGCATGCCGGTATTCGATCCAGAAATCAAACAAATCCCCCATGATGAATAGTAGGCCTGCTTTACCTGTAATATCTTCAAGAAAGGCGATCAGCCTTGATTCCCGTTCTTCTCCATCCGGGGCTTCTGCGCCCAGGTGGGCGTCGGAAATAAAATAAGCGGCACATGGAGTCATCTTACATCCCATACCTGATCATTAGCTTTTCAACAGCCAAAAAACATGCTTTATCTGAAGATCATCATACTCACGCCCGAATCACCGTAATATTTTTACCAGAAGGCGTCCGGGAGGACTGTGTTCCGGTTCGCTCCCGGATTCGCGGCTGACTGCATCTCCGGTCAAAGATCACAAGCCAGCCGCCGCTAAGACCCAGCCCCTGCAGATACCCGTCGATCTGCTCCAGACCTTCCAGAAGCGGGTCCGGCTCGCCGTCCCGCCAGACCTTCAGCTCAATTCCCAGAACGACTCCGGCATAGCAAAGCCTTAAATCCATCCGGCCCCGGCCGATGGCATATTCCCGGTCGATGGTACCTCCCGCGTTCACCACGCGGTGGAGAAACGCCATCATCACCAGATGCGGCGCAATCTCATGATAGGGCGCACTGCCCAGCAACGGCTCGCCATGCTGCCGCCAGAAAGCCAGAAATGCCTCAAGCAGAGAATCCGTATTGAGGCTGCCGTCAGAGTTTAGCCAGGTGGGAGTGATGTGGGGAAGGGAATCCTGGGGACCTCCCGCCAATATCCGTGGAATGACCTCGCGATAAATCGGATTGGCAATGATAAGGCCGCCCGACCCTTCCCGCCGGACCAGCCCCAGATCGATGACATACTGCCGGTCGTCATCGGAGCTGCCCGTGATCATCCGGCCCGCCATCATGGGCTCGATGATCCGCCGGACTCTTGGCTCCTGCAATTTATCGGTCAACTGATCCAGATGGGTGACACGGGCCTGAATCAGCCGCTCCCTGGCCTGCAAAATCATTTCGGATGTGATGGGAATCGACCGGTTGCGGCCTTCCTCCATTTTAAAGCAGACTTCATAGGCCAGTGCATTCACCAGCCAGGGTTGCCCGCAGGTATACTCCCAGATCCGGCTGCCGGCATCCGGCTCGAAAATCTGGCCGGTTTCCAGCGTGTGCTGATTCAATAGCGTGAAAACATCCGCCTTTGTGAAATCTCCGAGGCGAAGGGATTCCGCCTTGATGTTAAAAGCACTGCCGCCGGTAATACTCTCATTTTGCGAACCGGAATGAATCCGGTAGTCCTTGATGTCTCGAACGCCGCATAAAATGATGCTTTGCGGAAACCTGTCCGGCCTTTTCGGATAGCCGGCCCGCAGTTGCCGGAGCAGAGATATCAGGGTATCGCCGACAAGGGCATCCACTTCATCCAGCAGCAGAACCGTCGGTTTTAAAGCATCCTTGCACCATCGGGTCAAAAAGGCGCCGAGAGCAGAAGTCGGTGTTGTGGCGGCCAAAATCTCTTTGCTGATGGACATGGCGGCTTCATCGCCCAGGCCGTCCTTCGCCCACAAGGCAATGTCCTGAATCACCGTCGTGATTCCCTGCGCCACATTCTCCCTTGCCGCCTGGGCTCCTTCGATATTGGCATAAATGGCCCGATACGTCCCCTCCTGGTTGAGATATTCCATCAGCGCCTGAAGGCAAGTGGTTTTGCCGGTCTGCCGCGGAGCATGCAGCAGGAAAAACTTTTCCGATCCGATCAAACTCAGAATTTCCGGCAGATTAAACCGCTCAAGCGGGGAGAGACAGTAATGCTTTCGACTGTTTACAGGCCCTTCTGTTGTAAAAAATCTCATAACCACCTCTTTTATCGCCCGATGGGCATGCAAGCCCATACAGTTCAGCTTCCCGGTTCATTTCGGCATTCACGAATTGAGACTATTGGCGATCTCGCCATTCACCATTTATTTTCCAGTATCCACCTTAAACTGGGCCTACGCGTTCAAGTAACGCAATTTCTTTTAATTTAAAAATATTTTCTTCGAATTTTCTGCTTGAGCTTCCGTTGATCAATAATGATATCGAGCCTGGAGAAAATCGATTCGATCGTCACGGACAAGATAGACGATACGGTGTTCCTGGGTAAGGCGTCTCGACCAGACACCGCTTGAAAGATATTTGAGCGGTTCGGGCTTACCGATACCGATAAAAGGATCACGCAGGATTGCTTCAATCAGGTCAAACACGCGTAATGCGATCTTTCGATCCGTCTCCACCCAATATCGCTGGTCTTCACGAAACTCGGACTGGAAAACGGACTCCCTCTGTTTAGTCTTCAAAACCAACCCCGGAACGAAGAGATTTTAGCGATAATGCTTCTCCGCCCCCCTTCAGCGCGCGTTCCAAGGCAGAAAGAAGCCTTTCGGCATTTTTGGGAGAACGCATCAGATGCGCACTCTCCACAAGGCTTTGAAGTTCGTCGGCGGCAATCATGGCCACACTGCTTCCCTTGCGACGACGAATAACGACGATCTCCCGATTTTCCGTGACTTCGTCACAGAGACCGGCAAAATTGGCCCTGGCATTGGTATAAGTTGTTTGCAGCATCGGCTGTACCTCCATGACATGTACAGATTCACAGTACGGCATAAAAAAATTTGCGTCAACACATTTAGTCACAGGCAAGTAGCCCTTTGCCCTGAATATTCATGTGACAACGGCATGGATTATGACGAACGCTGCATGGTAACCGGTTCTTGCTCACGCCCGAATCACTGTAATGTTTTTACCTGAAGGCGTCCTGGAGGACTGTGTTCCGGTTCGCTCCCGGATTCGCGGCTGATTGCATCTCCGGTCAAAGATCACCAGCCAGCCGCCGCTTAGACCCAGCCCCTGCAAATACCCGTCAATCTGCTCCAGACCTTCCAAAAGCGGGTCCGGCTCGACGTCCCGCCAGACCTTCAGCTCAATTCCCAGCATGACTCCGGCATAGCGAAGACATAAATCCATCCGGCCCCGGCCGATGGCATATTCCCGGTCGATGGTTCCACCGGCATTCACCACGCTGTGGAGAAATGCCATCATAACCAGATGCGGCGCAATCTCATGATAGGGCGCACTGCCCAGCAACGGCTCGCCATGCTGCCGCCAGAAAGCCAGAAATGCTTCAAGCAGAGATTCCGTATTGAGGCTGCCGTCGGTGTTGAGCCAGATGGGGGTGATGTGGGGAAGAGATGCCTGGGGAACAAAAGACAAAATGCGCGGCAGAACTTCCCGATAAATGGGATTTGCGATCACCAGCCTTCCGGACGGCTCCAGGCGGCAGAGCCCGAGATCAATCAAATACTGAATATCATCCGGGTTCATATTTTCCAGATTGAGACCGGCCATCATGGGCTCGATGATCCGCCGGACTCTTGGCTCCTGCAATTTGTCGGTCAACTGATCCAGATGGGTGACACGGGCCTGAATCAGCCGCTCCTTGGCCTGAAATATCATTTCAGCGGTGATGGGGATAGACCGGTCGCAGCCTTCCTTCATTTTAAAGCAGGTTTCGTAGGCCAGTGCATTTACCAACCAGGGTTGCCCACAGGTATACTCCCAGATCCGGTTGCAGGCATCCGGCTCGAAAATCTGGCCGGTTTCCTGCGTGTGCTGATTCAATAGCGTGAAAACATCCGCCTTTGTAAAATCACCGAGTCGAAGGGATTCCGCCTTGATATTAAAAGCACTGCCGCCGGTAATAATCGCCTTTTCCGAACTGGATTGAATCCGGTAGTCCTTTAAATCGCGAACGCCGCATAAAATGACGGACTGGGGAAAATGCGACGGACGATTGGGATATCCGGCCCGCAGTTGCCGGAGCAAGGATATCAGGGTATCGCCAATCAGCGCATCTACCTCATCCAGGATCAAAACAGTCGGAAGGGAAGCAAGATTGCACCACCGGTTAAGAAATTCTTTCAATGCCGATGTCGCCGGCACCCGCTTCAGCACTTCAATGGCAAGAGCCGGCGCATTTTCTTCAACGCCATAATCCCGAGCGGAAAGGGCGATGCTGTGAACCACCTCCGCCATGCCCATTTCAATATTCTCCCTGGCCGCTTGGGCTCCTTCGATATTGGCATAAACGGCCCGATACGTCCCATCCTGGTTGAGATATTCCATCAGCGCCTGAAGGCAGGTGGTTTTGCCGGTCTGACGGGGGGCATGCAGCAGGAAATACTTTTTCTGAGCGATCAGGCTCAGGATGTTTTTCAGATCAAAGCGATCCAATGGCGTCAGGCAGTAATGATCTTTTGGGTTTACCGGCCCTTCCGTGGTAAAAAATTTCATAATCACCTCTTTATACCGCCCAATGGCCATGCAAGCCCATACAGCTTACAGCTTCCCTGTTCATTTCGGCATTCACGCATTGAAACTATCGGCGATAGCTGTCAGGATATTACTCTGATTCTCACTCAGAATTTCTCCGACCTTTTCTCCGACCCGCGCTATTGACTCAACTTTGAGCTGGCAAGGCGATTAAGGCTGACACCGGACTCGGCAGCTTGCATAGCCAATTTTCGATGGACATCAGGAGGAACTCTGACCATGAACTTTCCGCTATAATGTTTACACGCAATAGGTTCAGGAATTGTTTCACCATTTGTGCTCATGTCCGATAGAACATCAGTTACAATTTTTCGGATTCCTTTTAACGCTTTTTCAGGTGAATTCGCCAGCCAACTCAAACTTGGAAATTCAGCGCACAACCCTGCATATTCGTTATCGTCTTCAGACCAGGTAATCCGATATGTGTATTTATCATCATTTTGTGCCATGGCCGACCTCCAACTTTTCAATAGCCGAAAGCGCCTGCTTTACTTGATATGCCTTGGCATTTACTTTAATATTCTGGATAGTTACCATTAGATCACCTCGCCAGGACATTTTGTATATCCGATGACTGCTTTTTTTCTGTCGTGGTTCGCCGAAAAAATGGTCACGTATCCTGCACAAATCCGAAAAACGAATGCCGTAGGAATTTCGTTGCATTAATGCCATCAATTCATCGATTTTTGTCATATAATTATAGTATCAATATTGGTATCAAAGTCAAGGGCTGGGGTTAAGGTGATCACAACGTTTACGATTTCATCAGTCGTAAGGGAAGCAAGAGTGCACCACCGGTTAAGAAATTCTTTCAATGCCGATTCTTGTTCACGCCCGAATCACTGTTATGTTTTTACCTGAAGGCGTCCGGGCGGACTGTGTTCCGGTTCGCTCCCGGATGCGCGGCTGATGGCTTCTCCGATCAAAAATCACAAGCCAGCCGCCGCTAAGACCCAGCCCCTGCAAATACCCGTCAATTTGCTCCAGACCTTCCAGAAGCGGGTCCGGCTCACCGTCCCGCCAGACCTTCAGTTCGATTCCCAGAACGACTCCGGCATAGCGGAGACATAAATCCATCCGGCCCCGGCCGATGGCATATTCCCGGTCGATGGTGCCTCCCGCGTTCACCACGCGGTGGAGAAATGCCATCATCACCAGATGCGGCGCAATCTCGTGATAGGGCGCACTGCCCAGCAACGGCTCGCCGTGTTGCCGCCAAAAAGCCAGAAATGCCTCAAGCAGATGATCCGTATTGAGGCTGCCGTCAGGGTTCAGCCAGGTGGGGGTGATGTGAGGCATGGATGCCTGGGGAACAAAAGACAGAATGCGCGGCAGAACTTCCCGATAAATGGGATTTGCGATCACCAACCTTCCGAACGGCTCAAGGCGGCAGAGCCCGAGATCAATCAAATACTGAATATCATCGGGGTTCATATTTTCCAGATTGAGTCCGGCCATCATGGGCTCGATGATCCGCCGGATTCTTGGCTCCCGCAATTTATCGGTCAACTGATCAAGATGAGTCACACGGGCTTGAATCAGCCGCTCCTTGGCCTGCAATATCATTTCGGCGGTGATGGGGATAGACCGGTTGCGACCTTCCTTCATTTTAAAGCAGGTTTCATAGGCCAGTGCATTCACCAGCCAGGGCTGTCCACAGGTATACTCCCAGATCCGGGTGCAGGCATCCTTTTCAAAAATCTGCCCGGTTTCCTGCATGTGCTGATTCAATAGCGTGAAAACATCCGCCTTTGTAAAATCACCCAGCCGAAGGGATTCCGCCTTGATGTTAAAAGCACTGCCGCCGGTAATAACCTCATTTTTCGATCCGGATTGAATCCGGTAATCCTTGATGTCCCGAACGCCGCATAAAATGATGCTCTGCGGAAATCTGTCCGGCCTTTTCGGATAGCCCGCCCGAAGTTGCCGGAGCAGGGATATCAGGGTATCACCGATCAGGGCGTCCACTTCATCCAGGAGCAGAACCGTCGGTTTTAAAGCCTCCTTGCACCACCTGGACAAAAAGGCGCCCAGCGCGGAAGTCGGTGTTGTGGCGGCCAGAATCTCCCTGCTGATGGACATGGCCGCGCCATCGTCCAGGCCGTCCTTCGCCCACAGGGCAATGTCCTGAATCACCGTTGTGATTCCCTGCGCCACGTTCTCCCGTGCCGCCTGGGCTCCTTCGATATTGGCATAAACGGCCCGGTATGTTCCCTCTTGGTTGAGATATGCCATCAGCGCCTGAAGGCAGGTGGTTTTGCCGGTCTGGCGGGGGGCGTGCAGCAGGAAATATTTTTCCGATCCGATCAAGTCCATGATTTCCGGCAGATTCAACCGCTCAAGCGGAGATAGACAGTAATGTTTTTGACTGTTTACAGGCCCTTCCGTGGTAAAAAATCTCATACCCGCCTCTTCTATCGCTTAAATGGACATGCAAACTTATACATCTTCCGGTTTATTTCGGTATTCACGAATTGAGACTACCGCAGATCCCACCATTCATCATTTATTTACCAATATCCACGTAATTGTGAAAATGCAATCAGTTTAGAAAATACCGCACATCTCCCTGTCAAATGCATCAACTGCGAATGGTAAGACAAACCGTTTTGGGCCAAAAACCATTCTGTTACGCTGTTATGGTGCCCCCGGTATTTGCAGATTATCCGTCATCTTCCGCACCCTCAATGGAAAGGGCTGCGCCAGTTCCCTCAGACGCCCGGCATCCAGCTCCGTCATCTCCAGTTCGCCGGCAAACGGCATGGTTTTGCGATAATAGAGGCAGTCGAGCAAAGCCTTTTCAGGCAGGGCAAGATTAAATCCCTCCCTTGATTCAAACCCGAAGTACAGCCGATCACTGATATGGGAGTATTCGATGGCGACGTCTCGCCAGAGCAGGTTGCGGGCCATGCCTACTGCAGTGCTGAGGGTGAGCACCGTGCAGACCGATGGGACCTGAATGATGACCCCGTGCAGGTGCAAGGCCCATTCGGCGCTGATGTATGAGGGAGTGCGAACGAAACAGGCCGCCTCTTCCAGTGACGGTTCCCCTTTCAGGAGAGTGTTGATGTAAACACCGCGAGTCAGCCGCAGGATCATGCCCCGCTGAAGCGCCCGGGAGAGAAAAACATTGGCATTGCCGGTGAATTTGAGCAGATCGGCGGAGCGGAACAACAGGGGAAGGTTATTCAGGATGTCGATGGTGCTCATGACGGAATCACTGTTCCGGCATTCAGCAGTTCGATGAAAAGCCGCTTCAGCGCATCCAGAAACGGATGGTAGGCATTGTTGCGGCAGGCCGCCATGACATCCGGAGGGAGAAAACGCACAAGATCGTTTTCAATCGCCTCTCTCAGGTCACTGTCGGCGGCCAGGAACCATTCGGGCGAACGCCGCGCCGTGAAAGGGGCGGCGTAGCAGGAGAATTTCCGTTCCACCACCTCCCGGACAAATGAAACGCCCAGCCGTTCCCGCAGATGCCAGATGTCGTAGATATCCCTTCCCTTCAGATAGGGGCGCTCCAGCAGCGCACGTACCTTGTCGGAAAGAATTTCTTCCAAAGTTTCCACCACCAGCACCGCATTGGGCCGGGGGATGCGAAACTCTCCTGTGGCGATCAGGTACGATACCGCATGCTGCATTCCCAGCACACGGGGTTCGGTTGCCGGCGCAGCTCCCTCCCGCAATCGCTCACACTCCACCTTGACCATGATATTCTCCCGCATGTTCAGCGGTTCGAAGGCTACACGCCAGGCTGCCCCTTCCTCACGTTGGCCACGGGGGATCACCGTCAGGCGGCCCGGTCCGAAATGGGCAATGGATTCGCGTGCGACAACGGCTTCAACCCCTTTCAACAGGCGTTCCAGGGCTGACCGTTCCAGGTGGGTGACAAAATCGAGATCTTCTGAAAATCGTCCGCTGCTGTGACACCATCGGATGGCGGTACCCCCCTGAAAAATAAGACGGGAGCTTTCCGGACGGGAATAGAGATGCTGGAGGAGGATAAGCTGCAACAGCTCGGAACGACGGATATGGCGTTCGGTATATGATTTCATGATGCTTAGAATATAACACATTTTTGTATTAGATTCTAAACATTTCATCCATCCGGCGTATTCCGGTATTCAATTCAG
>JBBIPX010000039.1:0-25361 GCA_037442625.1 Desulfobacteraceae bacterium
GTCAAGAGCTTGATTTGCCGTTTATTTTATCCATCCAATTGTAAAGATCGTCCTTGTAACGATAGGACAGCCAGGCGCAGATCAGGCAGATGGCCAGAATGACGGCGGCCAGAACATACTGCCGATCATACAGGGATGCGCCCTGAACACTGAGGGCCAGGGTTCCGGGCATCCGGCCGAAGGTTGCCATGAGAAAAAAAAGCTTGAAAGGAATATCGCTGATGCCAAGAAACAGGCACAGATAATCCTTTGGAAATCCGGGGAATAAAAAACAGATAAACAGGACAACGGCGCCTTGCCGGCGAACAAGCTTGTCGAGCTGTTTGATTTGGCTGTGCGGAATCAGTTTCCGGATAAACCGCTTTCCCAGCAACCGGCCGATTCCGAAATTGATCAGAGAGCCGATTGCCAGGCCGATGCTGGAATACAGAAAACCGTTCAGCGCCCCGAATAGAAACCCGCCGATAAATCCGGTTGCTTCTCCGGGAATGGGCGCAAGAACCACTTGAAGGATCTGAATACCGGTAAAGATAACCGGGGCGGCCATTCCCCAGGAGAGGATATAGGTCTTTACAGCCTCCCGATCCGTCAGGACCTGGTATGTCGTTCCCCACATTTCAAGAAGAGGGGACCTGAAATAATATCCCGCAAGCATCATCAGTGCGAGCGCCGCTGCAATGAAAATCTTGGCCTTTGGGGTCATTTGCCGCTTTTGGAGGCGGATTCAAGGGCCGCAACACCCGGAAGGACTTTGCCTTCCAGAAGTTCCAGGAAGGCGCCGCCGCCGGTAGAAATATAAGTGATCCGGTCGGCCTTGCCGGAGCGGTGAACGGCGGCATCGGTATCGCCGCCGCCGACAATGGTGATGGCGCCGGATGCGATCACATGGCTTACCATGTCAAACGTTCCCTTGCTGAAGGGCGCCATTTCAAAAACACCCATGGGGCCGTTCCAGACAATGGTTTTTGCACCCAGAAGCGATTCGGAGTATAACAGGGAAGTGGCCGGGCCGATATCCAGAATCATCTGGTCGTCCGGGATTTCCTGAACCGGAAAAACCGCGGCGGCCGCGGTCGGCTCAACCCGGGCGGCGGTGACCCCGTCCACGGGAAGATAGATTCGGACGCCTTTCTCCGATGCTTTTTTGAGAATGGTGCCGGCGGTTTCAATCAAATCGGTTTCCACCAGGGATTTGCCGGTGGAAAGCCCCTGTGACCGAAGGAAGGTATTGGCCATGGCGCCGCCGATAATGATCTTGTTCACGTGAAGCAGCATGTTCTCAAGCGCGGCCAGCTTGCTGGATACTTTTGCGCCGCCGATAACAGCAACCAGGGGCCGCTGCGGAGCGGTCATGGCTTTATTAAAATAATCGATCTCGTTTTTCAGAAGGAATCCGGCAACGGACAGGGGCGCAAACCGGGTGATGGCCTCAACCGAGGCGTTGGCCCTGTGGGATACTGCAAATGCGTCATTGACGTAAATATCGCAGAGTCCGGCAAGGGCCCGGGCGAATGCGTCCGTGTTCTTTTCTTCTTCGGGGTGAAACCGCAGATTTTCAAGAACGACAACATCCCCCGGCTTCATGGCTGCCACCACTTTCTGAACAGGCTCACCCACACAATCCGCGGCCAGTTGAACCGGCCGGTTCAGGAGCATGCCAAGGCGCTCTGCCGCCGGTTTCAGGCTGAATTCCGGAGCCGCTTTCCCCTTGGGTCTTCCCAGGTGGGATGCCACGATGATGATTGCCTTTTGATCCAGGGCGTACTTCAGCGTCGGCAGCACGGCCTGGATTCGGGAATCATCGGTGATTTTCTGCTGTTTATCGAGCGGAACGTTAAAATCCACCCGGATCAACAGCCGTTTTCCGGCAATCTCAATATCCTTGATCGTTTTCATGACTCACCCCTTTTTTTCAGATAATCGTCTTTGAAGCTCTTTTTTTCGGGACCATCTGCCCAGAAAGCCGATCATCCCGGCAGTGTATGCCCTGTCCACGTTTTTTTCCTGAAGCTTCAGTCCGCCGGCCCCGGCCATTGCCGTACGCAGGCATTCGGTTTTATGACAGCAGGGAACGCAGGACTCCGGCGTGTTTCGAAGTCCGTCTTCGCTTTCGGGAAAAACCTTCTCAAGTTTGCCAAAACAATATGGCGGCGGAGATGATGAATTTTGCATGGTCGTTTCAGTTTATATGTTTTATAGATTCAGGGCTTCCAGTTCGCGATAGATCCTGGCGATATGGCCTTCGTCGGCAAAGCTGAAATACCGGTTTTCTCCGATGACAATGTGTTCGTGGACGATCACACCCATGATATTGCAGCAAAAAACCAGTTTCCGGGTGATCGCCATGTCATCGGCGGACGGCGCGGGGTCCCCGGATGGATGGTTGTGGGCGAAAATCACCGCCGCGGCATGGTGGTTCAGGGCAGCCTGAATGACTTCCCTAGGATAGACCGCCGTGGTTGACAACGAACCCTCAAAAAGCGTTTCAACCCCCAGGACTTGGTTTTTGGCATCCAGATGAATCACTTTAAAGCATTCCCGGCTTTTATCCCGCAGGTTGTAATAGAGATATTCATAAAGCGCCTTGGAATGCGAGATGATGTCTTTGCGGGTGATTCGTTTTTCCAGATACCGGTCCGCAACCGCCTGTATCAATTTGATACCGAAAATATTCTGGGGGCCGATGCCTCCGATCTCTTGAAGCGATGCCGGTGCGGCCTCCAAAACACCCTGAAGGGACTTGAAGCGTGACAGCGCCGCCTTGGCCATTTCCTTGCAGTCCCTTCGGGGGGTAGCCAGCGTCAGCAGCATCTCGATCACTTCATAATCATGGAAACCGGAAAGGCCGGATTCCAGAAACTTGTCCCGCAGCCGCCCCCGATGTCCTTCGGCCTTGTGCGGCAAAGGCCGGGCCCCGGGCCGAACCGCGGCATCATCCGACAATTCCGAAGAATATTCACTGACAGATGATTTTCGGGGCATCGTGTCTCCCCTTGTTTATGGTTCTCGGAACTTATCCGAACTACATAGACGACAGAGGGCAGAGGGCAGAGGACGGATGGCAGTCATCAGCCCTCTGTCCTCAGTCATCTGCTGTCTGTCACCCATCATCGATTTCCTGCTTCAGATCCCGCGTCATCAACTGATAGACCGCCTCTTTCGGCGACAGCCCCTCATAAAGTATGCGGTATACCGCATGGGAAATGGGCATTTCAACGCCGAGCCGGCTGGAGAGGCTGAATACCGATTCCGCGGTCTTGATCCCTTCCGCCACCGTTCGGGTTTCTGAAAGGATATCCGGCAGCGTTCTGCCTTCTCCGATCTTTTTGCCCACCGTGTGATTTCGGCTCAGATCGCCGGTACAGGTAAGGACAAGGTCGCCGACGCCGGCAAGACCGGCAAATGTATGGGCACTGGCACCGAGTTTCAGCCCCAGGCGGCGGATTTCGGCGAGTCCCCGGGTAATCAGGGCCGCACGCGTATTCAGGCCAAGTCCGAGTCCGTCGATAATTCCCGCGGCAATCGCAATGACATTTTTTACAGAGCCGCCCAGTTCCACGCCGATGATGTCATCATGGGTATAAACCCTGAAAAACGGGGTGGCGAAAATTTGCTGGACCTGCATTGCCGTTGCGGGGTTTTTGGAAGCCACGGTGACCACCGTCGGGGATTGCAGCGCAACTTCCCTGGCAAAGCTGGGGCCGGAGAGCACGGCAATCCGGATTTCGGGAATGCGGGCAAGGGTCTGGGCCAGAACGCCGCTCATGGTCAGATGGGTCTGATTTTCAATTCCCTTGGAAGCCGATACAATCAGCGCATTGTCCGGCACATGGGGGGACATGTGCTGTGAAACCGTCCGCATCAGATGGGAGGGAACCACCATCAGGACCAGGTCCTTGCCCATGACAGCCTGTCTGAGATCACCGGTCGGATTCAGCCTTTCGGACAAAGGGATGCCGGGCAAAAATATCCGGCTTTCGCGATAGGTGAGAATCTGGGCGCGCACTTCTTCTTCGTAGACCCAGAAATCGATGTCATAGCCTTTGGTTCCCAGAAGATTGGCCAGGGCCGTTCCCCAGCTTCCGCCGCCGACAACGCCGATATTCAAATCAGGCGGATTCAACAGGGGCGTCTGGTCCCTCTGATCCATCCGGTCCATCTGTTTCATCTAATTCTTCCTCTTTTTCAGCCAGCCTGGCCGCGCTGGTTACTTTTTCCATTTGTTCCATGCCGATCAGTTTGACGCCCTGGGTGTTTCGGCTGATGACGGATACCCCCCGGGTGGGAATCCGGATGAGTTTGCCGTTATCCGTCATGAGCATCAGATCGTCGTCCTCTTCCACCAGAAGAATGGCAACGACATTGCCGTTTCTCTCCGTTGTCTTGATGGTGATGACGCCGAGTCCGCCGCGCTTCTGAACCGGGTATTCATCAATCGAGGTCCGCTTTCCGAATCCGTTTTCGGTGATGGTGAAAAGGGTCTGGCCGTGGCTTAATACTTCCATCCCCACGATCGTATCTTCCGGACTCAGCCGCATTCCCCGGACTCCGGCGGCGTTTCTGCCCATGGAGCGTACATCCGATTCATGAAAGCGGATGGATTTGCCGAATGCGGAGCCAAGGAAAACATTCAGGGTGCCGTCGGTGATCTTGGCGGAAATCAGTTCGTCGCCTTCATCCAGCGAGATGGCGATAATGCCGGCTGCCCGGGGCCTGCTGAAATCCATCAAATTGGTTTTTTTCACCACACCGCTTCGCGTTGCCATCATGACGTGATAACCGGGTTCGAATTTGGATACGGCAAGAACGGCAGTCAGGCGCTCTTCATTCTGAAAATTCAATAGATTGATAATCGCTTTACCGCGGCTGGCGCGGCCAGCCTGCGGAATTTCATAGACCTTGCACCAGTAGAGCCTGCCCTGATTGGTGAAAAACAGAAACGTGTGATGGGTGGAAGCCACAAAAAGATGCTCCACAAAGTC
This sequence comes from Desulfobacteraceae bacterium, assembly GCA_037442625.1. GTDB lineage: Bacteria > Desulfobacterota > Desulfobacteria > Desulfobacterales > Desulfatirhabdiaceae > RAAP-1. The sequence continues at coordinate 4,983 of JBBIPX010000039.1, forward strand.
CTCATCCTTTGTTTCCATCGCGGTCTTGCCTTTTCCGCCGCGGCGCTGGCTGTTATAAAGCGTAATGGGGTTTCGCTTGATGTAGCCGGTTCTGGAAATGGTGACCACCATGTCCTCTTCCACGATCATGTCCTCGATCGTAATCTCGCGGGTTTCATCCATGATCTGCGTCCGCCGGGGGTCGCCGAACTCGGTCTGGATTTCGGTCAGCTCGTCCTTGATCAGTTTGAGAACAATCTGCTCGCTGCCAAGAATTTCTTTAAACCACGCGATGTCTTTAAGCGTTTTGCGGTATTCCTCGATGATTTTTTCCTGCTCCAGACCCGTAAGCCGTTGAAGGCGCATGTCCAGTATGGCTTGGGCCTGAATCGCCGAAAGGGTGAAAGCGGCAATGAGTCCGACTTTGGCTTCTGCGGGGGACGGGGATCGGCGGATCAGGCCGACAACAGCATCCAGATTGTCGAGGGCGATTTTCAGGCCTTCCAGGATGTGGGCACGATCTTCGGCTTTTTTCAGGTCAAACTGGGTTCTCCGGACAATGATCTGTTTGCGGTGCCGGATGAAATATTCCAGGATTTCCTTCAGGGTCAGCAGCTCGGGCCGGTTGTTGACAACCGCCAGCAAAATGATTCCAAAACTGCTTTCCATCCGGGTGTGCTTAAAGAGCTGGTTGATGATGACTTCGGCGGCCTGGTCCTTTTTAAGCCCGATGGCGATCCGCATACCTTCGCGGTCCGATTCATCCCGGATGAAGCGGATGCCGTCAAGCTGCTTGTCCCGGATCAGTTCGGCTATGAATTCAATGAGCTTGGCTTTGTTGACCTGATAGGGAAGCTCGGTAACCACGATGGTTTCGCTGCCGGTTTTCTTGTCCTTTTCGACAAGGGTTCTGGCCCGCATGCGGATGATGCCCCTGCCCGTCCGATAGGCGTCATGGATGCCGGTTTTCCCGTAGATAAACCCTGCGGTCGGAAAATCCGGACCCGGCATGATGGCGATGAGCTCCTCGAAGCTGAGCCCCGGATTGTCGATAATGGCCTTGATGGCCGCGATGGTTTCATTCAGGTTGTGGGGCGGGATGTTGGTGGCCATGCCGACGGCAATGCCGGAAGAGCCGTTGATGATCAGGTTGGGGACCTTGGCCGGCAGGACCGATGGCTCCGAGAGCGATTCATCATAGTTGGGGACATAATCGATCGTATCTTTTTCTATATCGTCCAGCATATGATGGGCAAGGCGTTTCATGCGGATTTCCGTGTACCGCATGGCGGCAGCGGGATCGCCGTCAATGGAGCCGAAATTTCCCTGGCCGTCCACCAGCGGATATCTCAGGGAGAAATCCTGTGCCATGCGGACAATGGTATCATAAACGGCCGTATCGCCATGGGGGTGGTATTTACCGATGACATCGCCGACGATACGGGCGGATTTTTTATAAGGCTTGTTCCAGTCGTTGCTCAGTTCATGCATGGCAAAGAGAACGCGCCGGTGAACCGGCTTCAGGCCATCCCGGACATCCGGAAGAGCCCTGCCGATGATGACGCTCATGGCGTAATCGAGATAGGATTTTTTCATTTCGCTGTCGATTCGAATATTGGAGCGAAAATCAGGTTGATTATCCGGAGTATTTTCAAACTCGGTCATTTGCGACTACCTTATCGTTTCAAGACATTCATTTTTTTTGCAGAAATTGAAAACCGGCTTTTTGGAAAACAGCGCCAAAATTGCTGGTAACGACCGTAGCCGGAAGAATATCGGGCGGAAACAGTCATAAAAGGCTATCATCAGCGCAGAGAGTGCCGAAAGACGGCCGGAAAAATTCCAAAGCCGCGTTATATTGGCTGGATCGTTCATGGAAGGATTGCATTCTGTGAAATGGGTTATCCATTCAGCGAAAACCGCAATAATGTCAGAGCCCCGAAATGCATAAGGACGGATTTGCATTTCGGGGCCGAAAATCAAGACAGGATCAGGCAAAAAGTTTTTTAAAGAAGGCTGTTACTTGCTGGCAAATCCTCCTGCGACAAAAAGGAGCAGGACTTCATAAATGACAACCGGCGTATAACTGTGGAAAAAACCGTAAATAATCCCGCCGCCGATAATCGCCGGAACGCCGCAAAACACCAGAATTCCCAGCTTTCTGCTCATGTCCATCCGCTGTCTCCTTTATTGGCAATGACTTTACCCGTCTCACTCACTTACCAATAACTACTGAAAAAGTAAAGAAAAAAATGATTATCGCTCCACGACCATGGCCATTCCCATGCCGCCGCCGATGCACATGGTAAACAAGCCGGTCTGATATCCTTTTCGCTGCATCTGATACATGCCGGTGACCATCTGACGGGCCCCGGTGCAGCCGATGGGATGCCCCAGGGAAATGCCGCTTCCCAGTTCATTCGGACGGTCATTTTCGATTCCCAGCTCCCGCATGCAGCCGATGGCCTGAGCGGCAAAGGCCTCGTTAAGTTCGATCATGTCAATGTTTTTCAATGTCATTCCCGTGGATTTCAACACTTTCCGAATTGCGGGAACCGGCCCCAGCCCCATATAGGCCGGGTCCAGGCCGCCGGAGGCAAAGCCCTTGATCCGGACAATGGGTGAAAGGCCCCTGTCTTTGGCTTTCTCAGCGCTCATCATCAGAACCGCGGCTGCGGCATCATTGATTCCGGAAGCATTTCCGGCAGTAACGGAGCCGTCTTTTTTAAAGGCAGGCCGCAGTTTGGCCATTTTCTCCAGGCTGGTTTCCATGGGCCGCTCATCCGTTTCAAAAACAATATCGCCTTTGCGGGAGGCGATTGTGACAGGTGCGATTTCCTTGGCAAAGATGCCCGTCTTGATCGCGGCCATGGCGCGGGTGTGGCTTAAAACGCCAAGTTCATCCTGCTCCTGGCGGCTGATGCCGTAAAGGGATGCGATGTTCTCGGCGGTCAGTCCCATGTGATAGCCATAAAAAATCTCGAACAGTCCGTCAAATACCATCAAATCATAAATGTCGCCTTTTCCGGTCAGCTCCATCCGGTGTCCCCAACGGGCCTTGGGAAGGGCCATGGGCGCAAGACTCATGTTTTCCTGACCGCCTGCAAGAATCACGTCCGCCTGGCCGCTCATGATGGCGGCAGCGCCCATGGCGATGGCCTTCAAGCCGGAGCCGCAGATCTTGTTGACGGTGACCGCGGGGGTCTCCTTGGGGAGCCCGGCCCGGATCATGGCCTGCCTGGCCGTGTTTTGTCCCTGGGCTGCCTGAAGGACATTTCCCATGATGACTTCATCAATGGCGATGGGCGCGGCGTGATCATCCCAGGAGTAAGATTTTTTTTCCAGATCGATCAGTCCCTGGTTTTTTAACTTGTCCGGGCCATCGGCTTTCATGGAATCGTCCGCAATCGGCCTCAGTCCCGCCTTTTTTAAAACATCCTTCATCACCACAGCGCCTAGTTCTACAACCGGAACATTCATCAAGGCGCCGCCGAAACTTCCGATGGCGGTCCGGGAACCACTGACAATCACCACTTCTCTCATTGAAATATCCTCCATAACGAAATATGATTGAAATAAACACCGTGCGTATGTATGAAATTGATCAATTATTACGATTCAGTCTATAGGGCTGTCCATCTTTGCCTTCCAATCAAGCTTAAAAATATACCACAAATCCATTTATCGGGTCAATGGTGAGTTCATGTGTCTGATTCTTCTGGCTTATGACGTTCATCCGCAATTTCGCCTCATTCTGGCCGCCAACCGCGATGAGTTCTATGACCGTCCCACCCTGCCCATGGCGTTCTGGGAGGATCATCCGGATATACTGGCGGGAAGGGATTTAAAAGGCGGCGGGACCTGGCTGGGTATTACACGATCCGGCAGGCTTGCGGCCATCACCAATTACCGCGAACCCGGCGGGCCCAAACCCGATGCACCGTCTCGCGGCCGTCTGGTGAGCGGATTTCTTTCGGGAAACAGTTCTCCCAAAGCCTATCTGGATGCGGTTTCGCTCACCTCTCAGACATACAGCGGATTCAACCTGATCGTTGGAAATGCATCCGGACTCTTCTATCATTCCAACCGAAAGCCAGGGATCCACAGGCTTGATCCCGGGTGGTACGGCCTGAGCAATCATCTTCTCAACTCCCCCTGGCCGAAGGTGGAAAAAGGGATTGCATTGCTCAAATCAGCGGTTTCGGATTCCGATTCCGTAAAGATGCCCGCCATCTTTCAGCTTCTGAAAAACAGAGATTTTCCGCCGGATGACAGACTTCCGGATACAGGTGTCGGCATTGAATGGGAAAGGATTCTATCGCCAATGTTTATCCAAAGCCATGGATACGGCACCCGCTCGTCGACGGTGATATTTGTCGGCAGAAATGGGACGGTGCAGGTTGCCGAGCAACCATTTGAAAAAGGATGCGCTTCAACCGATGAATCTTCAATGTTCACACTATAACCCGATTTGAGTGCTCCGGTTGCATCTGCTGCGTCTACACTGCCGGTAGTAGTGGAAATTCGCCAAACAATGTGTTAATTGGACGCATGGCGATAGTGCGGATCTTGTGCGGATTTATGACCGGCATTCCATGGACGGTTTACCCGTAACAGGTAGCTATCACCATCCGGCTAACGCAGGTGCCTTTATCTTGTCTCTATCACTGAATTGCGGCATCTGCCGGAATGACGCCGGATGCATTATCACGGTATATATCATCCATATCAAGCTTGACTGAAGTTTCTGCGATCAGGAAAACCAGCCAACGTTATCCGACAATAAAGGATGCGGCCATGAAAGAATAAAGCTGACCGGACTTGCTGAATGCCTTGCTATATTGCTATTTGCGGCGGTTTCGTGGACCGCTCCGGTGCCGGATACCGGCCAGAGCAAATGCTTTGATGCCGACGATAACGTGGTTCCCTGTCCCTCTCAAGGACAAGATTTATACGGACAGGACGCCAACTACTCCATCAACCCCGTGTCCTACACCAAACTGGATGCCGCCGGCAATGCCCTGCCGGTCTCGAACACTACTTCCTGGGGCATGGTACGCGACAATGTCACAGGCCTGATCTGGGAGGCTAAAACCAGCATGGGCAACGGCCAAAACTACAGTGATCCGCATAATGCCGACAATGCCTACACCTGGTACGACCCATTGGATCCTTATCCCGGACCCCTCGGCAACGGTACAGACACCACCGCTGATTTTATCGCCGGATTGAACAGCGCCCGTTTCGGTGGTTATTCCGACTGGCGGCTTCCCACGATCAAGGAATTGGGCGCTATTGTAAACTACGATATTTCGGATTCGGGGCCGATTGTCAGTTCGACCTATTTCATGAACACCCAACCGGGCTTTTACTGGTCGTCTGTCACCTGTCAGGACGATACCAGCAACGCATGGGGGTTAAGTTTCTACGACGGATACGACTACTATGGAAACAAGGACGGCTACTACTATGTCCGCGCTGTTCGCGGGGGACAGTCTCCGTCCGCCTATGTGGACAACGGCGACGGCACGGTCACGGATACTTCTGCCGGCCTGATGTGGCAGCAGGACACAGACGCATCTGTTGACGGCATGACATGGTATCAGGCGTTGTCACACTGTGAAAATTCAACTCTGGCCGGGTATACGGACTGGCGGTTGCCCACTCAGAAAGAGCTGCGAAGCTTGGTGGATCACAGCCGCTATAATCCGGCAATCGATACCATTTATTTTCCGAACGCCCGACCGGACTTTTATTGGTCGTCTACTACTTGCGCGGGGTATACATTCGGTGCGTGGGGGGTGGACTTCTCCTATGGCGGCGACGATAATATCGATAAGGGCAGCAGCTACTATGTCCGCGCAGTTCGCGGGGGACGGACGGGCGATGTCAATGGCGACGGACAGGTGAATTTGACGGATGCGGTCATTGCCCTTCAAATCCTATGCGGGGTATCACCGAATGCTACCGTCATTTATGGCGCAGATATAAACGGCGACGGCAAGATCGGCATGGCTGAGGTGATTTATATACTGTCGGTAGAGGCGGGACTTCGGACGCAATGAAGGGGCAGGATATCAGAATTCAGGAGGCAGATTTCAGCATGGCCCGCATGTGAGCTTCCCGAAATTTGCCGACTTCTTTAATCTCCTGAGTTGTTTCAAAAACATCACCATGCGTGGGACATCCAATAGTATATCAATCCCTCAAGGGATCCTTGGCGATATCGAGAAAACAAAGATTGTCCTCGACCCCAAGCTTTTTCAAATCCTTTAAGCGATATTCGCTTCAATGGATACGACTGCTTTTGCCGGTTTCCACATTCTGGTTCCTGTAATCTGATTTCCGAAAAACCGTCACACCGGCGGAGGCCGGTGTCCAGAAAAGTTTGAAAGAACTGGATTCCGGCTTCCGCCGTAAATGACGACGATGAACTTTTGAAATTGGCTCACCTGGGTATTAGTCAGGTTTTTACGGGCTGTACTGTCGCGTTTAAAGGCTGGAGCGACCAATGGGATATTGGCCGGGCTTGTCTCTAAATGCGACCGATAAGCCTTAACAGTCCGTCCAGTATCGTGAGCGGGTGGGGCGGGCATCCGGGAATCAGCAGGTCGACCGGCAAGAGGTCGCAGGCCCCGTTGTGGACTTCTTCATGGTCTTTATAGGGACCGCCGGAGATGGCGCAGGCCCCTACCGCGATTACGATTTTGGGTTCCGGAACCGCCGCGTAGGTTTTCAGAAGGGCCAGGCGCATGTTTTCCGTTACAGGGCCGGTGATCAGCAATCCGTCCGCATGACGCGGCGAAGCCACAAACTGGATGCCGAACCTGCCAAGATCCCATCCCACGGTGCCCAGAACATTCGTGTCGGCCTCGCAGGCGTTGCAGCCGCCGGCGCTTACCTGCCGCAGCTTCAGGGACCGGCCGAAAAGTCGCCTCAATTTGTTTTCCAGGGCGATTGCAGGCCGGAATTGGTGCACACCGTCAATCCGCAGATCATCGCGACTGGAAGCCGCCATGCAATATTCCTTTGTAAACCGGACAGAAGCGTTCGGACAGATCCGGGCGCATTCCGAGCAGAAAAGGCATGCTCCCAGATCCAGCCTGAGACCTTCCGTCGCTGAAACGGCCTGGGTGGGGCAGATTTCCACGCACCGGGCGCAGTCCGACGGACAATTCATTGTATGGATGACCGGACGCCCCAAGAATCTTTCCGGAAGTTCGGGAGGGGGGCCATCCGGAAATTTTATCGTGCGATATTTCTGCTGGATGCGCGCCAGCAATATGTCCAACATCTTTTTATCGTCCTTTGCGTAATACTGAAAATCGCGTTCCTTGTGAAAGCAATTCAAAATGCCCGTCTGCCTGGCGGTTGCGGAATGTGTGGGCACGGGTTCTGTAGAAATTAAAAAATACCGCTCCGGTCAAAGAGAATGCTCTCGTAAACGAACATGACAAATTACATGTCGCCCCCGAATATGAAAATGATTATATTTGAGACATAACTTGCAAAAGCAACCCAAAGAATTAGAAATCCAGTTAAATTATTATTACCTGAGACTTGTAAAACATCGGGGATACAAGTGTAATTATAATGAATCTGGTTATTTACTATTTGGTTTAATTTTGCATTCATGTAATTTATAACGCTATCATAGCGCAAGGGTTATCTTTGTGCCATTACTTGAGACTATTTTCACGGTAAAAAATCAAAATTGTGATGGCAAATAAAAAAGTTCAAGATCAAGGCGCGCAAATCCTAAGGAGTGAGGCGTAGTTATGGTACGCCGCAACGACGAAGGATGCAGCGCAACGCAGATATTGGACTTTTTGCGAAGCCATCAAAGATCATGTCCGCAGTAGGACAGGTTAAAGCTCTTGTTGCAGAGCGGAAAATCGGAAATCTGCTGATTCCGGAGCGCAAAAGCCAGGCCGAACCAGTTGTGAAACGAGGGATCCACAATTTTATAGGCGGCAAAACGCCCTTGATTGTCGGTCATCGCCACATGACAGATTTCACCGCGCCAGCCTTCGGTCAGAGAAACGGCCATGCGGTCCGGGGGCAGGCGGGGAGGCAGGGGGGCTGTCAAGGGACCCTCGGAGAGGCTCTGGAGCAGCTCTCGGACAAAGGCGATGGAGCGCTGGACTTCAAGCCACCGCACATGGGCCCTGCCCAGCACATCTCCCGTATTCCAGGTGGATACCGGAATCTGGGTAAAGCGGAAAATCCCTTCGGGCATGTCCTTGCGCACATCTCTTTCGATGCCGCAGGCGCGGGCAGCGGGCCCGACCAGACCCATGATATCGGCCATTTCCCGGCTGATGGCGCCGGTTCCCTCAAACCTTGCCATCACTGAGGATGTTTTCCAGAGAAGGTTGACGGCAACCGTGATGTCTTTTTCGGCGGCATCGAGTCGGCTGAGCAGTTCCTTGGCCGTCGCCGCGTCAATATCGAAACCGACCCCTCCGGGCCTGACGATGCCGCGACCGAAGCGGTTGCCGCAAATCAGTCCCGTCATATTGAGGACATCCCCGCGAATGCGGCCGCAGTAAGACAGTGTGGGAAGAAAGCCCACATCTCCGGCAAGGGCGCCCATGTCTCCGGCGTGATTGGCAATGCGCTCGAGCTCCAGCGCAATGCCCCGAACAGCTTGGGCTCTAGCTGAAATTTGCGCCTGGCAAAGCGCCTCGATCGCCTGACAGTATGCGGTGGCATGTCCGATGCTGGTATCGCCGGACAAGGTTTCCATGTAGTGAATCGTCCGGTTGTCAGGACCGGTCGCAAGGCGCCGCTCAACACCGCGATGCTGATACCCCAGAGAAATTTCAAGGTGCAGCACGTCTTCTCCGTGACACTGGAACCGAAAATGTCCAGGCTCGATAATGCCGGCATGAACCGGTCCGACGGCAACCTCGTGGACTTCATCGCCCTTGACCTGAAAAAAGTCAGTGACGCCGATCTCCGGCGGCTTTCCGGAAGAAGGATTGAGCGGATTTTGCCTGTAAGTCGCATGAAAGCGAATGGGTTTCAGCCAGGGATGGCCTTCGGGAATCAGGCCCCACTGTTCATGGATCTCACGCTCAAACCAGTGCGCCTGTGCGCAGAGCGGGGTAAGGGAAGGGAAATTGTCTTCCAGAGTGTCGGTGCAAAGCGGCAGTATCCGGGACCGGTTGTCCTGCGACATCATGGCCCAAAGACGTATGCTTCGATTATCCATCGGCTGAGCGAACAAGGCGGAAATCCTTCCCCCTTCTTCAACCGAATGGATCACGGCATCCTGAAACGCGTCCATGCCGAGAACGGGCACGCTTCGGATGTCCGCGGCCTGTCCGCTGGAAAAGGAAAACCGCTCAGGTATCGAATCGGACATGGATGATCGCTCCTCTAACGTGAACAGTCCGCATTACACCGCTCCGATGCTTCTGGCCGCCTGAGCCAGAACCTGCCTGAGAAAAGGCGGAATGTATAATCCGAGAACCAGAACCGCGGCCCCCAGCATCAGGGGAGGGATGACGGCAAGCGGCGCCTCTCTGAAAAAAGATGGGGTCCCGTAGCTTCGGTCTGCCGCCGGCAAGCCTTCGGATTTTCCCTGTGCCATGGAAAGCACGGTGGACACCATTGCCACGAATATGATGCAGAGCAGCAAGAGATAGGCCGCGGCAATGAAAAACCGTCCCTGATCCAGGGCGGATTTCAGGATGATTAGCTCGCTCAGGAATGTTCCAAAAGGCGGAGAACCCGTGATGGCCAGAAAGCCCGCGACCCATAGAGGTCCTGACACCGGAAGAACGCGTATGACGCCGCGCACTTCCCGGATGGATTTACTCTGGTACACAGCCAGAATGTTTCCCGCTACCAGAAACAGCATTCCCTTGGTCAGGGAATGATTTACGGCGTGAAGCAGGGCGCCGAACCCGGCAGAGGCGCCAAGGCCGACCCCCAGCGACAGAATGCCGACATGCTCCACGCTCGAATATGCCAGCAAGCGTTTGAAATCCGTCTGTCGCAGCATGAAGGCCGCGGCAACGATCATTGAAAAGAGCCCGAATCCCAGCAGCAGGTTTTGACCGAAAAGACCCTGGCCCGCGGCATTCAGAACCTGCTGGGCCCGAAATACGGCCAGAAATGCGCAGTTCAGAAGTGCTCCGGAAAGCAGCGCGGAAATGACCGATGGAGACTCGCTGTGCGCATCCGGCAGCCAGGTGTGCATCGGCGCCAGCCCGAGCTTGGTGCCGTAACCCACCAGCAAAAAAAGAAATGCGGCTTTCAGCCAGGGAACATGCAGCAGCGAAGCATTTGCGACCAGACTGGATATCAGCATCGGCACATGTTCATTTTCAGCAAGCGTTGCGGCTACGGCCAGAAAAAAATTCCCCAGAAGCGCCAGCGCGATTCCCACCGAACAGATCATGATGTATTTCCATGTGGCCTCAAGGGATCTTCGGTGCCTGTGGAAATAAATCAGGGGAGCGCTTGCCAGTGTTGTGGCCTCAACCGCCACCCAGATGAGCCCGAAGTGCTGACTTACGGTGACCAGCGTCATCATTGCCAGAAAAAGCAGCAGGCAGCAGACAAAGGCGGATTCCCTGGTATTGGAAAACAGGAAGCCGTTTTCAAAGTCATGGCGCTTTCCCCAGTCCTCGCGCTGCAGGTATCCCAGGGCGTACAGGGATACCATGGCAAAAAGCGCACTGGTAATGCCAAGAAAAAGCAGACCCGGCGCATCCAGAAGGAGCCAGCCGTCCAGAACGGGGGCCGGCGGATAAATCCATGCCAATGCCGTCAGCATAGCGTGCCCGAAAGCTGCCGCCACCAGCAGGGTTCGGATGGCCGTGGCGTGTTTTAGTCCGAAAACCGTCAGGGCTGCCACAACCGGAAGAAAAATCAGCGCCAGAATCATCTCAGCCCTTTAACGTGCTCAGCAGGTCCGTATCGATATGGTCGAACTCCCTGTTGATGTGAAAAATGGCGATGCCCATCACAAAAACCGCCATGAAAACATCCAGGAGGGTTCCCAGTTCCACCAGAAGCGGCTCTTTCAGAGCCAGAGCCAGTCCGAAAGCATAAATGCCGTTTTCCATGACCAGGTAGCCCAGTACCTGCGACAGGGCTTTTTTCCGGCTGACAATCGCCAGGAGCCCCACCATGATGGTAAACAGGGAAAGCGGTACGACCAGCGGCGATTTCAGCGGAATCGGCAGCGGGAGCCGGTTTCCCATCCAGATCGCCAGTGCCAGCATGCCCACGCTGACAAACATCGATGTGGAATATCCGATAAAAGGCTCCATTTCCCTTCGCGCGCTGGAAGTGCGCATCGATCTGAGGAGCAGCCATGGAAAAACCATGCCCTTCAGCACGATGGTGATTGCCGAAAGCAAAATGGCCCGAAGCGTCAATTGACCTTCGGACACCAGTCCGGGAAGTATTCCGAGCAGAATTCCCTGAAGCGCTACGATGCGGATGCAGGCGCTCAGGCGGCTGGAGCCGATCAGCTTCAGGTTGGTCAGAATCAGAAGCACTATCAGCGCGTCAATCCAAAGATCCATGGCTTTGTTATCCCTTCAGCACCAGCACAAGCGCCAGAACGGCCAGAACGCCTGCGCCGGAAAGCAGTTGTGGAACGCGCAGCAGCCTCAGCCGCGCCATCGAAGATTCAATCACACCGATGCCGATGGCCAGAAGAAAAATCCCGCCAAGGGTTGCCAGGCCATCCAGGAGATAATTCCCAGAGCGGACCGGAATCAGAATCCCGGCCAGAAGCGCGCAGAATATCCAGAGCTTGATTGCAGCTCCGTAAAGAATCATGGCAAAGTCCGGCCCGCTGTGATCCAGCACCATGACTTCATGGATCATGGTCAGCTCCAGGTGGGTGTTGGGATCATCAACCGGAATCCGGGCGTTTTCGGTCAGAAGGACGATTAAAAGAGCGCCGGCCGCCAGAAAAAGAACCGTTCCGGAATGCATCCATGCGGAAAACGACAGGCCGGCATAGATTCCGGAAAGTGAAAGTTGCGGCAAGGCCCCCGGCATGCCTGCCGCAACGGCAAGTTCTCCGATTTTTCCCAGCGCCAGAAGACTGAGCAGGAGGGAAGGCTCCGCCAATACGCTGAACTGGACTTCCCGGCTGGCACCCATGCCTTCAAAGGCGGAGCCGGTGTCAAGCGCCGCCAAAACCGTAAAAAAGCGCATGACACCGAGAAGATAGATCAGAAAAATCAAATCTCCCGTAAAACCGATAAACGCCGCGCCGCCGCCCATGGGCAGCACCGTCAGTGCTGTAATGGCGCAGGACAGCCCCACAATGGGGCCGGCGCGGAATATCCAGCCGGTGGTGCGGCTGTAAACCGGTTTTTTTTGAATGAGCCGCGCCAGGTCGTAATAGGTCTGAAGCAGCGGCTGCCCTTTTCGGCCCGCAAAATATGCCTTGATCCGGTTGATGATTCCCGGAAGCAGCGGGGACAGAATCAGTGCGGCAATCGGGTGCAGTATGGGCAGGGTTTGCATGAAAGGTTATCTCAGGTTCCAGATCAAAAGGGCGAAAATCGTTGCCGCCACATAGAGAACATAGATTTGAACACGACCTTGCTGCAGCCAGTGAAGCTGCAGCAAGAGCTGCTCGATACCGCGAAAAAGGGGCTGGAAGAGTTTTTTTGTAAAAATGTCATCTGTATGGGTGCCAAGGGCTGCTTCGGCCGGGAAAAGCCCTTCGGGCGCTTGAAGTTCTCGATGTGTCTGCAAAAAAAAGCCGAACATGGCGGTGAGGGGCTGCGCATAAGAAGACGCCGTATACTGCATGCGGGCCGTGGGCCTCAAGAAACCGCAGTCCCAGGTGCCGGCTTGCCCGGGTGTTCCGCCGGAAAGAAGACGCCTGCGGGCATAGATCAACAGCCCCAGTATCAGTATAAAAAAGCATGAAAGCGCCGTCACCCGTTGCAGCGGCAGTATCGAGCCTGCAAGATGAGCGCCGATATCGTTTTGCAACAATCCGGTGACGGCTGCGATCACCGGGGTCATGGCTGAAATGACCAAGGGTGCCATAAACCCGATGGACAGGCAGGCGATTGCCAGGAGCAGCATCGGAATTTTCATGCCCCAGCCGATTTCATGTACCTCACGGGAAGGGATGCCCCGGGGCTCACCCAGGAAAACAATGCCGAAAGCCTTGGTAAAGCAGGCTGCGGCCAATCCGCCGATGGCGGCCAGGCCGGCGATAACGCCGATACTTGAAAGCGAAACGCCTGAAAGCCCCGCGCCCGTAAACGCACCGACATAAATGAGGAATTCACTGACAAAGCCGTTGAGCGGCGGCAGTCCGCAGATGGCAAAGGATCCGATCAGAAAAAGCGCTCCGGTCCAGGGCATGTGACGCATCAGTCCGCCCAGTTTCTCGATGTTCCGCACGCCGGTTGCATGCAGCACCGCGCCCGCGCCAAGAAAAAGGAGTCCCTTGAAAAGTGCATGGTTCAGAACATGCAGCAGCCCGCCGCCGATTCCCAGAACCGCCAGAACCGGTTGATTCAAAGCCAGTCCCAATACGCCCAGCCCCAGTCCAAGGGCAATGATGCCGATATTCTCCACACTGTGATATGCCAGCAGCCGTTTGAGATCATGCTGGGCCAGGGCGAAAAGGACTCCCAGAACGCCCGAAGTCAATCCGATGGCAATCAGCACCCATCCCCACCAGGGCTCCGGTTGGCCCAGAAATGTCAAAGTCCTCAGCAGGCCGTAGATGCCGGTCTTGATCATGACGCCGGACATGACGGCGGAAACATGGCTGGGGGCCGCGGGATGGGCTTCAGGAAGCCAGACGTGAAAGGGCATGAATCCGGCCTTGGTTCCAAAACCGATGACCGAAAGCAGAAAAGCCAGACCGGCCAAAGATGCGCCGCCGTTCATGCCGGAGGGCGTGAACTGGTCAAAATCCAGCGATGGTTCCTGATGCGAAAGCAGAATAAAGAGGATGAAAATAAAGGCGGTGCCGATGTGCGTTGCGATCAGGTAGAACCATCCGGCCTTTTGAACGCTTTCTTTTTCATCTTCGAAGGTTACCAGAAAAAAAGAGGCCAGGGACATGATTTCCCATGCCATGAGAAAGAGCATGCCATTATGGGAAACGACAACCATGGCCATGCTGGCAACCAGAACATTGAAAAACAGCCAGGAGGCGCCAAGGTTTTTACGTTTTTGGTAGTCCCGGAGATAGGTATTGCCGTAAATGGCGGCAACCGCGGACAGAAACAGAATCGCAAACAGAAAAAATGCGGAAAGGGCGTCCAGTTGCAGGGAAAATGATCCAAAGGGAATCTGCCATGACAGATGAAATTTACTTGTCTGTCCTGTCCAAAGTGTCATAACGGCTGGAAAAAGGCCGATCGCGCATCCCAGGACGGTGCCTCCGGAACCCATGATATTGGCCAGGCGAGGATGCCGGCCGAAGAAAAAGGAGCAAAGCCCGCTGAACGACAAAAGCATTATGGAGATCAGGATAAACTGCATCGTTAATCTTTCACATGGAGATATTCTTGAAAATCCATAAAACGCATGAAGTTCAGGATGCCGCGGTTGTTCGTGACTTTCTGACGCAGACCCTTCCCGTAAAACGGGTGGGAAGAAGCAAAATTCAACAATTCGCACATTGCATTATTCAGCATGAATATCAGCGGGAGGGGAGCTTTTCTTCAATGCGGCTCGCTTCGGCAAATATCGCGGCAGGGGCCGCCTGCTGCTTGATGATGGTTTTAAAACGTTCATCGGACAAGGCAAAGGACAGTTTTGAAAGCAGGTTCAGGTGGGTGCGCACCGTCGGGCTGATGAGGGTAAAAAGAATGCTCACGGGCTGTCCGTCCAGGGCTCCGAAATCCACAGCCTGCTCCAGATAACACAGGGTGATCATCGAGCTGGGGATTTGCAAAACAATCGGGTTGCGGACGTGCGGAATGGCGATGCCGTCGCCGATCCCGGTTGATCCGAGAGACTCCCGTGACAGCAACACCTGATAGAGAAAGGACCGGTCCGTTCCCTCGGGAAGATGCAGCGACTGGACGATTGAATTCAGTACGGAAGACTTGTCCGTTCCGCGGATGCCGTAATTCACGCCGCCTTCCCGGAGAGCATCATCCAGGCGGGGCAGCAGCAGGGGATCCTGATCGGGAGCTTCGATGATTTCCGATGAAATATCCGTTTGTGTTCGGCTGGCCCATTCCAGAAGTTCCGAACGGCTGAACCGGTATTCTTCATCGACATGATAAACCGGAAGATTTCTGTGCTTGATCCAGTTGAAAACGGTTTTTTCGGAAATATTGAAAATCCCGGCGACATCCCTGACAGTCAGTTGCAATGGGCACCTTTTTTTGCAAACAATACCTGTCGTTGACAAAAAGCCAAATTCCACAAATCAACGACGATCTATAAATAAAAATGAAAAAGGTGACATTATTTTCCCAATTGCCGGGCATGTCAAGTTAAAAAATGGTGAAGCCTTCTTCCTGCCATTTCGAATTGCTTCCAGGTGCT
This sequence comes from Desulfobacteraceae bacterium, assembly GCA_037442625.1. Taxonomy (GTDB): domain Bacteria; phylum Desulfobacterota; class Desulfobacteria; order Desulfobacterales; family Desulfatirhabdiaceae; genus RAAP-1. The sequence goes on from JBBIPX010000039.1 coordinate 20,475, forward strand.
CGGGGATCGGTGAGTCAATGTGCTTTTTTCCGGCATCAATGTTTTTGATCGGCAGATATTTTGCTATATTAGATATAAATTGACAGACTATCAAACAATATTATATAGATAAGCAAATTATTAATCGGCATAAAGATCGGCAAAATGAATCAAAGAATCTCACAAATGGAGCCCCTTCTTCCGGTTGTTTCACCTGAATTGGAAGACGCGGCGCGGGAAGTGGTCAGCCGGTCGGCATCGCTTGGCGGACAGCTCCATCCGGTTACCCGGGATTCAGTCGTTGAACTCCAGCGAATCATAAATTGCTATTATTCCAATCTCATCGAAGGCCACAGTACCCATCCCATAGACATTGAGCGCGCTATGCGCCAGGACTATGCCGGTGATCCGGCCAGGAGAGATCTTCAACTGGAAAGTCTGGCACATATTCACTCCCAACGCGCAGTTGAAGCGCGTCTCAGGGATGAACCGGCTATCAATGTCTCCAGCCTGGATTTTATCACCTGGCTTCACCGCAATTTTTATGAGCGTCTGCCCTCGGGTCTGAAACATGTCCGGGACAATGAAACCGGAGAGGATGTTCATGTCGTCCCCGGTGAGTTAAGGCGCCGCGAGGTGATCGTCGGTCGGCATGTCGGTCCGGAAGCGGCAACTCTCAGGGCTTTTCTGGATCGTTTTGCCGCTTTCTATCATCCCGCAGCCTTTAGTGGTCTGATGCCGCTTGTTGCGGCCGCAGCTTCCCACCATCGACTGATGTTGATTCACCCGTTTCTCGATGGCAATGGCCGGGTGGTGCGTCTTTACACTGATGCCTGTTTGTACCGGTATCCGCTGTCCGGCTATGGGCTTTGGAATGTCAGCCGGGGTCTTGCCCGTCGTAAGGATACATATATGGCCGCCCTTGCCGCCGCTGATGCGCCCCGCCGAAACGACACCGATGGGCGCGGCAACCTTGCAAATGAAGGATTGGTTGATTTTTGCCATTTCTTTTTTACCATATGCCTTGATCAGATTGACTTCATGGCCGGATTGCTAAGACTGGACGGTATCCTTGAGAGGATAAAAGGTTATGTACGTCTGCGAATGGGCGGGCTGATTCCGGATCCGCTGCCTCCCCTAAAGCCTGAAGCAGCCGGTATGCTTCAGGAAGCATTTCTTCGCGGTCGTATCGCCAGAGGTGAAATCATACGTGTTTCCGGGCTGGCCGAACGGACCGGCCGGATATTGCTCGGGCAGCTTCTGTCTGAAAGACTGCTGGTGTCCGATTCCCCCAAAGGTGCCGTCAGGATCGGCATTCCGATTCAAATGGCGTCATTTCTGTTCCCGGACATTTATCCAAGATTATCGAAATGGCGATAGAAATTTAATAGTAATCAGTGGAACGGGATTCACTGCGGTTTGTTCAATCCGGTGATCTCATTTTGATCCGGTCAGCCAGAAGCAGGGCATCAAAAGGAGATTCGGTGTCGATTTCAAGGGTATAGCGTCTTTCGCTTTCACTCAGGGGCCGGCGGCTTTGGAGCTGGTGCTCCAGCACGGCCAGATCGGCATCGGATGCATTCTTCGGGCGCTGAGCGATGCGCCGGCGGAGGGTTTCGGGCGAGGCCATGCATTCCAGAATCCGGAACGGCACCTTTTTTGTCTCCGACAGATGTTGAAAGCGTCGGCGCTGATCGCTTTCAAGAAATGCCGCATCAACAATTGCCGGATATCCTGCATCCAGTATCTGGCCGGCCAGTTCAGCCAGCCGGCCATAGGTCCATTCCGTGACTTCATCCGTATAGATTCCTTTTCCGATTCGCGCATGTCCGTTTGCTTCCGGTTTCATGCCGAATCGTCTTTTCCGCTCGACATCGGAGCGAATCCGGATTGCTTCCAGGTGCTCTATGAGCGGCTGGGTCAGCGTGCTTTTGCCCGATGCCGACAAGCCGTGGGTAATGATCAGTTGCGGTCGGCCCGGTCCGGCATGTCGCATTGCCAGTTTTATATAGCCGTTAAAGTCTCTTTTGGCCTCGGTTTGCAGTTTTTTGCCGATTCCGGGTTGATTTGCGAGAATAGCGCTTACCTTGGCGCGAACCAGTGCCCTGTAAGTAAGGTAAAACGGCAGCACGCAAAGGCCGCTATAGTCGCCGGTGTTTTCCAGGTAAAGGTTTAAAAACCGCTGCGCCAGTTGCGGTTGACGGCGATCCTGCAGGTCCATGACCAGAAATGCCGCATCGCTGATGACATCGATCCACCGGAGATTCGGATTGAACTCGATGCAGTCGAACACAACAGGTGCGTCGCCTATCCAGGCAAGGTTCCGAAGGTGCAGGTCACCATGGCATTCCCGGATCATCCCTTCGGATTTGCGGCGAACAAAGTGCGGTTCAAGCGATATCAAACCGGCCCGAGTCCAGCCTTCCAGTTCGGCAAGGTGTTCAGTCATTTTCCCTTGAGTGCGGTGTTTGCGGATCTGAAGAAAGTTTTCCATAACGGGCTTTCGGATATGATCCGGGTCCCCGAAGCCGCTGTCGGCTCCGGCAACGGCGATCTGATTGTGGAACCGGGCGATCAAACATGCAAATGCATCGATATGGCTTGGTATCAGTTTGCCGCCGGCAAGTGCCCGGTCCAGTTGTGCATCCTGCGAAAACTGTGCCATTTTGACGGCGTATTCGATTGCGATGCCGCAACCGGACCATTTCGGGTGTTCGGGTGAACCGAATACCGGCGCCATCTCCAGATAAATTTCCGGCGCCAGCCTTCGGTTCAGCCGCAGTTCCTCTTCACAGCAGAAACGCCTTTTATCAAGGGTGGTAAAATCGAGAAACCCCAGATTGACCGGTTTCTTGATCTTATAAGCATACCTTCCCGTCAAAATGACCCACGAAGCATGGGTTTCGATAAGCTTGCATTTTTTCACGGGATGATCATAAACGCCCGGCTTCATCAAGGCGGCGATCAGGGACGGCGGCGGATTTCCAAGGGGAAGACCCGTCTTCTTGTTATTGGCCGGTTGGCGCTTCATGTTGACGGCAAGCCTTTATATAAGGCGTCAGTGCGTTTTTAATGCGGCATTTGATGATTGACAGCGGATCGGGATCGAGATTGCCGCACGCAATATCCGGATAGAGATCCGGAAAAAACTGCCGCAGCAGGGCCTCTGGAATGGGGCGCATCAAGTTCCGGATCAGGCGTTCATAAGCGGCCGTTGCCTCGGGATAAGACCAGTAATACCGGATGCGGTCCCGAAAGCTGTAGTGCTGCAAAAAGCAGAGCGCTTCCGCGGAGCTCTCAGGATAATGCGATTGCCAGTGCCGGGGATGGGTATCCATCAGGGTTTTCATGACCTGGCGCAGATTCGAGCGAAAATGAATGCCGGGCCATGCATCCTCTATGAGCGCCAGTGCATATACAGCCTCGCGAAAGGCAAAGGTCAGGCAGGGGCCTGTCTTCAGCAGGATAAAATGATCTTGAATCATCTGCTTCAGGGCAGCGGGAGCCTGATAATCGCATGCATGGATTTCAAACGTCATAAAACCCGGCAACCGGTCGTGGCAAGCGGAAAGCGCGGCAGCCCGGTCTCTGTCATAGGCTGCGATCACCCGATCTCCGAATTCCACACCGGGCTGGACCACTACGGCCGCCACCCGCCGCCAGGCGGAGGCCAGGCCGGCATTTTGAAAGGCCCGTTCATAAATCGCCAGAGATGTAAACAAATTGTCCGGATGGGTTACGGTCATACGATAGACGTCATCCAGGCCGCCGCCGGGCGGGGGCACTTCGTATCCGATCACATACAGCGGCAGATCCGCTTCGCACCGGCCGGATGCGGCGGTCTCCGCGGCAAGGCAGAGCGAGGCGGCACGGCCGGCCGCGGTTTCGGGGGAAAGGACGGTTCCCGGATCATCCCTGCAACACATTCCGGTATCGAGATGAATTTTGCGAAAGCCTGCGGTAACGCATTGGGAGGCTAGTTCAGCGGCTTTGGCCATGGCGCTTGCCGCGGTTTCATTGCGCCAGGAATGGGGCCCCAGATGATCGGCGCCGATAATGATCTTTTCAAACGGAAAGCCCACAGATCCGGAAAGCCGGCGGAGAAAAGCACAAAAATCGGCAGGAGTCATTCCCGTGTAACCGCCGTACTGGTTGACCTGATTGGCTGTGGCTTCAACAAGCAGGGGGTGCGTCCCGGCGGCGGCAAGCTCCATTGCGGCCAGAAGAACCATGGGGTGTGAGGCGCACACCGCGACCATGCCGCCGGTCCTCCCCGACAGGTGCATATTTTTCAGATGGATCAGGGGATGTTCCATGCCGTCCCTGGCTCATTTGATAAATGCGCAGCAATAATCCGTGATGCTCTTGACTTTCAGATCAAATCCGGACTGAGCGGGCACTTCAAAAATTTCCCCGCCTTTGACCGGCCGCCAGGCATCCGACCCGGGCAGCAGCACTTCCAGGTTCCCGGAGAGGATTTCCATGATCTCCCTGTCTGCCGTGTTGAAGTGGTATTCCCCGGGCAGCATGATTCCCAGCGTTTTTCTGGAGCCGTCCGGAAAAATCAGGGTGCGGCTGGTGACCTTGCCGTCAAAGTAAATATTGGCTTTTTTGATGATGCTGATATGATTGAATTCCGACATGATCCGTTCCTTTTTTAGCCTGTGATGATGCGGTTATCAGGTCCGGGCGAACAAGGTGAGCGCCTACCGGTATCATTGACACAAAATTCCCTGAAAAACAAGTAAGGAGCCTTCCGTGATTTTTTTTCAACGTATCAAGCCGATATGAGAAAAAGATCGTTTCCCCCTGTCAATTGTCGGAAGATCGTTAAAAAATAAGCATTGACAGAGGATTCAATTTTGGTTTAAAAAATTCAGACCTTAAATAAATGAAAATACAAAAAAA
>JBBIPX010000040.1:0-24944 GCA_037442625.1 Desulfobacteraceae bacterium
TTGCTGTTATCCGGGGTATCCGGTGATTTCCCGGATCCGTTTGTAAAAGGGTCTGAGTTTTTGGTACATTTTTTTATAGATGTCCCGGTAAATGGCCTCGTAGAGCCGGTGCACGTTCATGTCCGGCTCATAGACATCCCCGACATGCGTCATGGCCTTTACCGCGGATGGAAAATCGCTGTGAAGCCCCATCCCCACGGCGGCGTCGATGGCGGCTCCCAGGCCCGAGGTTTCATACAGCCGGGGCCTTGCGGCCGGCAGGCCGAAGACATCCGCCGTGATCTGCATGGCGCTCCGGCTCTGCGAGCCTCCGCCGGAGACGCGAAGACTTGTGATGGGGATACGGGTTTTTTTCTCGATGCGTTCCTTTCCTTCCCGGAGGGCATATGCCAGCCCTTCCAGGATCGAGCGGTAAAGATGGGCCCGGGAGTGGACATCGCCGAAGCCGATAATGGCGCCCTTGGCTTCGGGGCCGGGCAGTTTGACCCCCGGGGTCCAGTACGGCTGCAAAATAAGCCCCATGGCTCCGGGAGGCACGGATTCAACCAGTTTTTCAAAGAGCGCCTCGGGTGCCAGTCCCTGCTTCGCGGCCTGCTGAAGTTCCGGGTATCCGAATTCTTCCTTGAACCAGCTCACCATCCAGTAGCCCCGGTACACCTGAACTTCCAGGGCATGAAATCCGGGAACAGCCGCCGGATAAGGCGGCAGCAGGGGGATGGCCTCCACATATTTTTTGTGGGTGACATTGATGGTTGCGGTGGTGCCGTAGCTGAGGCAGCCGATGCAGGGCTCCAGGCTTCCCGAACCAATGACCTCGCAGGCCTTGTCAGCGGCAGCGGCGATGACCGGAAGCCCGGCAGGGATGCCGGTGGCTTTTGCCGCGGCAGCGGTGACTTGGCCAAGCGGCTGCGTTGCCGGAACCAGACCGGGCAGAAGCGCCGGTTCCATGGGAACGCAAAGCCATTTCCAGTCCCAGCTTCCGGCCCAGCAGTGGTTTCTGTAATCAAAGGGAAGATATCCGACCTGGCAACCGATGGAATCCACAAATTCCCCGGTCAGCCGGAACGTCAAAAAACCGGAAAGCAGCAGATATTTATGGGTTGCCCGCCAGATATCCGGCTGGAATGTCCGGATCCAGTTGGCTTCGGCTTCGGCCTGAAAATAACCGATGGTATCGCCGAGGCGCGCGGCCTTGAACACAAGGCCCCATGGCCCCCCGACGGGAAGCTGGCCCGGGGTTTTCCGCTGGTCCAGCCAGAGCATGGCCGGCCGAAGGGGCTTTCCGGATGCATCCACATTGATGACCGTTCCGCGCTGACTGGTAAGCGACAGCCCCGCGATGCGCTCTTTCCAGATGTTGCCTTTTTCCCATATGTTCCGGCAGGCCCTGCACAGCGCCAGCCAGAAAACTTCCGGGTCCTGCTCGGCCCACCCGGGGTGTTCGGAAAAATACGGGGTAAACAGGACCCGTTCCTTGTCTATCAGATTGCCGTTCAGGTCAAACACCAGGGCTTTCAGGCTCTGCGTGCCGCAGTCAATGGCCAGAAGAAGGTCCTTCATGATCGATAGTCACGCCATGCCGCGAAGCACATAATTGAGGATGCCGCCATGCTGATAATAGGTGATCTCGACCGGGGAATCCAGCCGGGCAATGACCTGAAACCGGATCTGGCTGCCGCCGGCGTGTTTTGCGATAACCGTCAATTCTTTTCCGGGGAAAAGATCCGATGCAATGCCCGTGATATGGTAGGTTTCGGTTCCGGTCAGACCAAGGGAATCATGGCTGTCACCGGGTTTGAACTGAAGCGGCAGAACGCCCATGCAGACCAGATTGCTCCGGTGAATCCGCTCAAAACTCTCCGCAACAACGGCCCGGATACCCAGCAGCAGGGTGCCCTTGGCGGCCCAGTCCCGGGAGCTGCCGGCGCCGTATTCTTTTCCGGCCAGAACGATCAGCGGCGTTTGACTTTCCTTGTATTTCATGGCCGCATCGTAAATGGTCATTTTTTCGCCGTCCGGCAGCCACCGGGTCCATCCGCCATCCACGCCGGGAACCATCCTGTTTTGCAGCCGGATATTGGCAAAGGTTCCCCGCATCATCACCTCGTGGTTGCCGCGCCGGGAGCCGTAGGAATTGAAATCCGGCGGCGATACATTCTGGGCGATGAGGTATTTCCCCGCGGGGCTGTCGGCCGGAATGTTGCCGGCCGGGGAAATGTGATCGGTGGTGACGCTGTCTCCCAGGATGGCCAGCGCCCTTGCGCCCTGAATGTCCCGGATGGGCTCGGGTTCGGGGAGGGTGGTGCTGAAAAACGGGGGTTCCTTGACGTAGGTGGAGGTCTTGCTCCAGGGATAAATGGAATATTCGGGAGTCGGCAGGGACCGCCATTTGGCGTCTCCGTCAAAAACCGTCGCATAGGCGTTTTGATAGCGGTCCGGGGTGTTGAAGGCCGCAACCTTTTCCCGGATCGCTTCAAATGAGGGCCAGATGTCCCTGAGATATACAGGGATTCCATTTTCGCTGGTTCCCAGGGGTTCGGTTTCAAAATGGATATCCACGGTTCCGGCAATGGCATATGCAACGACAAGGGGAGGGGAAGCCAGGTAATTGATCCGGGTCAGGGGATTGATTCGGCCCTCGAAATTGCGGTTTCCGCTCAGAACGGAAGCCACAACCAGATCATGGTCCTTGACGGCCTGTGAAATGGCATCGCTGAGAGGCCCGCTGTTGCCGATGCATGTAGTGCATCCGAAGGCGACCAGATAGAACCCCAGGCGTTCCAGGTAAGGCAGGAGCTTCGCGGATGCCAGATAGTCGATGGGTACTTTGGAGCCGGGTGCAAAGCTGGTCTTGACCCATGGCTTGACGGTCAGCCCCAGTTCCACGGCCCGTTTGGCCAGAAGACCCGCTGCAATCAGGACAGACGGGTTGGAGGTGTTGGTGCAGCTTGTAATGGCGGCGATCGCAACGGCCCCGTGATCGATTGCAACCGGGATGCCGTCAAGGGTGACCGTAATTCCTTTTTTCTGCGGAATCTGGCAGGCCGTTTCGCTTTCATCTTCAATCTCTTTCGCGGACGGCCTGCCGCCTTCATGCTCCCAGGTCGCCATCATCCCGTGAGGCCTTGGTTCTATGCCGCATGAGTCCTTCAGAACTTCATCGAAAACCGGCTTCATTTCATTAAGAAGCACCCGGTCCTGGGGGCGTTTGGGACCGGCCAGGCAGGGTTCGATGCTCTCCAGATTCAGGCTGACGGTGTCGCTGTAAACCGGGACCGGCGAATCACGGGAGCAAAAAAGCCCCTGGGTTTTGCAGTAGGCTTCAACCAGACGGCGTGTTTTCTCCGGCCTTCCGGTCAACTGAAGGTAGCTGAGGGTTTTTTCGTCCACGGGGAAAAAGCCCATGGTTGCGCCGTATTCAGGGGACATGTTGGCGATGGTTGCCCGGTCTTCGATGCTGAGTTCCGGAACGCCGGGGCCGAAAAACTCGACGAATTTTCCCACCACGCCTTTTTCCCGCAGCAACTGCGTGATGGTCAGAACCAGGTCGGTTGCAGTGGCGCCTCCGGGCAACGTTCCTTCCAGGTAAAACCCGATCACCTGGGGTGTCAGCAAATAATAAGGCCTTCCCAGCATGACGGCCTCGGCCTCGATGCCGCCGACGCCCCATCCCAATACACCCAGGCCATTGATCATGGTGGTGTGGGAGTCCAGGCCGACAAGCGTATCCGGATAAGCCTCCGGCCCCGAAGGGCCGTCTGTCACACAGACCCCTCTGGCCAGATATTCCAGATTGACCTGATGACAGATGCCGGTTGCAGGCGGAACCACGCTGAAATTCCGGAAGCTCTTTTGTCCCCAGCGCAGAAATGCATAGCGTTCTGAATTTCGCTGGTAGTCAAATTCCATGTTCCGCAAGGCGGCATCCGGGGATCCAAAAACATCCACCTGAACCGAATGGTCAATCACAAGCTCGGCGGGAATCAGCGGATTGATTTTCGAGCAGTCTCCGTAAAGCCGCTGGGCAGCATCCCGCATGGCCGCCAGATCCACAATGGCCGGCACGCCCGTGAAATCCTGAAGCAGCACCCTTGCCGGCATGAACGGCACTTCGCCGGAGGTTTCACCGTTGCGCCCCCACAAGGCCATTTTCTCGATATCCCGGGAGGTGACCAGAACGCCGTCTTCATGCCGCAGTAGATTCTCCAGAAGAATTCGAATGCTGTAAGGAAGCCGGTCAATGCCCGAAAAGCCGGCCCTCTCCAGCAGGTTCAGGCTGTAGCAGGTAAGCGGGCCTTCATCCGTTGTCAGTTGGAATCGGGTGCCGAAGCTGTTGGGATGTTCTGGCATGATAATCCTCCTTATATCTTGATAGCGGGGAGTGACGCGAAAAAAATGAAAAATTATTTTTCGAATATCATATAAAATAATGTCAAAAACGACAATAAGATTTCCGTGAGCGATTACCGCTTGACCTATATCCTGATAAAGCATATTCAATTGGAATCGTTACAACTTGGGCAGGGTAACCCGAAAGTTTTTTCACGGTAATACATGAAAAACATACTCATTTGCTGGATTGGACTAACTGATATCCGGGTTTCGAAAAACGATGAATCCGCGGAACTTGGACCCATTGCCCAGGCCGTAACGGCTCGCCATTTCGATGAAATCGTTTTGATCAGCAATCTTCCTTCCGAAGTCAATGCCGCATATTCAACCTGGCTGAATCAACATAGAGATGCTAAAATTTTCCTCCATGAAAAAACGCTTACCGGACCCACGATGTTCGGCGAAATCTACGAAGCCGCCGTTGGGGTTGTTCTGAAAACCCGGAAACGCCTTGGCAAAGATGCAGCCCTGATTTTTCATATCAGCCCGGGCACTCCGGCAATGGCTGCCGTCTGGATTCTTCTGGCCAAAACCCGATTCCCGGCGGAACTGATTGAATCCTCCCCTCGTGCAGGCGTTGTCACCGCATCCGTTCCCTTTGATATATCCGCGGAATTTATTCCCGACCTGCTCCGCCAAACCGATCGGAAATTGAGTTGTCTGAGTTCAGGCCTTCCGCCGGATGCGCCGGCGTTCTCGGATATTATCCACCGCAGTTCCGTCATGGAGCGCATTATCATCAAAGCACAACATGTTGCGCCGCGCAGTGTCCCGGTCTTGATCGAGGGGGAATCCGGGACCGGAAAAGAGCTTCTGGCCAGAGCCATTCACAAGGCAAGTCCTCGAAAGGACAAACCGTTTATTGCAATCAATTGCGGCGCAATCCCATCAGAGCTGGTGGAATCCGAATTTTTCGGTCATGAAAAAGGCGCATTCACAGGCGCGCTTCAGGCCCGAACCGGCTATTTTGAAGCGGCGGACGGCGGTACGTTATTCCTGGATGAAATCGGGGAGCTCCCCTTACCCATGCAGGTAAAATTTCTCCGGGTGCTTCAGGAAGGGGAGGTCGTTCGCGTCGGCGCCACCCGTCCGATTCCAATCGATGTCCGGATTATCGCCGCGAACCATCGGAGTCTGCCGGAAGATATCCAGATTCCGGTAAACCCTTGCCTGTAGATAAACTGCAAAATCTCGGATTGTTTGTTCTGGAGCGGGGAACGCTTTTCCCTACGGTTGTACATCAGGATTACGCCATTCAGGGAAGCGACATCAAAGTGGCAATCTTCGACGATATGCTGGAAATTACAAGCCCTGGCCCCTTGCCGGACAACCTGCCGCCCGACGCGCTCGGAAATCAGGAACCTAATTCTGGCGCCCATTTTCAAGGAACTGAAACTGATCGAAGCCTGGGGAACCGGAATCCGGAAAATGAAGTCTGAAACTGAAAAATTCCCGGAGATCGAACTCATACTGCAGGAAATCGGGCACGCTTTTCAGGTTCAGTTTATTAAAAAAGAAGCGGAAGTGGTTCGTGAAGACATTCGTGCCACGGTCGAAGTCACAGGGCAAGTCACGCAAGCGGTCTTACTCCTTATCGGAGCCCTGCATGGAGAGATGACACGGTCGGCAATTCAGGAAGCGCTTGGCCTAAAGGGCAGGGATAATTTTGAAAACCGTTATCTGAAACCTGCTTTGGCGGACGCCCTCAACGAGTTGACACTTCCGGACAAACCGAAGAGCAGCAAGCAGAAATACCGGTTGACGGAAAAAGGTCGTTCATGCAAGGGAATGGTAAGTGAGCACGCTGTCATTATTTAGCGCCGGCAACTATTCAGTTCCCGGCATCACAACCTGTTATCTCGCCGGCCTGGGTGAGTTTCGCGGCAAACAGGAACGCTTCACCCGCCAACCGCCACAACGGCTGAAGACTCTGCGGGAAGTTGCCGTAAGCGAAAGTCCGATCTCCGGCAACCGGCCGTCAGGAAGGGAAGGGTCGGCCAGCGGTTTGGATTGATTATTTGTGATGTATTGATACGCCTCATACGAATGCGCTTGATGATGAACTTCAAAATAATAGAATAGTCACGGATGACTTGATAATTACTGAATTCTTACAGCCGACAATGCAAGATTTCCGTCCGATGCGGTCTGGAAACAGACTGAATTCCACTGAATCGCTGAAAGGAGGTTTCCCTTGAAAAATCCAGCCGCCATTTACCGTTTCACTTTTGGAAAGAGAATCTCATGCTGTCTGTTTTTTTCCGTCATATTCCTGAACGCGCACGGTGCTTCTGCTTTTTTCAGCAGCGGCAAAATTAATGAAGACTTATCATACCGTTCCCTGCATGTTGAAAAAGTGGAACCGAAAACCAAATCCAGAGCCAGAGCCAAAGCAAAAACCAAACGCAGCGGTTGTTATCTTGTGGGCGAGATTTTAAACAATACGAATATCGTCCAGGAAGGTGTTTCAATCACATTTTACGCCGCTGATTTTTTTGATCATACGTTGTGGAAGCAAACCGTGCGGATTGATATTGCAGATCCTTTTTATAAAAGTGGAAAAGGTTGCAGCTTCCGGAAAAAATTGCACAGTTGCGAAGAACCGGCAAAATTTCGATTCAAGGTTACCGGCGTTAAGCCAGAAGCAGATAGAAAGGCAATCAGGTCCAAGCCCGGCCCTAAAATAAAATCCGAGTCGACTCCCAAATCCCATACCAAAGATACCGACTCGATGGCTACCCGCAAAAAAAGTGGTTCAGGGGTTGTTGATGTCATAACACCGCCCAATGCCCCGCCCCCTAACTATTTGATCATCTTGACGAACGGGAAGGAAATACCCACAGATGCTTATCGAGAAAAGGGCAATGAAGTATTTTTCTATAAAAACGGCGGGGAAATTCAAATCAGTAAAGAGAAGGTTGCTGAAATCAGGAAACTGGATTAACAGTGGGTATCCTGAAATCCCTTATGTCCGAAGCGTTTTCAGGATAGGCGATTCTCAAATGCATTGTCGATGCCATTTTTCGGTTCATTTGTTTCTGCACCTGCAGTTGAGATTTCCGGCAGGAAAATGCTGAACATTGCACCTTTCCCCTTTTCACTGGTAACCTGAATGTCGCCATGATGTTTTTCAACGGTTTTTCGCGTGATCATCAGGCCGATACCGGTTCCCCTGCTGCCTTTGGTGGAAAAAAATCCCTGAAATAATTTCTGGCGGGTCTTCTCATCCATGCCTGCTCCGGTGTCCTCCACCTGGTATGCCACTGCCCAACCCGGAACTGGAAGCGTTCTGATGGTGATATTCCGGATTCGGGCAGCCTCCGGTGAATCCGCTTGATCCAGGCAGGCATCGATCGCGTTGGTCACAAGATTTTGCAGGCAGCGGCCGATGGCTTCTGAATCCATGCAAACCCTGGGCAGATTTTCAGACAGGGACAATTCCAGCAAAATACCAAGAGACTGGGCCTGATGCTGCATCAGCTCAAAGACTTCCTGCGCAGGCTGATTGGGAAGACTCCAGGCGGGATGAATTTCGGATGATTTTCCGTAATTCAGAAGATCCAGGGAAAGGCTGACCAGTTTTTCCACGTTGCCCTTAATCATGGTCCAGCCTTGGGCCAGATACTGGTCATGATGCAGCTCAATGCCTTTTTCAAGGACAAATGTGCCGCCGGTCAGGCCGCCTGAAATATTTTTAATGGTGTGCGCAAGCCCGGCGATTGCTTCTCCGAATGCGGCCCGGCGCTCTGCCTCGACCAGCTTCCGGGATTTTTCTGCTACCAGCAGTTCCAGGTTTTCCGTGTACGCCCGAAGCTGTTTTCTGAGTGAAATCCGCTCATCTGCGCGCGCAACGGCAATTTCAAGCGCTTCGGCGCTGATGGGCTTGGTGATGAAATCAGTTGCCTGGTATTTCAGGCTTTTTACCGCCAGATTCATGTCGCCGTGGCCGGTCATCATGATCACTTCAATATCCGGGTGGGTGCGTTTGATTTCCTGAAGCAAAGTGACGCCGTCCATTCCCGGCATTTTGATATCGGTCAGGATTATGGAAGGGCGGACATCTGCCAGAATCTCAAGCGCCTGATCACCGGTTTCGGCGCAGTCCACATGATGACCCATATCCGCCAGCAATATCGAAAGCACTGTTCGAATTCCCGCTTCGTCATCCACGATCAAAATGGTATGAGGCATGATTTTCACGGCTCCGGAATCGGGAATGTCAGAATAAAGGACGCGCCGCCGCCATCATCGTTGTTGATAGCGTGAATGTGGCCGCTGCATTCCTGCACAATGCCATAACTGATCGAAAGCCCCAGACCGGTTCCTTTTCCCACATTTTTGGTGGTATAAAACGGCTCAAAAATTTTGCCCAGATCGGACAGCGGAATGCCGGTTCCGGTATCACTGATTGAAACCGTCACGGTTTTTGGATTGGCAAGGGTTTTCAGGGTGATGCTGCTGGGGCATTTTTCCGCACAGCCGGATTCCAGTTTTTGTTCAATCGCATCTCTGGCATTTAAAATCAGATTGATAAATACCTGTTCCAGACGGCCCGGATCCGCAAGAATCAGGGGGATGTCCGGCTGAATATCCCACACTGTCTGAATACCCCTTGCCTTTAACTGCTGGCTGAAAATCTCAAAGGCTTTTTTCAGAATATCGTTGACCTGGACTTTTTCCAGCATTGTCTCCGTTTTCCGGCCAAACTGCCGCATGTGGGTGATGATCTTTGTGGCCCGGTCCACATGACTGTCGATTTCTTTGGCCAGGGTGAAGAGAATATCCTCTTTGATGGGTTCCTTCCGGTCGACTTTTTTCATGAAAAAACTGCTGGCTGTCTTGATCACGGACAGGGGCTGATTCAATTCATGCGCAACTCCCGTAGCCATTTCTCCAAGAGTCGCCATTTTGCTTGCCTGAAAAAGCTGCTGCTCGGTCTCCAGCCGCTTTGTGATATCGCTGGTGGTCACCAGAAGCACTTTTTCGCCGGAATAGGTGTATGCGGAAAAACGGATATTGACGAAAAGCGTTCCGCCGTTTCGATGGGAATGCCGCGCCCGGTTGATGACCGAGGATGTCAGGAGTTTGAACGCATAAAGCTCTCTTTCTTCTTCTGAAAATAGATCCAGAAAGGATTTGCCGATAATTTCACCGGGCTGATATCCATAAACCTGGATAACGCTCTTGTTGCAGTCCAGTATTTTCAGATTCTGGATGTCCAGTACAAAGACAGGGTTCGGGATGTTGTTGAAAATGGCGTAATATTTTTTTTCCGACTCGGCAAGCTTTTCCTCGAGCTGTTTGCTTCGGGAAATATCGATGCTCATCTCCATGGCGCCGACGATTTCCCCCCCGGAATTCTTGACGGGAGATGTTCGCACCATCCAGCAGGTTCTGGTCCCGTCCTTATTGATCCCGGTTTCTTCGCTATAGTGGGGCAGGCCGTCTTTAAATGTCAGCTCCACCGGGCAGTCCGGGCATTTTTCATCCCGACCTTTGTAAGCCCGGTAGCAGGGCTGGTCGAGCTGCTGCCCAAACCGTTCCGAAAATTCACGGTTGTATTGAATCAAGCGGTAATTTCTATCCTGAACCGTAATGATGCAGGGGACCTGTTCAAAAAGACGCTGATACTCATTGCGCTGTCTGTTCAGTTCGGCCTGCTTTTCTCCGATGTTCCGTCCCATATTCTGGAAAGCGGCTGCCAGTTCGCCGAGTTCATCATCCAGGTTGATATCGATCGGGGTCACATATTCACCATCGCCGATTTTTCGGGTGCCTTCGATCAGTTTTCGAATCGGTATCTTGACAAACCGGAAAATAAAAAGGCAGATGCCGATGGAAGTTGCGGTAAAAATAAAACCGGCCAGGATCAGTATCCCTTCTTCAAAAAAAAGAATGTCATTATCGGTTTCATCCAGCGAGACCACGACATCCAGCGCGCCCAGAATCTTTTTGTTTTCCGGATGAACATGACAGGTGTCCGTTGAACAGCCGTTTTCGTTCCGGATCGGGGTGATCACGCCGATCACCCGGTGTCCCTTGGGTGAGTTGAAAATCCGAATCCGCTCCGACAAGTCAAGATAGTCCATCGGCGGATCGGTTTTATGGCAGATAAAACAGGCTTCCGCCTTGATATTGGTTTTCTGGTTGACTTCCAGCGGCGTGCTTGAAAATTTGATCTCGCCTTCCTTGTTGTATATCCGGATGTGTTCGATGGCCTTCTGTCTGCCGATGTTCTGAATGCTCTGGTTGATATCGTTTCTGGCATTCAGCATCATGGCGTAATGCGTGCTCAGTTGAATGGTCTGGCTCAAGCGGTCCGTCCAGATCACGATGTCTTTCATCATTTTTTCTTTCTGATACTGGATACTGATATAGGCCCAGACAGAAAAAAAAATGAACAGGATCAGTCCCATGAAAAATATCAGTCGGTAACTCAGGCTGTTTCGAATGTTCCGAAACGCATCCAGCATCTTAAAAATCCTCGGTCTTTAGGATACGGTTTTGATCGGGATATCGATCCAGAATGTTGTGCCTATTCCTTTTTCGGACTGGAAGCGGATGGTTCCCTGATGCTGATCAATTACTTTTCTGGCGATAAACAGACCAAGTCCGGTGCCTCTCTGGCCTTTGGACGAGAAAAAGAGGGTAAAGATTTTGTCCTGAATCTCAGAGTTCATACCGATACCCGTATCCCGGATTTTAAAACGGATTTGATTCTCGACTTTTTGAACATGGAAGTCAATGGTATGAGCGGGTTTTTCCACATTATCCAGGCAGGCTTCCACCGCATTTTCAAGAATATTGACCAGTGCGGTTCGCATCGCCCCCCGGTCCACGACAAAACTGCCCAGGGAAGGCTCTGCCCGGCAGTTCCACTGGATGGTTCGGTTGCTCAGCTTGGGCTCGATGATCTGTATGATATCATCCACCATGTTCTGAACTTCGGTCAGCTCCGGCCGGATATCGCGTTCCTTGGCATAATAGAGAATATCCAGAACGGCATTACGGATGCGATCGGCCATAATCTGAACATCCTCCAGACCATCTTGTATCAGGGATGCATCCTGCTTTTTCAGGCCGGATCGCATTCTGTAAATCCCGCCGTCCAGAGCGGTCAGCATGCCTTTGACCGCGTGGGACATGGAACTCATCATCAGCCCCAGCGCGGACAGATTTTCCTGAAGCTTGCGGATCTGGGTGATGTTGGTGGACAATTCCATGACCTGACTGATTTGGCCATCGGCATTCAACAGCGGGGCCGTTCCGATCAGCAGATAAATCTGTTCCCCGGTTTTGGACGTCACCACCATCTCGCCCTGATGGGGCATTCCGTCCTCAAAGGTTTTGGCAACCGGGCAATTGAGGCAGGGTTCGGTGCGCTGCCGGTATACCCGGAAACACTGGGCGATGGCATCGCCGAAATCATCCTTGAACCGCCGGTTGGCGGCAATCATCTGAAAATGACGGTCCTGAACCGTAATATAGCAGGGGGATTCATCAAAAAGCTGCTGGTATTTCCGCTGCGTGGTGTTAAGCTCGTCCTGAAGCTGTTTGATTTCTGAAATGTCGGCGGATATCTCGATGACAAGCTCTATGGCGCCCGCGCTGTTTCGGATCGGCGCGGTATGCACCATGACCGGCGATTGGGTGCCGTCTGCAAAATGAATCTGCTTGTTGCCACGCTGTTCAGCGCCCGAAGAAAAAGTCCGTCCGACCGGACAATTGCCCGGTGTGGCTTCGGCTCCGGTGTATATTGACCAGCTCGAATCTCCGACCCCGCTTCCCAGGCGGGTGCGATACAGGTGGTTGACCGCAACAATTTTCAGGTCCCGGTCATGAATCGCGACAAAGCAGGGCATTTCATTGAAATTGCCCAGGTCTTTGCCGATATCGTCGGCGATCTGGCGTCTGGCAAGCGACAGCCCCTCGACAGCCTGATCAATGGCGGTCAGTCTTTCAAGTTGAACCAGGCGGGCGGATTTCTCCTCCACCAGCTTTTCAAGGTTTTCGGTATGGCGCCGGAGCTGCTCGCGCATGAGAATCCGCTCAGTCGCCCGCTTGAGCGCAATGTCAAGAATGTCGTTGTGAATGGGTTTTGTGACAAAATCCGTGGCCTCGAGTTTGAGGCTTTTAATCGCCAGATCCATGTCGCCATGGCCGGTGATCATGATGACTTCGGTTTCGGGATTTTCTGACTTGATGGCTTGCAGCAGTTGAATGCCGTCCAGTTTCGGCATTTTGATATCGGTGAGAACAATCGCGGGATTTTCTGCTCTGAAAATCGCCAGTGCATCCAGCCCGTTTTCGGCGGTCAGAACGCTATACCCCATGTCCATTAATGAAATACCCAGTACCTTTCGGATACCTTCTTCATCATCAACGAGCAGGAGCTTTTTTTCCATCAAACCTCACGCGCCATTCCCATCCGATCGGACAGCGGAAAATACATGCTGCAAGGCTGCCAGCAGGGTATTCGGATCGACCGGCTTTTCCAGATAATTCGCGGGCGGTGCAACCGGTCGGGGCAGGCCGGCATTCAGCATGTTCAGATAATGGGCAAAACTGTTGCCGCCGACAGCGGTGATCATGATTACCGGAATGGACTCAAGCTCGGGGTCGGTTTTCAAGGCCCGATACATTTTTACCCCCCCGTCTCCCGGCATCATCACATCCAGAAGAATGAGATCCGGTTTTAGCGATCGGGCCTTGCTGATTCCATCCCGCCCGTTTTGACAGGTAATCGGACGATATCCGCTGGTTTCCAGAAGCGTGGATAGATATATCCGCATGTCCATCTCATCATCAACGATCAGGATCTCTTTCATGGGCATAAAACCGGATCTCTCAGCCGGACACTTTATCCGGATGGTTGACGCTGGCAACCGGGCACGACGCCCGCAGGACCACCTGTTCAACCGTGCCGCCCAGAATGGCCTGCTCGGGATCCACTTCCTTGGTATGATGGGCCATGACAATCAGGTCCGCGTTTTTCGCACGGGAATATTTCAGGATTTCAACATAGGGGATGCCTTCCCAGATGTCGATCTGAAAATTGTCATAATCCCGGAGATGCGGCAGATAAGTTTTCTCGATTTTCTTGCGGGCTTCCTGGATGCGGGTTTCAATATCCTCCTGCGACAGCACTTTTCCGGCAAGAACAGCGCCCATATCCAGAGCGTGAAAAATATAGAGCTTGCTGCCGATTTCCTTGGCCAGTTTGGTGGCAAACAGAAATGCGGAAAAGGAAGCCTTGCTGAAATCCGTTCCGAAAACGATGTTGGAAAAATACCAGAGGCAGGTGGTGCACGGCCTGCTGACAATCAATACCGGACACCGGGCGCCCCGGGCCACATGCTGCATGTTGGTGCCTACGGCCCCCCGATAACGGGCCGCGCCGGTTTCTTCCTGACGGGAATGGGCGCCCATCACGATCAAATCCGAATCCTGCTGACGGGCTTTTCTCAGGATTTCCGTGCTGGGAACACCGGCAACCGCCTGGATGTCATAGTCGCGGCAGTCTTTCAAATATTTGTCATAGGTGTTTTTCAGCTCTTCCTTGACCCAGGAAATGTAATCGGTGTCGTATTGTTCGTCTTCTCCGGTTCGAATGTCCTTGACCACCGTGCTGAAGCCTCTGGACGGCATTCCGAGCACGTGAAAGGTCAGGATTTTGGAATTGTATTTTTTGGCAAGGTCAAAAGCCACATGCGCTGCATTGTCGCAGATGGGCGTCCCCGAGGTGGCAAACAGGATTTTTTCAAACATCGTTACCTCCGTATATCGCAGGCCAGCAAAGACCCGTGAAAGCTGAGCTCCCACACAATGGCGTCAATCAATTCAAACAGGGTAAACACCGTATCGAATTCAAACATGTCCATTTTATCGCCGAAAACGACGTGTTTGAGTTTTCCCAGTTTCAGGGGGGCATCCAGAAGCATTTCCAGGGTAAGTAACCGAATTTCAGTTAGATTCGAATCCTGAACGCCATAAAGCGAGTGATAGATTTCCAGGCGCGGATCGCCGGGAAAGCCTATCATTTCGATGGTTTTCGTCAGCATCAGATAATCCAGGGACGGATCATGACAGCCGCCGGCCGGACAGGACCGATAATATTCCATGCAGGTTGAAAAAAATGCATTGAGATCGGAAAATATCGGATACCTCTCTATCAGCTTGAAATAGCTGCGAAGCGTGCAGTCTTCCGACAGCAGGACCCGGGCATTCAGAAACATGAGCGGCCTGGTGTCAACGGCCCTGCCTTCGGCAAAAAGCTGGCCAGTTTCGCTGAGCATAACGGTATTCATCATTCCTCGGGTTTCAAATGGTCGGGAACAATCACCATTTTCAGCAGCAGGGGCTTTAAAAACGACCAGCGGATACCGACATGGTAGATTTCTTCCATATCCCGGATGGCGTCCCAGCAGTTATGGCAGGGGGATATGACGAGTTTTGCGCCCGTTGCCAGTATCTGATCGCGCTTGACTTTAAGCCCGACATTGCGCTGTTCCCGGTACCGCCCTAGGCCGTTCATTCCGCCGCCGCCGCCGCAGCAAAAATTGTGTTCCTTGTTTGGTGACATTTCCCGGAAATCTTCAGCGATATAACTCATGATTTCACGGGCGCACTCTTTCAGCCCCGCGTTTCGGATATAGTTGCAGGAATCCTGATAAGTCACCGGCTCCTTGATTCGTTTGGAAGGATCGATTTTGAGTTTTCCGGTGCGAAGCGCTTCGGCCACCCATTCCACATAATGAAAGCTGGGAACCGGCGTCTTTCCGGATTTGAGACCCGCCCAGTACGGGCCTTCAATGACCGTGGCCCGGTAGGCATGGCCGCATTCGGTGACGACCATGCGCTTGGGTTTCAATCGTTCCATGGCATCATAAACGGCCTGAACCTGAAGTTTGCAGGCTTCCCAGTCTCCGGCGAACATGGCCAGACTGGTTTCCTCCCATCCGACGCTGGGAACGGTCCAGTTTTCACCGGCAAGATGAAATAGGATGGCGGCTTCGGCGAGATCTTCCGGGTAATGTTTGGGTTCTCTGGCATTGACCGTGTAAATGATGTCCGCATTTTCCTTGTCAACGGGAATTTCCAGACCCGGCCAGTCTTCCTCGTTTTCTTCGGCCATCCACTGGCAGGTATCCACCCAGTCCTCGGAGGTCACATCCATCTGGGCGCGGTAAATACGATGCATGCCCGCGCCGATCTTCAGCTCCCAGGGGACAAACCCTTGAGAATAACACAACCCCCTCAGATAACCGAACATGACCCCCATATCGATTCCAAATGGGCAGTACATGCCGCACCGGTTGCAGCAGGTGCATTTTCCCCAGGCCGTATCCATGACCATCTGTATGAACGCATTGTCCACATCGCCTTTTCTCTTGACCATCTGCCCGAGCGTGGATTGAATCTTATAGGAAGGCACCTGTCTGGGGTCTTTGTTGTTGGCCAGATAAAAAAAACAACTGTCCGCACACATGCCGCAGTGTGCGCAGATTTCCAGCCAGGTGCGAATGCGGGATTTGCAGGTTTTGTCAAGAGTCGCCTTTAGTGCAACCCGATCCACGTCCAGAGCGTTCATTTCCGCATAATAGGTTTTCCCGCTCTTATCCGCCAGAAGTGCATGAAGCCCTTCCACGGTATTGATTGGCGTTCTGTTACAAAGTGTTCCTTCAGGCATATTTTATTCCCACCCGCAAATAAGTATATAGCATTTGATTTGCTTTCATCAATCCGTAACCATTACCAGGTCAGTCCCTTGTTTTTCATTCCGCCGCGTTTGATGCCAAAATCCATTCCAATTTGCGCGCGGGACAAGAAAAAGCCGACAAAATGGGAAAGCTTGGTAAATGGAATGGCCATCAGCAGGATCTCCCCGCAAAGAATGTGCAGAATCAGCCAGAACCGGTAGCCGTCCACTTGAATATGGGCCATGTAGCCCGTGAAAAACGGCGCTACGGCAATGGATAGAACCAGATAGTCATATGCCGTGGTCAGGAGGCGAACCTCTGCCAGCGCAATGCGACGCAGAACCAGGAACACCGCGCAGATCATCACGGTCAGGGTCAGAAAATCCGCAGCCGCTTCGGGAAGGGTCCAGAGGCGAACGCCAAATCGTTCCCACACCATGAGATTATGTGCAATCAGGAAAATCGGAGTAACGAGAATGCCGATATGAAAGACGAACACCAGTATTGTCATAAACGGGTAAAAGCGCCAGCTATGCGTTCCGAAAGGAAAAAGCCATTGGAAAACGGATCGGAGCGCACCTTTGATGCCGTGTGACACATTAACCGAGTAGGTTACCCGGTCCAGTTTCCAGTCCAGCCCCCGGATGTAGAGAACCACCCGTGCAATCACGCCGGCAAAGAAAACGGAGAATGCCAGCCACGCCAATGGTCCGGTTACAAAATCATACATGTGGACACTCCTTTTTTACTCACTTGCTGTGGTGATTCTCTTTATCCGTCGTCTGATCCGAATCGCGTTCGGTTAAAAAGAGCCAGAAACCGGTTATGGCGCAAAGGGAAACCACCATCAAGATATAGGTTATCCCCTTGGTGTAAGTCATAAAATCCTGAAGTGTAAAGAATCCGCCAGACATCGCAACGTCCTTTGATTGTATTGAATGGTGTTAGGGGTTGCCGTGGAGCCCGTTATCAGTGAGATCGATAATCCGGATGCTCATACATGATCGGCATCCGGGTGACAATAAATCGAAAGACCAGAATGCCGATCGTGACGATAAATGCCGAAATCATGATTTCCATCCAGTGGGGGACGTACCGCTGGCTGGGAGGCAGTTGCCAGTTAAATGCGATCAGTGAGATATTGAGCCGGTTCAAAACGATGCCCAGAACCGTCCAGCCGGCAGTCCACCGAATGAGCTTGACGTTTCTGTCCCGGACGCCAATGGCATACATCAGGCAGGGCAAGGCCACAAACCCCAGGAGTTCAACCAGAAACCACGCGCCGTAACCCGTGGTCAGATAATGCCAGTTGTTGGCGGTTGAAAGGCCGATGATCTTGATCGTAAAATAGCCAGCCAGCACCAGGGATGCCGCCTTTGCAAATCCCAGCGTCACGTTCCGGCTTTCATCGAGGTGCGTCCTGTCCATTTTGTCCGAAAAATAATGGTGTGAAAGCGTGCTTTCGAAAATCACCATGGAAAGCCCGGCGATGATGCTTGATACAAAAAAGTAAACCGGCAGATAGGTTGAATACCAGAGCGGGTGAAGCTTGGACGGCGCGATCAGATACAATGCGCCGAGCGATGACTGATGCAGGGTGGACAGCACCACGCCGAAAATTGTCAGGAGCATGGTAAGGCGCGTTACAATCGTCCGGGCCCGCTTCAATCCCAGCCACTCCAGGGCTGCCGGCGTAAATTCGATAAACAACACGGTGAGATAAAGGGCCACGCAGGCGCCGACCTCAAAGAGCAGGGACGTGGTTCCCTGCTGGACGAAAAATGGGTACGGCAGGCGCCAGGGACGACCGACATCGTAGTTGAGGGCGAACACCACCAGGGCATAGCCTAAAAATCCGGTGAGGATGGCGGGCCTGACCGCGGAATGGTAGCGCTTCATGCCGAAAATATACACCGCCGCTGAGGTGACATAACCGCCCGCGGCCAGCGCAACGCCGCAGAGCAGATCAAATCCGATCCAGATCCCCCAGGGGTTGTTGTCGGTCAGGTTGGTTACCGCCGCCAGTCCGCCTGTAAACCGCAGGATGGTGATGATCACGCCGATCAAGAGGATGATTCCGGCAACCATGTTAAAAGGCGTCCATGCCTTATTGACGGGAAAGGATTTTTCAGACATCAGGCTTTCACCTCCTGTTGAGCTTTAACGGCTTCATCCAATGCTTTTTTTACAGCTTGCCTGATTGCAGATTCTTTGTCTTTTTGCGCTTTTTCCATTGCAAGGGCCAGCTCTGCCTCGGCATTCTGGCGGGTGCATTGAACGGCTTCCGAGACCGCCAGCTTCCGTTCTTCAGCAAAGATTTTTTCCTTGCGCCGGGTAATGGCATAAATTCCGGTCAGAAGAACCGGCCAGAGCCCCACAACAATGGGAACGGCGCCCAGAGCTCCGGATGTCAGCTCGGGGGCCGGCGTGATGCCAAGATCTTCCCGCATGCCGATCTGGTTGAACGGAACCCCCGAAAGATACAGCCAGCTCGTTCCGCCCATTTCGGTTTCACCGTAAATATGATCGATATAGCGTTCGGGATATTTCCGGATGCGCTCTCTGGCTATTTTCAGTATGTTTTTGCGTTTTCCGAAAGTCATGGCTTCTTTGGGGCAGGCCTGCACGCAGCCGGGGAGCTGCCCGTTTTTCACCCGGGGATAGCACATCGTGCATTTCATGATCTTGGGATCCAGAGCTTTGTCATATTCATAGGCGGGGATTTCAAACGGACAGGCAACCATGCAGTATCTGCACCCCACGCAGACCGTCTGATCATAGGTGACGGCGCCTTCCGGCGTTTTTTTGAACGCCCGGACAAAACAGGCGGATGCGCATGCCGGCTCCAGGCAGTGATTGCATTGTTTTTTGACGAATATGGTTCTGGGAGACGCGGAGTCCGTCTGGAACCGGTTCACCACGGTGTAGGTTTTGGATGTGGTCCGGCGAAGCGTATCCAGAACGGTCAGATCCGTAAACGGCTGATCGGGGGGCGGCAGCTCATTGACTTTGTTGCAGGCTGCTTCACAGGCGCGGCAGCCGACGCACAGGGTCGTATCATGCAACACCGCAAAACTATCCGGGTACCCTTTAAAATGAACATCGGCGGCAGCCTCAGCCCGTCGTCCCAGCAGCGTGCCCGCTCCGGCAGCGCCCATCCAGCCCAAAAATCGTCTTCGCGTCAACGGCATGTTGTTACCTCTACGCATATCTCAAATATTAAAATCGATTTATCCCTCATCGGTTTTGTATATATAATTCCATCCGAATCTCATCGACTGACGGGCTTCCCCATCACAAGGAATAGATTTATTGAACCTTCTCCTTGTGACATTCAGTACAACCCATGGGCTTTTCAATGTGCATCGCTTTATGACAGCCCATGCACTGCTGATGATAAGCGCCCAGCAGACCCGGAACATCCTTTCCTTCATTAAAGGGTTTGTTGTGACAGCTCTGACATTTGGGGGGCTTGACCGATGCCGGGCTGTTGTGATGGCAGCCCCGGCACAGGGCCAGTTGACTGGTGTGGAAATATTCGGCCAGTTTGTTCTCACCAATGTTGTTCAGCAGCGTCTGAACGATTTTCCGATGCGGGAAATCCACGGGCTCATATTGATTGGAAAGGCTTTTAATCGACAGTTTCTCGGGGATGTCTGCGATCATGGCATCCGTAAACGGCGCCTTGACGGGCTTTCTCAAATCCAGAAGCGTCTTGGCCAGAACCGGCTCCTGATCCACGGGCAGCGGCACGGACTTTGACTGCGGTTCTGTTTTGAT
This sequence comes from Desulfobacteraceae bacterium, assembly GCA_037442625.1. Taxonomy (GTDB): domain Bacteria; phylum Desulfobacterota; class Desulfobacteria; order Desulfobacterales; family Desulfatirhabdiaceae; genus RAAP-1. Next base: position 19,872 of record JBBIPX010000040.1, read on the forward strand.
ATGGCAGGTCAGGCAGGATTTCTCGTCTTTTTGGGCCGGATTCATGCGGGCGTGGCACCCGGCGCAGTTTGTCCGGGTCTTTACCGCATTATGGCATCCCATACAGCTTTCATTGGCGTTTTGCTGATGCATTGCCAGTTCCAGTGTGACCCATTTGCCTTCCTTTGCGCCGATCTGTGTGTGACAGGAGTTGCACGCGCTCATGGAGGGATGATGGCACACGCGACAGGAATCCGAGTAACCTTCGTGGGCCTTGTGATCGAAGGGTACGCTATTCATCCGGGATTCCGGCTGAATAGCGTCCTTGCTAATTTTCATCAGAACCGTATCCGGCTGATTGCGCTGCATCCGGGGGATATCGGTCAACTTTTCGATTTTTGCCTGCTGAGCCGGATCATGACAGCCGCCGCAGTTTACCGGGCCTGCTTTTTTTCCGGCTGCGACTGTTTTCCGGTGGCAATCCAGACAACCGATGTGCGAAGCTTTTTGAAAGGATATCCGGTTATCCTGCGTCACCTCCTGATGGCAATATCTGCAGGAACCTTCCTTGCCCTTGGCGTAGAACAATTTTTTAGTCTGAGCGTCATATTCGTGATGGCAGGTTTCGCATTTATTTTCAGCGGCCTTGGAATGACGGGCATGGAGTGATTTATCAAATCCAAAAGGTTTTCGAATCGAGTCATACCGCAATTTTTCCTTATGGCATTCTCCGCAGGTGACCGGGCCGGATTTTTCGTTGATTGATGCAATTTGTTTATGGCATTCAATACACTTGGCATGGTAGATGTCTGCAACTTCGGTTTTGGACCCGTCTTTGATCCGCTCGAATTTCAGGGAGAGTCGATCTTTTCCCGGCAAATGACAGGCTGTACAGTCTTTTTGCATTTTTTGCACGGCCTGTGTATGCAGATCATGCGGAAATTCAACACCGGGGCGCTCCAGAATGCCGTAAGCCTTTAGGCTATCGATGATAATTACATCCGATCGTTTGGTATCGGCTTGCTGTTTCTGGCTTTCCAGGCCGTAAGCGCCAACTCCTAAAATGGATACAGCGGCAAGTACAACTGGCAATTTAATCCTGGAAATTAATGTTCCGACTTTCCCCATAATGCGCTTCCCCAATGAATTGCGAATGATTCAACCAAACAAATTTTGAGACCCGGTGTTCCTGAAGCTACCTTGGCACATTTTTCACACTTTTGGGGTTCATCTGCAGGTTTGGTGCCAATAAGGGAATTTATTTTATCTGGTTGTTTTTAAAAGAATTACAAAATAATTATAGGAAATATTATCTGATTAAATGTATTTATATAATATACATATGCTCATTTTTATTCTGAAAAAAACATTTTTTACAAATGAATTAACAATGCTTTAAATATAACAATATAAATATGATATTACTGTTAATCGGTAATTCAGGAAGAAGCTGGAGAAGGCATTCAGCATGTGTATGTTTATATAATACATAGTATGGAAATAAAGAAATTGATTGCGGGGGGGGATGGTTGACTGGAAAGTTTCTCTCTGCTACCGGCATTTATGGTTTTTTGTTCATGACATTGACACATCCTCGGATCCCATGGCGGGTATCAATTATTTCAATATGATTTTCAACTTCATCAAAACCTGTCATTTCTTGTTGACAGAAAATGCCAAGTTGACTATAGGCAAAGTTTCAAATACTTCGCTGAAGCCGCGCACGGATAAAGACGCTGTGGGTGTTGCTTTTTGAAACGTCCGATTACGAGCCTTAATAATGGGGAGTTCCTTGTTTTATGAAACTGGATAAGCTGTTGTTCCAGCACAAAACCACCCTGGTCAAACGCTGGTTTGATGAAGTCGTCAGAACATATCCAGTTGATACCGCCAAATTTTTGAAGCAGCAAAAAGATCCTTTCGCCAATCCTGTGGGCAGAACCACTTTGAAGGGCCTGGAGGCCCTGTTCGATGTTCTGTCGACCGGATTCGACAGAGAAGCCGTCAATTCATTTCTCGATCCCATTATCCGCATTCGCGCGCTTCAGGATTTTACCCCTTCACGGGCCACCTCCTTTGTTTTATTTCTCAAGCAGATCATCCGCGAAACTCTCGGCAAGGAATTTCAGGATCCGCAGGTCGCAGCGGCATTCATGGATTTTGAAATCCGAATCGATGATCTTTGTCTGATGGCATTTGACATTTACATGAAGTGCCGGGAAACGCTTTATCAGATTCAGGCCAATGAAATGCGCAACACCACGTTTCGTGCGTTTCAGCGGGCAGGCCTGGTCAAGGATGTTCCGGACGAGGATCCTCCGGGTCTTCGACTGGTAACGCCGCCGAAAAACGGCAACTGCAACAAGTGACGGGTATTCGGGTCAGTGGCTTACAGGCATGAAAGGGGCATTGTTGCTAAGAGCCACAGCGTTCAATATATTTTTTAGTCCCTGCGAATTATACACTGATGCGCGGGGCCACAGAGCGAGGTGATGGTCAATGAATGTAAAGTACATGTATTCCCTGTTGGCAGTGATTGCTCTATTTCTGCTGGCCTATCTGGGTGTGGAGGCCGCAGGGCTCGAACTTCTGTTCGGGATCGTTATACCCTATGTTGCGGTGGCTGTCTTTCTTGCCGGCTTTGTCTACCGGGTGATGGGGTGGGCGCGTTCCGCCGTGCCGTTCTGCATTCCTTCCACCTGCGGCCAGCAAAAGTCGCTTCCCTGGATCAAGCCCAGCAAGATTGACAATCCCTTTACACCGGGGGCGGTTGTTGTGCGCATGATTTTGGAGGTTTGCTGCTTCCGGTCGCTTTTCCGCAATACCCGCAATTTCATTCAGGAAGGAAAGATCGCTTATCAGTTGGAAATCTGGCTGTGGCTGTCGGCCCTGGCGTTTCACTATGCTTTTTTGACGGTGATTGTCCGGCATCTGCGTCTGTTCACGGAACCGGTACCCGCCCTGGTAAAACTGGTTGAGACCGTGGACGGTTTCTTCCGTCTTGAAATCCTGACCGATGTCGTAAGAATAGGGGTTCCCGGCGTCTACATGTCGGGACTGGTGCTGCTGGCCGCGGTAACCTTTCTGTTTGTCCGCCGGATTGTAATTCCCCAGGTCAAATATATTTCCCTGCCTGCCGATTTCTTTCCGCTCTTTCTAATCTTCGGCATCGCCTTTACCGGTATTCTGATGCGGTATTTTACAAAAGTGGACATTCGGGCGGCAAAGGAGCTGACCATGGGTCTGGTTACCTTTCATCCGACCATCCCTGCCGGCATCGGCGCCGTCTTTTACGTCCATCTGTTTTTTGTCAGTACCTTGTTGGCCTATTTCCCCTTCAGCAAGCTGATGCATTTGGGAGGTGTTTTCCTCAGCCCCACGCGAAATCTTCCGAGCAACACCCGTGCAGTCAGACATGTCAATCCATGGAACTATCCTGTTGAAGTTCATACCTACGAAGAGTATGAAGAAGAATTCAGGGAAAAAATGATAGAGGCTGGACTGCCAGTGGAAAAGGAGTAAGTAAATGTCAGACTTTCCAAAACCAGATAAATTGTTGTCCGATATAGATCGAAAGCCGCCTCAGACGGACTGGATGGACACTCCGGTGAATATTCGAAAGGGAATGTACTGTTATGCGGCAAATCCCAAGAGCGTCGAATACACCCATCTGCCTTTTCCGCACCAGTGGAACCCGACGGATGATGACTGGAAGCTTCCGGAAAACTGGAAGGAAATCCTCCATGAGGGATTCAAGGTTCGGCTGGAGCGTTTTCGCTCTTTTAAGCTTTTCATGGATATCTGCGTACGCTGCGGGGCCTGCGCCGACAAATGTCATTTTTTCATCGGCACCGGCGACCCCAAAAACATGCCGGTACTAAGGGCGGAACTGCTCCGCTCTGTTTACCGCAATGACTTTACCGCCGCGGGAAAGATTCTGGGAAGGCTGGCCGGCGCCAGACCCCTGACCATGGAAGTGTTGAAGGAATTGTGGTATTATTTCTTCCAGTGCACCGAATGCAGGCGGTGTTCGATCTTCTGCCCCTACGGCATAGATACTGCGGAAATCACGATGATGGCCAGAGAGCTTTTCAACCTGATCGGCCTGAACATCGACTGGATTGCAACCCCTGTCGCCAATTGCTACCGCACCGGCAACCATCTGGGGATTCAGCCCCATGCATTCAAGGACATGCTCGAATTCTTCGTGGATGACCTTGAAGAAATCACCGGTGTCCGGGTGGAACCCAATTTCAACAAAAAAGGCGCGGATATTCTCTTTATCACCCCATCCGGCGATGTGTTCGCCGATCCGGGCACCTATACCTGCATGGGTTATCTGCTTCTTTTCCATTATCTGAAGGAAGAATACGGGCTGGACGTCACTTGGAGCACTTATGCGTCCGAAGGCGGCAATTTCGGCTCCTTTACTTCCCATGAAATGATGAAACGGCTCAATTCCAAGATGTATGCCGAGGCCAAACGACTGGGAGTCAAATGGATACTCGGCGGGGAATGCGGCCATATGTGGCGGGTCATCAACCAGTACATGGATACCCTGAACGGCCCTGCAGATTTTCTTGAGGTGCCTGTCTCGCCCATCACAGGCACGGTGTTCGAAAACGCCAAATCGACCAAGATGGTTCATCTTTCGGAATTCACGGCGGATCTGATCAAACACGGCAAACTGAATCTGGATCCCAGCCGCAACGATAACCTCATCCTGACCTATCACGATTCCTGCAATCCATCACGGGGCATGGGAATGTTTGATGAGCCCCGCTATGTGATTCAAAGCGTGGCCAACAACTTCTACGAGATGCCGGCCAACACCATCCGGGAGCAGACTTTCTGCTGCGGCAGCGGTTCAGGACTGAATGCCGGAGAAAATATGGAACTTCGCTTGACCGGCGGACTGCCCAGAGCCAATGCCGTCAAACATGTCCATGAAAAATACGGGGTCAACATGCTGGCCACGATCTGCGCCATTGACCGGGCCGCGCTTCCGACACTCATGGATTACTGGGTGCCGGGGGTCGGCGTTACGGGGGTTACCGAAATGGTGGCCAATGCGCTGATCCTTCCCGGAGAAGG
>JBBIPX010000041.1:0-24827 GCA_037442625.1 Desulfobacteraceae bacterium
TTGGTGCCCCCGGGGTGAATCGGACACCCGGCCAATGGTTTAGGAAACCATTGCTCTATCCACTGAGCTACGGGGGCAAAGGGCGGAAACCAACCAGAAAGGTGAAGATTGCCCAAAACTCTTGAAGCGGATCACGGCAACATGACACGGCGCTCTGTCCGGGACCCTGACACAGAAGTATCAGAAAGCGGCGCTGGATTCAAGAGAGAATAAAAAAAAGCGGTAAAGCCACCGGCTGTTCCCGCTTTGTTTCGTTATCTGGTCGGGGCGAAAGGATTTGAACCTTCGACCCCTTGAACCCCATTCAAGTGCGCTACCAGTCTGCGCTACGCCCCGACTTCCCGACTTATTACCACGGCAAAAGGCAGACTGTCAAGCATTGCCGGCATTTTTTAATGCATCCCGGAGAAACAACCCCTCGCAGCCCAGGCCGTCAATGCGACAGGATCTTGCTGAGAAAGAGCCGTGTCCGGTCGTTTTTGGGGTTTTCAAAAAATTCGCTCGGCGAGCCGACCTCGATAATCTGTCCCTGATCCATAAAAATAATATGACTGGATACCTCCCGCGCAAATCCCATTTCGTGCGTGACGACCACCATCGTCATCCCCTCGCTGGCCAGTTTCCGCATCACGTCCAGAACCTCGTTGATCATTTCCGGATCCAGCGCGGATGTCGGTTCATCGAACAGCATGATTTTGGGGCGCATGGCAAGGCCCCGCGCAATCGCCACCCGCTGCTGCTGCCCGCCCGAAAGCTGGGCCGGGTAAGCCTTTGCCTTGTCCTGAATGCCGACTTTCTCAAGAAGCGTCATTCCGGATGCTTCCGCTTCCTTCCGGGACTGCTTCCGGACTTTCATCGGCGCCAGGGTTACATTCTCCAGAGCGGTCATATGCGGGTAGAGATTGAACTGCTGAAATACAAATCCGATTTCAGCGCGAAGCCGGGTAAGGCTGGCATGCTTGTCGTGAACCGGTATCCCGTCTACAAGAATTTCTCCGGAGGCGATCACCTCCAGCTTATTGATGCACCGGATCAGCGTGCTTTTGCCGGAACCGCTGGGCCCGCAGATCACGGCGACTTCTCCGGCGGATACCGACAAGTTGATGTCATTGAGCACATGAAGTTTTCCAAACCATTTATGAACTTGGGTAAATTGAATCATCGAATGCATTTTCCCGGCAGCGAATTTGATGAAAAAGACATGTGAATCATGAAAGCATCTGACTGAATTCCGAATGTTTGGGAAAAAGTCCGGAATGGCCTCCAGTATGAACGAACAAGACGCTCCGGCCTTTTTCGATGCTGCCGGACTGGATATGGTGCACCATTCCCAGAAACGCTTTCAGGGTATAAACCGGATCCAGAACCAGCCCTTCCATGGATGCAAAACGGACTAGCTGCAAAAGTTCCTGATCCGTATTCAAGGCATATCCGATACCCACATGGCGGTCATCCATGCACTGAGCAGCACCTTCAAAATCAACCTTCATGCCGTACCAGTCCTGAAATTCCCGCTGGATCCGGGTGATTTCGGACATGAAATACGCCGTATCGTCGCAAACGGCGATGCCGTGGATCCGGGGTTGAATGTTTGCATGCCGGCATCCCAGCCAGGCTCCGGCAAAGGTTCCGCCGGACCCCATGGCCAGATACAGATGGTCGAAGGATACGGGAAAGGCCGCCACCTCGCCGATCATCCTCACATACCCAAGCGTTCCGGTAGCGTTCGAGCCGCCCATGGGAATCCAGTAAGGGCGTCTGCCGCCATGAATCAGCGCATTGGTCAGCGTTTTTTCAACAGCCGGGATGTCTTTAAAATCCTGAAGCGAAAAAAACCGCGTGTCAGCCCCCAGTATTCTGTCCAGAAGGAGATTGCCCTCGATTTGCGCCGGTTTTTCACCCCGCAAGGCCAGCGTGCAGGAAAGCCCTGATTTTGCCGCTGCCCAGGCAACCGCCCGGCAGTGATTGGACTGAATTCCGCCGCAACTGACCAGTGTGTCCGCTTTATTTTGCGCCGCATCATAAAGCAGATATTCCAGCTTGCGGATCTTGTTTCCGGATCCGATGCTTTCCGTCAGATCATCGCGCTTGACATAGAGCTTGACACCCAGTTCATCGGAAAGCCTGGGCATAAATTGAATCGGGGTCGGCAACTGCGCCAGGTGAACACGGTTTTCAAGAAGTTTTTCCAAAACACGCCTCCTTTTAACGATTCTTCATACCGACCATTCCTCTATGGTCAGCCGCTTTTCAAACCAGTTGGACAGACGGATCAGGGGATAGCATATCAAAAAATACAAAATGCCGACGAGTCCGAACACCATCAGCCCTTCCGGAATTCTCTGCACAGTCAGCCACCCCACGCGGGTGACATCGGTAAGACCGATCACCGATATGACGGATGAATCCTTGATGAGCAGCACATACTGTCCGACCAGGGGCGGCAGGATCGGCCTCAGGGCCTGGGGCACGATGACAAAGCGAAGGCGCTGAAACCAGTTCAAACCGCTTGCCATGGCAGCCTCTGTCTGCCCGGGAGAAATGGTGCTGATGCCGCCGGCGACAATTTCGCTGATGTACGCGCCGGCGTAAAGCGTCAGGCTCAATACCGCGGCATCAAAGGCCTCCATCTGGATACCCCACTCCGGAAAAATGAAAAACACGATAAAGATCTGAACCAGAAACGGCGTGCCTCTCATAAAATCCACATACACGGAAAAGCCGTGGCGCAGGATCCATATCCGGCTGTTGCGGCCGATGCCGACGCCGAATCCCAGGATCGTTCCGCCGACCAGACTGAGCAGGGACACGATGACGGTCATCCAGGCGCCTTTCAGAAAAAAGGGAAAGGCCGCCGCAAGATTGTGAAAATAATGAAGCCACATGATAGTTCACATTGCGGGGCGGAAAATGAGTTTTTTCCGCCACCAGGATGAAAGGGTTTTTAAAATGTGGTACATCAGCAGATAAAACAGGGCCGTGGTGAAAAACCCTTCGGCCGGCATGAACATCTCCGAATTCATGAGCTGGCCGGCACGGGTCAATTCAAAAACGGAAATAAGGGACAGAAGGGCGCTGTCCTTGACAAGAACGATGGTCTGGCCCAGAAGCGGCGGAATGGTTGCGCCAATGGCCTGAGGCAAAATGATATACCGGAGGCGCTGAAAATAATCGAGTCCGGAAGACATTCCGGCCTCGATCTGACCGTAGGAAATGGATTGAACCCCGGCCCGCAGAATCTCTGCTATGTATGCCCCGCTGTTCAGGGAAAGGGCAAGGATGCCGGTTTGATATTCACTGAGCCGCAAGCCCAGACTTGGAAGACCGAAATAAAAAAAATAGAGCTGGGCCAGAAGCGGGGTTGATCGGATCACCTCGATAAAAACGCCGGCGGGGAAACTGAAGAGGCGAAAACGGGAGAGCCTGCCCATGCAGGCAAGCGCGCCGATGAGCAGCGCTCCCAGAAAGGAAATGACTGAAATCCATGTTGTTGCCAGCAGTCCATGCAGAAACTGGGGAAGGTATTCGATAATAACCCGGAAGTTGAAGGTCTCCAGCATGAAGTTACAGTTCCCGTGTTCTCTTGCATCCTGCGGTTGATCCGATTTTATCCATTCCGGTGCGGCCGTACCGGAATGGATAAAAAAAGAACAGTGAGCCGAAAACGGGTGACAAAAACACCGCTTTCCGCCCACTGTTGATGACGTGTGATAAACACAGTTAACAGCCGGTAACGCTAACCGCCGGACAGATTACAGCTCCAGGACGATTTCCCGTTAATGATCTTTTTTCCAGTCCAGGGTTGTGACCCAGTAATTGATGTTCTGGTCATAACGGCCGTCTTCCTTAATCCATTCAAAGAACAGGTCGATCCACGATTCAAGATGGGTGTCTTCGGGCCTGACGGCGAAAGCCAGCGGCTCCCGGGAGAGTTTGATCGGCAGGACCTGGATGCTGTTGGGCGGAAATTCCGCCACCTGCCCGGTTACGGCGGACTCATCATTGAGACCAATATCGGCATGGCCTTTTAACACCGCGTCAATCAGCAGGGGGCCGCCGCCCTTGTAAGATTTGATTTCGGCTTTCGGAAGAAATCTTTTCGCCACGGCCTCGCCGGTCGCACCCAGGAGCACCGCAACCTTTACGCCTTCCTTGTTGAAATCTTCAATGGATTTACGGGTGTCGCCGGTCTTTGTAAAAATAACGGACCCGGTATAGTAGAACGGCTTCGTAAATTGAATCTTCATGGCACGTTTCAGGTTCGCCGTCATGTCCGCAGCCAGCATGTCGGCTTTACCGGAAAGCAGGGCCGGAATCAGGCCGTCCCAGTCAAAATCCAGAAAAACAGCCTTGACACCCATTTCCTGAGCCATCATCTTGCAGAATTCAACGGAGCTGCCGGTCCGGTTCCCTGCCTTGTCCACGAAGCTGAATGGCGGGCCCTGGGTTTGAACGGCGATGCGAAGCTCTCCGCGTTTTTGAATCTCCTGAAGCACATCCGCTGAAACAGTGGTGACCATCCCGAACAAAAATACAAAAGATACCGCCAGCGTCAATCCTTTGAGCCATTTGTTCATTTTTTTCTCCTTTATCCGTTTGGTATTCATTAACAGGGCTCCCGATAAAAGCAGAAAGCCATCTCCCGAATTCCTTCTTTCATCGCTTCAGTTTGTTTTACGCCTTCGGCAGATACGGCGTCATGTCCTGAACATATTCGGTAAGCACGTTAAACCCGCCCTGTTTCAACGCACTGACGGCCTTTTCCCCGTCTCTGGACGGAACCCGCATGACAAGATGATAAATGCCGGGGTATTTTTTGTCCGGCCATGCGAAAATACTGCGGATATTGATTTGCAGATCTTTTAGAATCCGGGATATTTCCGCGACATAGCCGATGCGGTCATATACCAGAACCGTAAAACGGGCGCTTTCCTTGTCGATTCCGATGGCCTCGAGCAGTACGCCCATGACATCCGTTGTGGTAATGATGCCGACAAGCTTGTCTCCTTCCATCACCGGCAGCGCGCCGATACGGTGTTCCTGAAGGACAAGGGCGGCCCGTTCTATCGTGGTGGACGGGCTTACGGATACATATTTCTTGATCATGATCATGTTTACCGTGACTTTTGTCAGCAGGTAATTCAGTTCATGCGTGCTGAGGGTCGTGGCCGGGGAAGCCCAGTTTTGTTTCAGGTCCCGGTCGGAGACCAGACCGATCAGCTTGTTTTTTTTATCGACAACCAGAAGATGGGCGATCCGTTTTTCATTCAGGATCTCCATTGCTTCCACCAAGGTGGTTTCCGGGGGAACTGTAACCAGATCAGTGTGCATGACGCGGCCAACATACATCGGACGATCTCCTTATAGATAAAGTCAGAGCAAAAAACATGGATGCAATCTTAAAATCCTGTTTTCTGGTATTAGGATAAACCCTGCTCGGGTGTCAAGAAAAACCAGCGGCAGGTCGTCAAAGAAAACCGGCCGATATTTGATATTGACACAATATGCGATGAAGCTTAGATTTCAGATATATTAAGGATATACGGAACATGACGGAAACAAGATATTCGGCTCCGCCTGAAATCATCGGATTTCTCTGCAACTGGTGCGCCTATGAGGCAGCCGATTCCGCCGGAAGATCCCGGAAAGCATACCCTGCCAGCTTGAAAATCATCCGGGTGATGTGCTCGGCCAGAGTGGCCCCCTGCATGATTCTTGAAGCCTTTCGCCGGGGCGCGGACGGGGTGGTCGTGATGGGATGCCGCAGCGGGGAGTGTCATTACAAGACCGGCAACATTCAGGCTCTCAAGCGTCATGTACTGCTGACAGCCGTACTGCAACCCATGGGCATTGAAAAGGACAGGCTCAGGCTGGAGTGGATATCCGCCGGAGAAAAGGATAAATTTGTTCAGGTGGTCTGTGAAATGACGGAACGCCTGCTGAAACTGGGGCCCATGGGGGATAGATGAAATTGTCGATTGCTGAAAAACTGCGCCGGTTCTATGACCAGTTCTCCGGAGAAGATCGCGTACTGATCGTCATCAATGCAGATCCGGACTCCATTGCCAGCGCCATGGCCATCAAGCGTCTGCTTTGGCGAAAGGTCGCAGGGGTCACCATCTCCAGCATCAATATCGTTCAGCGGCCCGACAACATCGCCATGGTCGAACTGCTGAATGTGACCCTTATCCATGTGGATGCCGTCAAAGACGGTCAGTATAACCGGTTTGTCATTGTGGACTCCCAGCCCGAACATCATCCCGCCTTTGCCCGGTTCAGCCCCTTTCACGTTGTGATCGACCATCACCCCGTTACCGATGTCAGTGCCGCCTTTACCGATATCCGGCCATGTTACGGAGCGACCGCCAGCATTATGACCGAATATCTCCGGGCAGCCGGCATCAAACCGTCTTCCAAGCTGGCTACGGGCCTCTACCATGCCATAAAGGCGGATACCAGCAATTTTGAACGCCCCTCTCTCGTGGAAGACATCCGCGCGTTTCAGTTTCTGCACCACCATGCCAACATCCAACTGGCCAGGAAAATCGAACATGCCGAAATCCGGCCCGAATATCTGAAATTCTTTGCCACGGCCCTTCAGGGCAAGCGGATTCACGGCGGCAGGATCTTCGCCCACCTGGGATCGGTCAAGAATCCGGATGTGTGCGTTCTTGTCGCGGATTTTTTCATGCGGGTGCATTCCATTTCCTGGAGCATCGTCTCGTGCATTTGCTCGCAGAAACTGGTCGTTGTTTTCAGAAACGACGGGCTTCGAAAAGATGCAGGGAAACTGGCCAAAAAGGCGTTCGGGTCATTCGGATCCGCCGGAGGGCATAAGGGCATGGCAAGGGCTGAAATCCCGCTTGCCAACCTTCAAGCGGTACTCGATCAGAAAACCGAGTGCCGGATGCTGAACTGGGTGATTGCCCGAATCGAACGCAAAAAGTCATGACGGATCCCCTATCCTGCCCCATCGCCGTGACCATTCTCGGCTCCGGAACCTGCGTCCCGTCGCTTCGAAGAAGCTCCTGCGCTGTCCTGATGGAAACCGGCAGGGAAAAACTGCTCTTTGACGCCGGCGCGGGCACCCTTCACAGGATGCTGGAATGCGGCGTTTCCATTTTTGATGTATCCTGTATTTTTCTCAGCCATTTTCACCCGGATCATACCGCAGAGCTCGTTTCCATGCTGTTTGCGTCCAAGTATTCCGAGCAGGGGCGCCGGAATACGCGCCTGACCCTGATTGCGGGAAAAGGTTTTTCCGCGTTTTATGAGGCGCTCAAATGCGCCTACGGGCACTGGATTGAACTGGACAAAGACATCCTTTCCGTTATCGAGATGAACACCCGGGCCCCAGGCCATTTCGAATTCGGTCCGTTTTCGATTCTCACCCGGCCGGCGGCCCACAACCCGGAGAGCGTTTCCTACAGGATTGTGACTCCGTCCGGTTATTCGGTGGTTTATTCCGGTGATACGGACTACTGTGAAAACCTGATCGCGCTGGCCGCGGGTGCGCAAATCCTGATCTGCGAGTGCTCGCATGCGGATGAAGAAAAAGTTCCGGGGCATCTTTCCCCGTCCCTTGCCGGCGCCATTGCCACGAAAGCCGGCGTTGAAAAACTGGTTCTGACCCATTTTTATCCCAGGTGCGACATGTTTGATATTGAAAAAGAATGCCGGAAAACATATAAGGGAGAGCTTGTCCTGGCGGAGGATCTGTTGCGGCTGTGAAATATTACCCCGTGAATCTGGATATCCGGCGTCAGCCCTGCCTGGTAGTCGGCGGCGGCGGCGTCGGGACCCGAAAAGTACGAACGCTTCTGGACTGTGGCGCGCAAGTGACCGTGGTCAGCCCGGAAGTCACGGGTCCGCTGTCCGTACTTGCCGCGGAAAACCGCATTTTGCTGAAACAGCGGCCCTACCGGGCATCCGATCTGGACGGCGTATTTCTGGTCATCGGCGCAACCGACAACAAGGATCTGAACCGCGCCATTCACGACGACGCCCGCAAGCTGGGAAAACTGTGCAATATTTCGGACCAGCCCGATTTGTGCAATTTTATCCTTCCTTCCATCATCGACCGGGGGGATCTGATCATTGCCATATCCACATCGGGAAAGAGCCCGGCGGTTGCCGGACGGATTCGAAAGCAGATGGAAGCGCAGTTCGGTCCGGAATATGATGAATTTTTAAAACTCATGGGCGCTGTCCGGAAGATTTTGCTGGAACAGGCCCATGATCCCGCAGCGCACCGGCTGGCTTTTGAAAGCCTGATCAACCGGGGGCTGCTGGAATGCATCAGAGGCGGCGACAGGGCAAAAATCGACGCGCTTCTGGTTTCGGTCTTGGGCCCGGGGCACGGCTATGATCGGGTATGTGCTTATGGCGATGACAGTTGACAACTGGCTTTCAGGCAGACAAAGCGGGGAAAGATGGAAAAGGTGTTAATCGGCGTCACTTTCCTGTATTTACTCAGTTCTGCGGGATATTTGTCCTATCTTTTCCTGCAGAAAAACGCCCTTCAGCGGATCAGCGGTGTAATTCTCGTGGCAGCTTTTTTAGGTCATACGGCAGCCCTGGGGTATAATTTTTTTTTGTCCGGCCTGATTCCGGTCCGGGACCTTCACGAAGCCCTGTCCATGGCCGCCTGGACCCTGTCCGGAGTGTACATTCTGTCTTTGCACCGCTTTAAGCTCAAAATCCTCGGCGCTTTCGCCGTCCCGTTGACCAGCCTGGTGATGGTCGCTTCCGCCATTTTGCCGCATGCTTCCGCTCAGGCGCAGACCGGTTTTCACAGCTTCTGGCTGGTTTTTCATATCCTTGCGGTATTTGTCGGAGAGGCCGCCTTTGCACTGGCCTGCGGCATCGGCATTCTTTACCTGTTTCAGGAAAACGCCATCAAGACAAAAAAGCGCAGTTTTTTCTACAGGCGCCTGCCCTCCCTGGATCTTCTGGATGCTACCGGATATGCGTGCATTGTCGCGGGATTTACCCTGCTGACCATCGGTCTGGCCACGGGCTTTATCTATGCCAAGCTGATCTGGGGAAGGTTTTTGAGCTGGGATCCCAAGGAAATCTGGTCCGCCATCACCTGGCTGATTTATGCGGCCCTGATTCACGAGCGCCTGACCGTCGGCTGGCGCGGCAGAAAGGCGGCGATTCTGGCCATCATCGGTTTTTGCGTGGTCATCTTCACGTTTCTTGGCGTTAATCTGTTTTTAAAAGGTCATCACGGCGTATTTACCCGCTGGTAGCACCTCTTGATATCTTCAAAGCGTTTACCCTACGATTATGATTGAGATTGTTCTTCTGGGATTAAATCACAAAACCGCTCCGGTTGAGCTCAGGGAGTGCCTTGCCTTTACAGGGGAGCAGACCGCGGCCGCCCTGGATGATTTCAGCAATTATCCCCACCTTTCCGAAATGGTTCTGGTTTCCACCTGCAACCGGGTGGAAATTCTGATGACGACTTCGGACAGACCGCTTGCGATCCAGACCGCCAAGCAGTATATTTCTGGAATCAAACAGATACCCGTATCCGAATTTGAAAACGCCCTTTACGTTCATTCCGGGGAAGACGCCATCCGCCATGTTTTTCGTGTGGCCTCCAGCCTGGATTCCATGGTCGTCGGAGAGCCCCAGATCCTGGGGCAGATGAAGGATGCCTATCTGACCGCAACGCAGAAAAAAACCTCCGGCGTGATTCTGAACCGCCTTCTGCACAAGACTTTTTTCGTTGCCAAACGCGTCCGCAGCGAAACCGGCATCGGCGACCACGCCGTATCCATCAGTTATGCGGCCATTGAGCTGGGCCGCAAGATATTCGGCACGCTGGAAGATAAAAAAGTGCTGCTGGTCGGCGCCGGAGAAATGGCGGAACTGGCGGTCGAGCACCTGATACGAAACCGCTCCGGCGCTGTTTTTGTGGCAAACCGGACCTTTGAACGCGGCCTTGAGCTTGCCAAACGGTTCAAAGGCAGGGCCATCCGGATTGAGGAAATATCCGAATGCCTGAAGGAAGTGGACATCGTCATCAGCTCAACCGGCGCCCCCGGATTCATTCTGAACCGCGACCAGGTGAAATCGGTCATGCGCGTGCGGAAAAACCGGCCGGTTTTTTTCATCGACATTGCCGTTCCCCGCGACATCGATCCTGAAATCAACAGCCTGGGGAATGCCTATGTTTATGATATCGATGACTTGAAAAACGTCATCGATGAAAACATCGAGGATCGGAACCGGGAAGCTGTCAAGGGCGAGCGCATCGTGGATGAGGCCGTCATCCAATTCCGGAAATGGTACGAAAGCCTGGGGGTTGTCCCCACCATCGTTTCGCTGAGAGCCAAACTGGAGCAGATCGCCGAATCCGAAATCCAGAAAACCCTGCAATCTCTCAAACATTTTTCAGAAGACGACCGCGTTGCCATTCAGCGGATGACGCAGGCCATGGTGAATAAAATACTTCATGATCCGACGGTCTATTTGAAAAGGCACGGCAGTTACGGGGATCAATCGATTCACATTGACGTCACCCGCCGGCTTTTTAATCTGGATGATGATTCACAAGAATGACTTTTGAGGAGGTTTTATGAAAAAAATCGCATTCCTTTTTCCGGGCCAGGGATCCCAGAGCGTTGGCATGGGAGAGGAGTTATGTCAGGCATTTGCTGAAGCAAGAGCGGTTTTCGACCTGGCGGAGGCCATTACCGGCATTGCCATCCGGGATCTGTGCTTCAAAGGTCCCATGGAAGCGCTCACCCGGACCGTCAACCTTCAGCCTGCGGTAACGGCGATGAATCTGGCCTGTCTGTCCGTGTTGTGCAAGCAGGGCATCGTCCCCGAGCTGACCGCCGGACACAGCCTGGGAGAATTCAGCGCCCTTTGCGCCGCCGGGGTCCTGTCCACCGAAGACACGTTAAGGCTCGTCCACAAACGCGGTCTGCTCATGCACCGGGAAGCCACACTGAACACCGGCGCCATGCATGCCATTGTGGGACTTTCGTTTGAAACCGTTCAGGAAATGGTTCAGGAATCTCAGGCCGAAGGCATTGTTGCGGTCGCCAACCACAACACCGAAAAGCAGATCGTCATCACCGGCGCTCCGGGGCCGGTTGAAAAGGTTTCCGGCCAGGCCGTGCAGAAAGGCGCAAAAGCCGTGACCCTGAAGGTGAGCGGGGCCTGGCACAGCCGGTTGATTCAGGGCGCGGAACAGGAATTTTCGGATTTCCTGCAGACCATTCCCTTTAATCCCCCTAAATGCGATGTGCTGCTGAATGTCACTGCGGCGGCGGAGCGGAATCCGGATGAAATCCGCTCCGTGATGTCCCGCCAGCTCTGCAGCCCGGTTCGCTGGTATCCGGCCATGACGGAACTGATGGCGCGAAATATCGATGTCATTGTGGAGGTGGGACCGGGAAGGGTTCTGGCCGGGCTCCTGAAGCAGATCCTGCCCAAGGACTCCCCCTGCAAGGTCTACACGGCAAACACCCTGAAGAATCTGGACCTTGCAATCCAGGAGATAAGCTGACAGCCGCTCGTTCCCCTCTCCGGGAGCCGTTCCCGGACGATTCGTGGCCGTCTATGCGGGTTTTATTTTTACCGATGGAAACAGCGTCGGATCCGTATGCGGCAAAAATTTCGCCGCGCTGAACCGGTTCATGAAGTCCTGATTCACATTCAATTCCAGATACGTGATGCCGCCCTGGATCCGGTCGACTTCTTCGTACAATTCACTGGATTCAAGAAAGCGGGAAGCGCCCCCGAGGCTGCTGTTGCCAAGCGTCCGGTAGCAGTCAAGCACCAGATCCGGAATCATGCCGATTGAAATGGCCGAAACCGGGTTGATGAAAGAACCGAAGGTTCCGGCCACATAAAACCGGGTCAGGTCCCGGGGCACCATGCCAACGGAAGCCGTAAGGGTTTCAAGGATCGTGTACATGGCCGCCTTGGACCGGATCAGGCTGTCGATATCCGCCTGGGATATGGAAAGATCGCGGCCGGCGGCAGTATCGATTGCATCCACCACCACCAGGTGCTTGAGGCCGTCAATTTCCTTCAGGCGGCTGCCGCATCTGGAAGCTGCGAATTTTCCCCGGATATCAAGCATGCCGCATAAAAAAAGCTGGGCCGCCAGATCGATAAGGCCGGAGCCGCAAATCCCAACAGGCGGCAGGTCTTCAATGGTATGGATGTCCATTTGAAGGGTATCCGGGTCAATGGCAACCCGATCGATCACCCCGGGTCCGGCCATCATCCCCATTCTGACGGCGCCTCCTTCCAGGGCGGGCCCGGCTGCGCCGGCGCAGGCGATCATCCAGTTTTTATTTCCCAGAACCACTTCCGCGTTGGTGCCGACATCCACCAGTATGGCGGTCTCTTCCCGGCGATTAAGGCCGGAATACAATATCCCGGCAATCAAATCGCCGCCGAAATAGCTGCCGATATTGGGAAACACGAACACCCTGGCGCAAGGGTTGGCGCAAAGCCCAAGCCGTGATGCCCGGTGCGTTCCGGGCCGGTTGACCACCGGGATATACGGCTCCCGGATGATCCATCTGGGATTCAGACCCATGAACAGATGGGTCATGGCCGTGTTGCCGGCAATGGCCATCAGGAAGATATCGGCAGCCGCAAAGCCGATAGATGCGCAAAGGGCCGCCATTCGGGCATTCAGGCCATCCACGATAAGCGCCTGCAGATGACGCTGCCCTTCCGGAGTGTCCGCGTGATGAATTCGGGTCAGGATATCCGGGCCCACACCGAGCTGGGGATTGTCGAAAGAAGATTCCGCAAGGGGCCTGCCGTCCGCCAGATCCAGCAGGCGCAGCACCACCCGGGTGGTTCCCAGATCCACGGCCATGCCAAGAGTCGGAGCCGAATCTTCGGCCGGCAGAACCCCGGATATCCCCCACCTGCCCCGATCCTTATGGAGAAGGCACCGGATGTGGTAATCGGCATTTCTCAGGATATCCGGCAGCGCCCGTATCAGATCCAGGTCCAGAGAAATGTCATCAGCGCCCAGCCGGGATTTCAGTGCCTGAATCAGCCGGTCCGCGTCCGCGGTGTTGTCCTTCAGCGTCGGAAGGGATAGTTTTATTTTTTGAACCCACCCACTGGTCATCGCGTTACCTGTTCAAAAGATGAGGTTAATCGTTCAAGCTGCGGTATATCACAGCATCGGCCTTCAGAAAACGGGAATTCTGCATTTATCGGATAGAACAACACTGCATCGGCCACAATTTCGCCGGCATATTCAGAAGAAATATTCTCTCCCCGGTTCAGGGTTCGAGCTTGTTACGCAGGCGAATTGGCCGGGATGGCTTGATGACGGCCGGATGCCCTGATCTCAAGGGAATCTGCTGACGAGTTTCACTTTTTTCCCCACTGTGATATATAGTGACAAAAGCTTCAATAATGCCCATGCTTCGTCTTTTGAAAGGATCGTCATGAAAAATATGCAGAAAACCATCGGTTTTATCGGCGCCGGAACCATGGGAGAGGCCATGATCAGCGCGCTTATTCAGGCCGGCGTCTTTGCCGCTGCCGCCATTACCGCAAGCGACGTGAGTCCGGATCGTCTCGACAGCCTGAAGCGTTCATATAACATCCAGGTCACGGCGGACAATTTCAGCCTGTTTTCAGGCTGCGATATCGTGATCCTGGCGGTTAAACCGCATCAAGTCGAAACCGTCCTCTCGGGCATTGCCGCCGGCAAGGGGTACCGGATCATCAACCGGAAGCTGGTGATATCCATTGCCGCAGGCATACCCATTTCAAAAATCGAAAATTGCCTCTACCCTTCCCTGGACGCTTCCGGCCGCAGCCGTCTTCCCGTCATCCGGGTGATGCCCAATACGCCGTCTCTGGTTCTGGCCGGCATGTCCGGCATGAGCCCCAATGGTCACGCAACGGCGGATGACCTGGCAACCGCCGAAAAAATTCTGAGGGCAATGGGAAATGTGATTGAATTCAAGGAAGCGGATCTGGATGCCGTGACCGCCGTTTCCGGCTCCGGTCCGGCCTATGTGTTTTATTACATTGAATCCATGATCGCAGCAGGGGTCAAGTGCGGCCTTTCATCGGCGGACGCCTTCGAACTGGTTCTTACCACCATCAAGGGAGCCGTCAAGCTTCTGGAGGATCGGAAAGATTCCCCAGAGCATCTTCGCCGGCTGGTCACCACCCCGGGCGGCACCACGGAGGCTGCCCTGAAAGTGCTTGAAACGCGGCATTTCAAGCAGGCCATCGTGGATGCCATCGCTGCTGCCGCCGAAAAAGCACGGGAGATCGGCAGCCGGTAGTGTAACCGATTGACTGAGAAATGCTCTGTACGAAAAGCCATCTGAATTGATCCTTAATCCTTTAAAAGAGTGAGTTCATGTTCGCAGAAACCATCAGCTATCCGGCAGCCCTTCTGGCCGGTCTTTTGTCCTTTTTTTCCCCTTGTATTTTACCGCTTATTCCCGCATACTTTGTTTTTATCAGCGGCTTTACGCTGGATGAACTGACAGGATGCGAAAACGGCATTCGAAAAAAAGTGATCCTTTCAACCATCGCCTATGTATCGGGGTTTTCAACCGTCTTTATCCTGATGGGCGCATCCGCATCTTATCTTGGGGGCTTCATCCAGTTTTACAGCACCCCCATCCGGATCATCGGCGGAGTGCTGATCATGTTTCTGGGCCTTCACCTGACCGGGTGGCTGCGTTTCAATGCGCTGGAATTTGAAAAACGCGTGCATCTGGATAAAAAACCCATTCATTTCATGGGAACATTTTTGGTGGGAATGGCATTCGGAGCGGGCTGGAGCCCCTGCATCGGCCCGCTGCTGGGTTCCATTCTGATTATTGCCGGCAGCAAGGAAACCGTAATTGAAGGGATCATGCTGCTAAGCATCTATTCATTGGGACTGGCCATTCCGTTCATGGCCCTGTCCATGTTCATTGACGTCATGCTGGTTTTTCTGAAAAAAGCGACGCTGGCCTTGAAATATTTCAACCGCATCGCCGGTGTTCTCCTGATTTTGATGGGACTGTCGCTTGTACTGAACAAAATGATTCCGTTACCCTGAAAACTTCACCGTCTTCAAATACAAGGATTTTAATTATGTATCGCATTTTCGCCGTTTTCCTGCTGAGCCTGACCGTATTGATGACATCCTTTCCTTCGCAGGGCCTCTCCGCCGAAACCATCAAATGGTATTCCTACGATGAGGGGATGTCTTTGGGAAAAAGTCAGCACAAGAAAATATTCATCAATTTTTTTGCCGAATGGTGCGGCTATTGTACAAAAATGGACAAGGGAACTTTCACGGACCCGGAGATTATTTCCTATCTGAACAAGAATTTCATTGCCATCAAAGTGGATGCCGACAGGGAAAGCATGCTGGCTTCCCGATACAAGGTCCGCGGTCTGCCGTCCAACTGGTTTGTATCAGAAACCGGAGATCAGATTTCAAACTATCCGGGATATATTCCGGCGGACAATCTGCTGCCGGTATTGAAATTCATTCAGACCGACAGCTACAAGCAAATGGCGTTCAAGGATTTCATGAAAGTCAAATAAATCACCGGGCGAAGAAACTGCTTTTTTATGATTTTCAGCAATACAGCAATGCAACCGGAGCGTACGCAGGGGAATGCTTATTAATGCATCTTGTTTAAAAACGATTCTGGACGCTGCGGCGCATCCGGGGCCCCCTGAAAACGGCCTGTTCCAGTCCACCAGCGTCTTTCTGCTGGTTTTCGACAAGACCAGGCCCCACATTCTCGCGATTCAGAAAGCGGACACGGAAGGCTATCCCTGGCGCAATCAGGTCGCCCTTCCGGGCGGTCATATCGACCCTCAGGATGACAGCGCCATGGATGCCGGATTCCGGGAATTGCAGGAAGAACTCAATATCTCGCGGGACCAGGTGAATTACGTGGGGAGCCTGGGGCATTTCCAGACGATCAACCATAAAGACATTCAGGTTTTTGTGGGCATCTGGAACGGCAACGGAAACATCCGGCACAGCCCGGATGAAATTTCCAGAACGCTGAAAATTCCGCTGGAAACGCTGGTGAACATCCACATCAATCGGGGCTATCATGGCCGGCTGCCGGATGTTTTCACCCTGCTTTATCCATTCCAGGATGTCACCGTCTGGGGGGTTACCGCCAAGATTCTTCACCATTTCATCGAGGTTCTTTACCCGCACCTGGCAGGCTTCACCGGTCAATCCGCTGGACATGGCGATTGATCAATCGAACGGCAACGGAGATAAAAACCGCCAGACCCATCGCGAAGAGCAGCCCCGGAATCCAGAGATATTGCCGGTATTCCGGGATATCGTAGGCGGCATGAATTCCGGAATATCCGACAATCAGAACAAGTCCTGCAAAAAGCAGCGTTGCAAAACAGACGATTTCGGAATCGTACCAGGGAACAATGACTCTTCGGTAAACGGGTTTGGGATCCAGCAGCATCGGTATTTTTTCCATCCAGTGGAATCAAGGTTGCGCGCAGCCTGTTGAAAGCGGGAAACTGTTCGGTATATAGGGGTTTCATCCGGAAAAATCAAGCATCGAGATTCGGAAAAGGCAAAAAACAGCATGAGGCCATTCATTCTTCTTGTGATGTTGACCGTTGTTCTGGTTTCGGGTTGCGCGGCATCCGTCAAAAAGACATTGATCCCCGGCCTGAATGCGGAATTCGGGGCGGATTCAATCCTGTCGGGACAAAACGGTGCACAGGTATCCTATGCGCAACTGCTGAATGATCTGGAGAATGCCCGGGTCATTTATATCGGCGAAAACCACACGGACCCGGTTCACCACCAGATTCAGCTTCGGGTGATCCGGGATCTTTTGGCGCGGCACGAAGTGGCCGTGGGCATGGAAATGATCGATCAGCCCTATCAGCCGGTTCTGGACAATTGGTCTCATGGGGAACTGAGCGAACAGGCGTTTCTGGAAAAAACCCAGTGGTATGCCAACTGGCGCTATGATTTTGACCTCTACCGCGGCATTTTTGAAACAATCCGGGATAGCCGCATCCCCCTCATCGGGCTGAATCTGCCCTTTCACATTCCCCCCAAAATAGCCGTCGGCGGAATTGACAACCTGTTGCCCGAAGATGCCGCGCACCTCCCGCATACCATCACCCTGACCGATCCGGATCATCGCGCTTATGTTGAAAGAATTTTCAGCATGCATAAATTCAGGGGCAGAGACAATTTCGAATATTTTTATGCGGCCCAGTGCGCCTGGGAGGATACCATGGCGGAGGCCGTTGCCGAGCATCTGAGCCCGCGCCAAATGATCGTTTTATGCGGAAACGGCCATATCATCAGAAAATTCGGCATTCCGAACCGGGCATTCACCCGGACCCGGGCGCCGTTTAAAACCCTGGTTCTGGTCCCTGCCGGCAGCCCGGTTGACCTTTCCGATGGGGATTATATCTGGATCACCGGAACCGAGGAAATGAAAAAATAATCCAAGGGGGAGCGGCCATTCGCTATTATCACAACAGCGGACGATTATCAGAAAATCTCGATTCAACTTGATCATCGTGTCAATTTTAGATAATATTTTGAAATAAATAAAATTTATTATTACGACTTCGTAAGAAGCCCATCTGTGATTACCGAGGCTTACAAATGACCCTTAACCCCAATGGCTCCAAATCGCTTTTGCTGCTGGTCGCCGGCGCAAAAGGCGCCATCGGCTCGACCCTTGCGGCGGCCGTTTCCATGTTGAAACATCATCCGGAAAGCGTACTGCCGTATCTGACGACAGACGGTAAATTTTCCGGGCTTTTTCCCCAGCAGGCGGTTGATCTCGCCGGATGGGATTTCGCCGATCGTCCCATGACGACCGCCATCCATTGCCATGGGGTTCTGCCGAAGGACTTATGGAAGCCTTACCGGGATGAAATCGACCGGATAAAGGTTTTCGCGCCCCCGGACACCGAACTGGACCGGGCGGCGCAGGTGAAACAAATCGCGCTTGAAATGGCTTCCCTGAAGGCCGGTTTTCCGGATGCCCTGCCGGTTTTTGTCAATCTGCTGCCTGCCTGCACCGTTGAACCGGCCCTGATGAATGAAACCCTCTCTCAGCTTTATGCCGGTAAAGGTGCATCGGGTTTTCCGGATCTGTCGTACGCACTGGCCGCAATTTCATCCCGGATTCCGGTTGTCAATTTCACGCCCAATCACCTGGAATGCCCGGCCATGATTCAGGAAGCAATCCGAAACGGCGTCTGCATGGCAGGATGCGACGGGAAAACCGGACAAACCTTTTTCAAGGTGGTTCTGGCTTCCGCCTTTAAAGCCAGAAACCTTCAGGTGGACGGGTGGTACAGCCTGAACATCCTGGGAAACGCCGATGGAAAAAACTTGATGGATCCGGAAAAGGCCGCAGGCAAACTGGCCAATAAGACCCGGCTTCTGGATGATATTCTGGGATATCCGGTCGGCGAAAAATACGGGACGCCGTCGCACAAGGTTCATATCGACTACTATCCCCCCCGGGGGGATGCCAAGGAAGCCTGGGATGTCATCGATCTTGTCGGTCTTTTTGACCTTCCCATGAGCATCCGCATCAATCTTCAGGGAAGGGATTCCATCCTGGCGGCTCCGCTGGTTCTGGATCTGGCCAGATGGATGGCGGCGCTTTCAACGACCGGCCGCAAAGGTCTGGTTCCGGAGCTGGGGTTCTATTTCAAAAAACCCCTGGGGGACTGCCCGCCGGTAACCTTTCAGGAACAGCTCAATTGCCTGCAATCGCTTGAAAACGAGAGCTTTCACCACCATCTGCCAGGAGACGATACCAATCCATGATACTGGGTTACAGCACCAACGCATTTGTCAAATACACGCTGCCGGATTCCCTCAAACGGATTGCGGATCTGGGATTTAAAGGGGTTGAAATCATGTGCGACCGGCCCCATCTTTATCCGCCGGACTACAGGGACTCGGACCTGCGCGAAATCAAAACCGCCCTTGACCGCCTGGGCCTGAAAATAACGAACCTGAACAGTTTTACCCTGTTTGCCGTCGGCGATACATATCTGCCGTCCTGGATCGAACCCGACCCGAACCAGCGCAAAATCCGCATTCAGCACACAAAGGAATGTCTCGGGATCGCCAGGGAACTGGGCTGCGGCAACATTTCAATCCCTCCCGGCGGCCCGCTGAACGGCATGTCCCGGACTGAAGCCATCCGGCTTTTTCACCAGGGGCTGGATCAGGTGATTCCGCTGGCTGAATCCCTGAACGTCAAGCTGCTGATCGAACCGGAGCCCGACCTTCTGATGGAAAATTCCACCCAGTTTTCGGCATTTATCCGGGATATCCGGTCCGCCGCCGTCGGACTCAATTTTGATATCGGTCATTTTTACTGCGCCGGCGAGGCGCCCCATGGAGCGTTCGAGGAGCTGTTTGAATGGATCGGGCATGTGCACATCGAGGATATCGCCCCCAGCCGGGTTCACAACCATCTGATCGCCGGCCAGGGTGCCATCGGTTTTTCACGGATTTTTGAAGCCATGGTGCGGCTGGAATACGCCTGCGATATCAGCCTGGAGCTTTATCCCTATGTGGATACTCCGGAAGAAGCCGGACGCAGGAGTCTGGCTTTTCTGCTCCCACTGATGCGGGATGCCGGCCTTGCCATCAATTCTGATTGATTTAGGAGACTGCGACATGTTTTTCCCCAAAACCGTCTGGCTGAACGACCGCATGGAGCGGGCCCGGCTGATTTCCCGGCTGACCCGTGAAAAGCTGGCCACATACGGGTTTTACCAGGTACCTGAAAATGAAAAAGTGCAATACGTGCGCAGACATTTTAATTCAGTCGCCGAATGCTATGACCTGATGAATACCATCCTGAGCTTTGGCATCCATTATGTTTGGAAGCGGGCCGCCGTTCGCGCGCTGAAATTGCGGCCCGGCGACAGGGTTCTGGATGTCTGCGGCGGCACCGGGGATCTGTCCATTCTTGCAGCCGGAAAGACAGGGCCAACCGGAGCGGTGATTCTGTACGATATCAACCGGGACATGATTCTGGCCGGAAAAAACCAGGTCAATCATCTTGCCGCCCGAAAAAGCATCTGGTATATCCAAGGTGATATTGAAGCCATATCGTTTCCCGATAGCAGCGTCGATGCCGTGATGGTGGGCTTTGGAATCCGCAATGTCACCCATATGGACAAGGGATTCAGGGAAATGTACCGGGTGCTCAAACCCGGCGGCAGGATGATGTGCCTGGAATTTTCCAAACCGGTTTCACCGGTTTTCAGGTGGCTCTACGATTTGTACTCTTTCTACATCATGCCCTGGCTCGGCCAGTTGATTGCCGGAAGCCGCTCCGCCTATATTCACCTGCCGGAAACCATCCGGCTTTTTCCGCTGCCGGACGAACTTGCCGAACTGCTGGAAGGTATCGGCTATACAGATGTCGCCTACAACCGATTGACCAACGGCATTGCCGTCATCCACACGGGGGTCAAAGCCGGATAAAGAGGTAATGGGTTATGGGTCATGGGTCATGGGTAAACGCCTGAACAATTATTATCTATTACCCATAACCGCTTACCTATGACCCGCTGTTAAGGAGCTGCCTTGAAAAACAAGTCCGATAAATTGGGCCGGAACAGCCTTTGCCCCTGCGGCAGCGGCCGGAAATACAAAAAATGCTGCGGATCCAAGGCTCAGGAACCGGGGACTTCCTCGATTCCGATTCTGAAAGCCGAATACGGCCGAAAATACAAGATCCGGTTCAAAACCCCGGAAGATATCGAAGGCATCCGAAAAGCCGGGTGCCTGGCCCTGGAATGCCTGGATCTGGCGGAATCCATCATCCGGCCCGGCATCACGACGGAAGACATCAACACCCTGGTTCATGAATTCACCGTCAAAAATCACGCCATTCCCGCTCCTCTCCACTACCGGGGATTTCCCAAAAGCGTCTGCGTATCGGTCAACGAAGTGATCTGCCACGGCATTCCCGGCAGCCGCGTCCTTCTGGACGGAGACATCGTCAATGTGGATGTGACGCCGATTTTAAACGGTTATTACGCGGATGCCAACAAAACCTATTTTGTGGGAACCCCCGGACCCGATGCACAAAAAATCGTAAGCGTCACGCGGGAATGCCTGCGCCAGGGCATGTCCATGATACGGCCGGGAAACACCACCGGCCACATCGGATGGGCCATTCAGCATTATGCGGAAAGCCAGGGGTGCTCCGTGGTCCGGGAATTTGTCGGACACGGCATCGGTTTTGATTTTCATGAACCGCCCCAGATTCTCCATTACGGCCAGAAAGGCGAGGGGTTTTTGCTGCTGCCGGGCATGGTCTTCACCATCGAACCCATGATCAATATCGGCGCCCGGTTTTTACGCATTCTTGATGACAAATGGACGGCTGTAACGGAAGACGGCCGGCTCTCCGCCCAGTTCGAACAGACCCTTCTGGTCACGGAAGACGGGTACGAAAGCCTGACGCCGTTTGATTGAAATCTCTTCTAATCCCAACGCGCCCAGGATCTCACTCCAGGGAACAACTGGAGCTTTCGCAATCCCCGTTGGACTGGGCGACCGTAAACGCGATCACGTTGACGACGTTTTCCATGTCCGTGTCCCGCTGAACCACATTAAAGGGTCTGCTGATTCCCATTAAAATAGGGCCAACGGACTTTGCCCCTCCCATGTGATTGAGCAGTTTATAGGCGGCGTTTCCGGCGTCCAGATTCGGAAAAATCAGTACATTGGCCGGCGCGCCCAGGCGGTTGAAGGGATAGAGCCGGTTTAAGATTTCCTCGGACACGGCGGTGTCGGCCTGCATCTCCCCGTCGATGGTCAGCTCGGGCCTGCGGGTCCGCACGATCTCGACGGCCCGCTCCACGCGTTTTGCATCCGGATGATGGGTGGAACCGAAATTGGAAAAGGACAGCATGGCCACGACCGGCTTGACATCAAAAAATCCCACCATTTCCGCGGACAAGATCGCAATCTCGGCCAGCACCTCGGAGCTGGGATGAATATTGACCGTGGTGTCCGCAAGAAACAGGGTATGGCCCCTGAAAATCATCATGTAAAGGCCTGCGACCACGGATACGCCCGGCCGTCGGGGAATGACCTGAAGCACGGGACGAATGGCATCCGGATAAGACCTGCCGATGCCGTGCACCTGGCCATGCACCAGACCTTCCCGGACCATCATGGCGCCGAAGGTGTAGCGGTTCCGGAGCTGCCAGCGGGTTTCCGCTGGGGACCAGCCCTTTCTGGCCCGTGAGGCAAAGAGTTTTTCAGTGAATTCATCATAAAGCGGGCTTTTCAGATGATTCAGAATTTCAATTCCGTCCAGGGAAATGTTCAAATCCTTTGCCAGAAACCGGATCTCCTCTTCATTCCCCAGCAAAAGGGGCTTTGCAATGCCTTCCTTTACCACCTGCGAAGCTGCCCGTAGAATGACCGGGTGGTTGCCTTCGGGCAGCACGATCCGTTTGGGATTCTGCTGGGCCGTAAAAATGATCTTGCGCATGACTTCCCGCTCGGGTCCCAGTTTGGTTTCCAGCTCCTGGATATAGGCTGCATGACCGGGAAGCGCCACCCGGGCCACACCGCTCTCAACGGCCGCATTGGCCACCGCAGGTGTGACTTTCAATAATACCCGGGTATCCAGCGGTTTGGGGATGATGTAATCCGGACCAAATCGCATGGGCTTTCCGCCGTAAGCCCGGATCACGGAATCCGGCACATCCTCCCTGGCCAGCTCCGCCAGGGTGCGGACGGCGGCCACCTTCATTTCCGTATTGATGGCCTTGGCCCGGACATCCAGGGCGCCCCGGAAAATAAAGGGAAAGCACAGCACATTGTTGACCTGATTGGGCCAGTCCGACCGGCCGGTCGCCACGATGGCATCGGGCCGGATTGCCTTGGCCTCATCATAACCGATTTCGGAATCGGGATTTGCCAGTGCGAAAATAACGGGTTTGTCCCGCATCAGGGAGAGCATCTCGGGCGTAAAGGCGCCTTTTACCGAAAGGCCGACCAGCACATCGGCCCCCTTGACCGCATCCAGAAGGGTCCGCATGGGCGTGTCCAGGGCAAAGGCTTCCTTGTAAGGGTTCATCCCCCTGGTCCGGCCCTTGTATACAACGCCGGTTGAATCCAGCAAAACGACATTCTCCTTCCTGGCCCCCATCGCCATGTACATCTTGGCGCAGGCGATGCCGGCGGCGCCCGCCCCGTTAATCACGATCCGGGCATCCGCCAGGTTGCGGCCCGTCAGCAGACAGGCATTTAAAAGCGCCGCGCAGGAAATGATGGCCGTTCCGTGCTGGTCGTCATGAAACACCGGAATGGACATCTGCTTGATGAGCTCTTCCTCGATGTAAAAACAGTCCGGCGCCTTGATGTCTTCCAGATTGATGCCGCCGAAGGTCGGCTCCAGACTCTTGACCGTGCGGATGAATTCATCCAGATCACGGATGTTGAGCTCGATGTCAAAAACATCGATATCGGCAAACCGCTTGAAGAGAACGCCCTTTCCTTCCATGACCGGTTTTCCGGCCAGAGGACCGATGTTTCCAAGGCCCAGCACCGCCGTGCCGTTGGTGATGACGCCGACAAGATTGCCCCGCGTGGTGTAATCAAAGGACAGGTTCGGATCTTTCCTGATCTCCAAGCAGGGAATGGCCACACCCGGCGTATAGGCCAGTGAAAGATCGGACTGGGAAAGGCAGGGCTTGCTGGGCACCACTTCAATTTTACCGGGTCTTGGCTCCATATGGTACCGAAGCACTTCATTTTTAAATGAGGTCATGAAGGAATTCTCCTAAATTAAAATTGATGGCTTCGTAAAAAGTCCAATATCTGCGTTGCGCTGCATCCTTCGTCGTTGCGGCGTACCATAAGTACGCCTCACTCCTCAGGATTTGCGCGCCTTGATCTTGAACTTTTTTCTTTGCCATCACACATTTTGACTTTTTGCGAAGCCATCAAAATTCTATGCGCATGTTAATATAAAGCAAATATCATACCATTTGACGCCGGAGCGCCATTTTCAAGCGGGGAGCAGTCTTTACAGGAAACGGTCATGAATCCTAAAGGAAATTCTTTCGATCCCTGAAAAAATTTTTCACTAACCGAAGCAGGCTCCGTCATCGACTATTGAACCACGCGAACGGATTTGAGCCGCTCCAGCAGAGATCCGCTCCGGCTTCCTTTTCCCAGATTCAGATCCGTTACCGCCACCCGATTGATCTTGTAAATCACATCCTTTTCGCCGACAGGCACCCGGTAGGCCCAGGTTTCATGAATGGCATAGGGCATCAACCCCGATTTTCCCAGATACAGCATGATGTGGCCTTTCAGGTATAGTGTTGTGATCCCCCCGATGGCCCGATTCAGACTGCGTACTTTGATATCTTCCGTAGTATCCGAATCATATTCGGCGATCTGTTTTCCCACCAGCGCCTGATCCGCTGAATTCCGGGGGAAATGAATTCCCGCGGTCGCAAAAACCTGTTGGATAAACCGGGAGCAGTCCTGCTCGCCGTACATGCCGCCCCATCCATACGGGGCATTAAGCATTTCAAAGGCCTGCTGAAGGAGATTTCTGGCGGTATAGGGCAGATACCCTTCACGGGCAAGATTTTTTTGAATATATCCTTGCTGCTTAACCAGATACCCCTCCGAATCGCAGATCGGAATCAGAACCTGATAAACATTTTCCTCAGCCGCAATCAGCGGAAGCCGCACGCCCATCTGGACGTATTCTTCGGCGTACGTCATCGCCGGATTCCGGTAAATATCCGCCTTGGAACGAAGTATCACCACA
>JBBIPX010000042.1:0-24700 GCA_037442625.1 Desulfobacteraceae bacterium
GCGCTCAGATCCCCGGCCCCCTTGCGGATGACTTCTGGCGTATCGCCTATCAGCGATACGACACTTGAAGGATTTCCCGATACGGAACCCGCATCAATGACAAGATCCAGGCGGGTTCCGAAATGCTCTTGAATCAGGGAAGGGTGATCGAAAACCGAGCCGTCCGGAGCCGTCGCGCTGGTCGATATAATGGGATTTCCCAGAGATTTGACCAAGGCGATGCAGATTGGATGATCCGGCACGCGGATGCCCGCGGTTTTGCGTTTGGTCAGCATGATTTTCGGAACCAGTTTGGATCCTTCCAGGATAAAGGTATAGGGCCCGGGAAGATAGCGCTTCATGGTTTTATATCCGTAATTGGTTACCTTGGCGTAGTCGCTGATATCTTTCAGATCCGAGCAGATAAAGCTGAAGGGCTGGGACGAATCCCGCTGCTTGATCTGGTAAATTCTCTGAATGGCTTTTTTGTTCATGATATCGCAGCCGATTCCGTAACACGTATCCGTCGGATAGGCGATGATCCCCCCGTATTTCAGAATTTCCGTGACTTTGGCGATAAGCCGCTGCTGCGGTGTAATGGGATTGATGCTGATCAGCATGGTTCCATCCAGCAAGATGCGCTCGGAGCGCGGAGAAAACACGAACAGGCTTCCGTAATCCATTCCATATCCTTTATGCTACTATATCCACGTTCAAATAACAACGGATTATGTATGACGAAAAGACAAAACGGACATCCTGGCAGCAGCATGACGGAAACCCGGCGGTTTCAAGAAAGGTATAACCCGTCATGATGTTTCCTGAAAAACGCAGTCAGGGTCATTCTTGACTTTGGACGGTTTTTATGAGCATGATACAAAGAAGAACCGGTAGTCAAAATGGCGGAATTCGGCATGGCGTCTTGCCCAGTCCGGAATTTTCCCAAAATCGGAACAAGACAATCAATGATACTTGAAATACAGCAGCAGTGAATATTTCAACACAATTTATAGAAATTTTCAGGAACGTTTATGACACAATATCGAACGCTTTATGTTTTCCCCACCATTCCCGAACCCTTGCTGTTTCTGGACAAATTGTCCAGAAACCTCTGGTGGAGCTGGCAGCGGGATGCTGTTGAACTGTTTCGCCGCATCGATCCCCGGCTCTGGCGGGAGTCCAATGGCAACCCCCTGTATTTCTCGACCCTGATTCCCCAGGAGCGGCTTCAGGAGTTATCTCAGGACGAAAGTTTTCTGGCCCACCAGAGCCGTGTCCAGGCCCGGTTTGAATCCATGCTTCAGGCCCCGATGAATTCATCTTCCGCTGTTTTTGGAGACAAGGGGACAATTGCCTATTTTTCAATGGAGTTCGGCATTCATGAAAGTCTTCCGCTGTTTGCCGGCGGGCTGGGCGTTCTGGCGGGAGACCATTTGAAATCCGCATCGGACATGCGGGTGCCGCTGACCGGCATCGGACTCTACTACCGGCAGGGGTATTTCCACCAATATCTGGATTATGACGGCTATCAACAGGAATCCTATCCCAGAACCGATATGTTCACCATTCCTCTGGAGCGCGCGCTGGATCAGCAAGGAAATGAGGTTCGGATATCGGTTTCCGGCCCGGATGGAGAAATTCACGCAATCGTGTGGAAGCTCAATATCGGCAGAATTCCGCTCTATCTTCTGGATGCCAATATTCGGGATAATCCTCCGGAAATCAGAGATATCACATCGAGCCTTTATACCGGAGACCAGAAAAAACGTCTGGCCCAGGAAATGCTTCTGGGGATCGGCGGCATGCGTGCGCTGAATGCACTGGGGATATTCCCGACGGTGTGTCACATGAATGAAGGACACTGCGCTTTCGCCAGTCTGGAGCGGCTGGCGTTATACATGTCCAGACTGAACATCGATATAAAAACGGCCCTTGAGATCGTTCCGCGGACAACCGTTTTTACCACCCACACGCCGGTTGCAGCCGGGCATGACGAATTTCCGCCGTTTTTGGTAAAGCCTTATCTTATCCCGTTTCAAGAAAAGCTCCAGACGTCCGCGGAAGAAATGCTGACATGGGGACAGCCCATTTCGGCCAATTCCGATCAGCCCTTTTCCATGTTTGTTCTGGGTCAGCGCCTGTCCCAGTACTGCAACGGCGTCAGCAAACTGCACGGAAAAGTCGCACGTCGCATGTGGATGCATATCTGGCCGGGGGTTTCGGAAAGTGAGATACCGATCACCCATGTTACCAACGGCGTCCACATCCCGACCTGGATTTCCCATGACAACGCCCTTCTTTTTGAACGCTATATCGGTCCGGACTGGCACATGGATATCCGGCATGCGGATATCTTCAAGCGGTTCGACCAGATTTATGACGAAGAACTCTGGCGTGCCCATGACATGAATCGCTCCCGGCTCATCCGCACCTGTCGGGAGATGATGATCACGCAGTATCAGCGCCGCCATGCCCCCATGTCCAAAATGAGGGACGCCGAATCGGTGATGGACCAGGATGTCCTGACCATTGCCTTTGCCAGGCGTTTTGCCTCCTACAAGCGCGCCTATCTGATTCTTCAGGAGCCGGAGCGTTTTGAAGCCATTCTGAATTCGGAAACCCATCCGGTGCAGTTCATCTTTTCCGGAAAGGCCCATCCCCGGGATACCGAGGGCAAGGATCTGATCAAACGCCTGATCGAATTTTCCAGAAGGCCCAGCGTACGGCACCGGATCGTGTTTCTGGAAGATTACGATATCCATATCGCCCGGCATCTGGTTCAGGGAGCGGATGTCTGGCTCAATACCCCGCGGAGGCCTTTTGAAGCCTGCGGCACATCCGGCATCAAGGCGGCCATTAACGGCGTGCTCAATGTCAGCATCATGGACGGGTGGTGGGACGAAGGGTATTCCGAGGGCTGCGGCTGGCGGATCGGGAACAGCGTCGATTATACGGATCCCGGTTATCAGGATCTGATGGACAGCCGATCCCTCTATAATGTTCTGGAAAATGAAGTGATTCCCTGTTTTTACGAAAGAAGCAAGGGCGGCATTCCGGTCACCTGGATCCGGATGATGAAGGCTTCCATGAAAATGGCCATGCGGCAGTTCAGCAGCCAGCGGATGGTCGGCGATTATCAGGAGAAATTTTATCATCCGGGCGCCTATCGGTCCCAGGAGCTGCTCTATAACCAGGCCGATGAGGCCAGGAAACAGGCGGACCAGCATCTGCGGCTGATGCTGCACTGGAAAGAGATTCATATCATGTCGCCGGTTGTTGTGAATCCCCGAAAATTCTATCGGATCGGAGATGCCTTCAGTGTGACGGTTGCGGTGCATCTGGGCGTGCTCAGCCCTGATGAAGTGGATGTGGAGCTGTGTCTGGGAATTCCCAAAACGGTTGATGGGCTTGAAGACATCCAGACGGAAATCATGTCCGTTATCGAGGATATCGGCTACAGCCATTATCAGTATTCCTGCACGACCATCTGCAAGGTTTCCGGACAGTTCGCATTTACGGCAAGGGTGACGCCGCGCGGAGACAACTGGATTAAATATACGCCGGGGCTGATCACCTGGGCGTAATTCATGAGGGCTTAAGGGGTTAGATCCAGCTCCGATGGTCGAGGCCGTTACCAGAGCCTGTATTCTCACAAAGGAATTTTTATGACATCACCCGGAAATCCCCGCATTCTGATTGTAACGCCGGAGGTCACCTATCTGCCAAACCGCATGGGAAGTCTTGCCAGCTATCTGACGGCCAAGGCCGGGGGCCTTGCGGATGTTTCCGCGGCGCTGGTGAATGCGCTTTTCGATCAAGGCGCCGATGTCCATGTCGCCATGCCCGATTACCGGGCGATTTTCAGCGGGCAGATGGCGCCTTTCCTGTCCAAGGAGCTTCAGGCCATTCAGAACAAAATGCCGGGCGAGCGGATTCACCTGGCGGAAGACCGGGCGTTTTTTTACAAAAACCGGGTTTATTCGGATTACTGGATGGAAAACGTCAAAATGGCCCTGGCCTTTCAGCGGGAAGTCATCAATAACATTGTACCCAGGGTCCAGCCCGATCTGATTCACTGCAACGACTGGATGACCGGTCTGATTCCCGCCATGTCCAGAAGAATGGGAATCCCGTGCCTGTTTACCATTCACAACATCCACACCATGAAAACCTATCTGTGGCAGATTGAAGACCGTGGGATCGATGCCGCTTATTTCTGGCAGCAACTGTATTATGACCGCATGGCGATCGAATATGAGCAAACCCGGGATTCCAATGCCGTAGATTTTCTGACCAGCGGTATTTTTGCAGCCCATTTCGTCAATACCGTTAGCCATACGTTTTTAATGGAAATCGTTGAAGGCCGGCACGGTTTTATCGAAAAATCCGTCCAGCAGGAGCTGGCCAACAAATGGTATGCCGGATGCGCCGCGGGGATATTGAATGCGCCGGATCCGGCTTTCAATCCCCTGTATGACAAGTATCTGACGGCAACCTTCGGCCCGGACGATCATGCACCCGGAAAAAAACAGAACAAGCTGGCCCTTCAAAAACTTCTGGGATTGATCGAGGATGAGAACGCGCCGGTATTTTTCTGGCCGTCCCGGCTGGACAGCATACAAAAAGGATCGCAGCTTCTGGCGGATGTTCTCTTTTCGGTCATTTCAAGGTACTGGAAGCTCAATCTACAGATCGTTTTCGTGGCAAACGGAGAATATCAGCAGCACTTCAGGGATATCGCCCAGTTCCACGGCATCCAGAACCGGATTGCCGTCTGCGATTTCAGTGAAGATCTCGAACACCTTGCGTACGGAGCCTCTGATTTCATTTTGATGCCGTCCCTGTTTGAACCCTGCGGCCTGCCGCAGATGATTGCCCCGATCTATGGATCGCTGCCGGTTGTCCATGACACCGGCGGCATTCACGATACGATCGGCCACCTGGATGCATCAAAGCATGCGGGAAACGGCTTCTTGTTCAAACACCACGATTCAGCCGGCCTTTCCTGGGCCATCGATCAGGCCATGGCTTTTTATCTGCTTCCAGGGAAAAGCAAACAGTTCGAGATCCGGCGCATCATGAAAGAGAGTATCGCCCGCTTCAACCATGCGGTAACCGCACGGCAGTATATCGATCTTTATGAAAAAATGCTTCAGCGGCCGCTGATAAATTAAGCGTGACGGCTTCGTAAAAAGTCCGGATGCCGCGTTGCGCTGTATCCTTCGTCTTTGCGGCGTACTCATACGTACGCCTCACTCCTCAGGATTTGCGCGCCTTGCCTGCGAACTTTTTACGAAGCCGTTCAAATTATTCTTTTTTACCGTGAAACAGTTTTGTCCCTTTTTTCAAAAGGGGGAACCTATCATTATAATTATGAAAAAACGGAGAACGGACAGATGACGGAATTTACGTATCAGGAGATGTTCCCCCTGGGACCCGATACAACGGAATATCGCAGATTGACATCCGATTTTGTTTCAGAGGCCGCCTTCGAAGGCCGGTCAATTGTTAAGATCGCCCCCGAGGGGCTGACGCTTCTGGCGGAGCAGGCGTTTAAAGACGTTTCCCACCTTCTGAGAAAATCCCATCTTTTGCAGGTGGTCAAAATATTGAATGATCCCCAAAGCTCTTCCAATGACCGCTATGTGGCGCTTGAAATGCTGAAAAATGCGGTGATCTCCGCAGAAGGCGAATATCCCATGTGCCAGGATACCGGAACCGCCGTGATCATGGGTAAAAAAGGCCAGAGCGTCTGGACCGGATTTTCGGATGAAGAAGCCCTGTCCCGGGGCGTTTTCAATGCCTACACCCGGAGCAATCTGCGCTATTCCCAGAATGCGCCGCTGACGCTTTACACGGAAAAAAATACCGGCTGCAACCTGCCGGCGCAGATCGATATTTTCGCAACCCCCGGGGATGCCTATAAATTTCTTTTTATTGCCAAGGGCGGCGGCTCCGCCAACAAAACCTATCTCTTTCAGGAAACAAAGGCCGTACTGGCCCCGGACAATCTTCCGGAATATTTGAAGGCCAAAATGAAAAGCCTGGGGACCGCCGCCTGCCCGCCGTATCATCTGGCCTTTGTCATCGGCGGCACCTCGGCGGAAGCCAATCTTAAAACCGTTAAACTGGCTTCGGCAGGATATCTGGACGGGCTTCCGGAGCAGGGAAACGCACTGGGTCATGCCTTCCGGGATAAGGCGCTGGAAGCCACGCTGCATCAGATGTCGCGGGAGCTGGGCCTCGGCGCCCAGTTCGGCGGCGTCGCCTTCTGCCATGATGTCCGCGTGATCCGCATGCCCCGGCACGGGGCATCGTGCCCCATCGGCATGGGCGTCAGT
The DNA here is from genome assembly GCA_037442625.1 of Desulfobacteraceae bacterium. Classification (GTDB taxonomy): domain Bacteria; phylum Desulfobacterota; class Desulfobacteria; order Desulfobacterales; family Desulfatirhabdiaceae; genus RAAP-1. Next base: position 6,321 of record JBBIPX010000042.1, read on the forward strand.
TGCAGCGCGGACCGCAACATCAAGGCCAGGATCAATAAAGACGGCATTTTCCTGGAAAGGCTGGAAACCGATCCCGCGCAGTTTCTGCCGCAGCCCGCAGGGGAAGCGGATGACGCCGTACGCATCGATCTGAATCGGCCCATGCATGAAATCCGGCAAATCCTCAGTAAATATCCCGTATCCACCCGGCTGCTTCTGACCGGAGACATTGTCGTCGGAAGGGACATCGCCCATGCCAAGCTCAAGGAACGGCTTGACCGGGGCGAGGATCTGCCCGAATATTTCAAGAATCACATCGTGTATTATGCCGGGCCCGCCAAAACTCCCAAGGGCAGGGCATCCGGCTCATTCGGGCCGACCACCGCAGGGCGAATGGATCCTTACGTTCCCCTGTTTCAGGCAAGAGGGGGCTCCATGATCATGCTGGCCAAGGGAAACCGCACCCGGCAGGTCACGGATTCCTGCAAAAAATACGGCGGATTCTATCTGGGATCCATCGGCGGACCCGCGGCCCGGCTGGGAAGGGACTGCATCACCCGGATCGAGACCCTCGAGTATCCGGAACTGGGAATGGAGGCCATCTTTAAGATCACGGTCAAGGACTTCCCCGCGTTTATCATCGTGGATGACAAGGGGAACGATTTTTTTTCCAGCCTCATGCAATAGGCAAAAGGAGGTGTTTTGAAAACCCTTACCATTCTTTGCGATAATTATGTGGGAAGACCCGGCCTTGTCGGAGAGCATGGATTCAGCACTTTGATCGAATGCGGGGAAAGGCGCTATCTCTTTGATGCAGGCTCCGGCGTCGGTCTTTCCGCCAACATGAAACTGCTCGACAAAAAACTGAAAGGGATCGGCCGCATCTTTCTCAGTCACGGCCATTATGATCACACCGGCGGCCTCGAATGGGTGCTCCAGCAAACCGGTCCGGTCAATGTGGTGGCGCACCCGGATATTTTCTCACAGCATTATGTCCAAAATCCCCTGCTGTTTGCAACCGAGCCCCGGTATATCGGCAGCCCGCATTCCAAAGAAGAACTCACGGCCCTGGGAGCGGATTTTACCTTTGTGGATCAGACCCGGCAGGTGGAAGACGGCCTCTGGTTTGTCACCGGCGTGCCCTGCAAGCCGGACCAGAGCTTTCAGGATCCGCAGCTTCTGCTTCCGGACGGACAGGCGTTTTCCCCGGATCCCATCAGCGATGATGCCAGCCTCCTGATTGAAACCGCAACAGACCCGGTGCTGCTGCTGGGATGCGCCCATGCCGGCGTTCTGAATATCCTGGACCATATCGCGGAAACCCTGAAGATCCGAAAGCTTCGGGCCATTCTCGGCGGCACCCATCTGATGTTTTTTTCACCGGAGCGGATTGCCGCGGTGATCCGGCGTTTTGAGGACTTCGGCGTGGAGCAGGTCGGGGTTTCCCATTGCACCGGCATGAAGGCCGCCGTTGCATTGGGCGCCCATTTCAAGGAAAGATTCGCGGCAGCGGCTGCCGGAAGCGTATTTTCCTTTGACTGAAGGAATATTTTGAAGAAATGACGACCGAAAACCGTCTGATTCTCGAAAAAAGTCCCTATCTGCTGCAGCACGCCCATAATCCCGTGGACTGGTATCCCTGGGGGGATGCGGCCTTTGCATCGGCCAAAGCCGAGGACAAGCCCGTTTTTCTGTCCGTGGGGTACGCCACCTGCCACTGGTGCCACGTGATGGAAAAAGAATCTTTTGAAAACCAGGATGCGGCCAAGGCCCTGAATGCGGCTTTTGTCTGCATCAAGGTGGACCGGGAAGAGCGTCCCGATATCGATGCGGTATTCATGGCGGCCTGCCATTTGATTACGGGCCGCGGCGGCTGGCCCCTGACAGCCCTGCTGACACCGGAAAAGCAGCCGTTTTTTGCGGCAACCTATCTTCCCCTTCACAGCCGGTTCGGCCAGCCCGGTGTTCTGGATCTTTGCGGACAGATTGCGGACATGTGGCATACCCGGAGGCAGAAGATTCTGGATGCGGTATCGGAGATTAACGGGCACCTGCTGCAATCTTTTGAATACAAACCCTCCCGGGTGCTGAGCGCAGCACCCGTAGATGATGCCGTCGTCCGGATATCCCGGCGGTTCGATCCCCGGTTCGGGGGCTTTGAGCCCGCGCCGAAATTTCCGTCTCCGCACCGGCTGCTGTTTTTGCTTCAGCAATATGAGCAAAATCACGATGCCGGGATTCTGCAAATGGTGGAAACAACGCTTTCGAACATGCGGGCCGGGGGCATCTGGGACCATGTCGGCTTCGGGTTTCACCGGTATTCGACGGACGTTCAGTGGCTGCTGCCCCATTTCGAGAAAATGCTTTATGATCAGGCCCTGCTGGCGCTTTCATATCTGGAAGCCTTTCGCATCACCCGAAAAACTGGCCATGCGCAAACGGCAGAGGAGATTTTTGCTTATGTGCTCCGGGACATGACCTCTGAAGCCGGGGCTTTTTTCACCGCGGAAGATGCCGACAGCGAAGGAGAAGAAGGCCGGTTTTATGTCTGGTCGATGGATGCATTCCGGCAGGTTTCGGCGCCTTTTCCCGCCCACTGGGAAACGCTTCTGAATGTCAGGGCCGAAGGCAATTTCAACGATGAGGCATCCGGCCGAAAGTCCGGCGCCAATATTCTTCACACCGGGGTGCCCCTGTCCGAATGGGCGCAGCGCATCCAGATACCGGAAGCGGATCTGCTGAAGGAATGGGAGGATATCCGCGGCCGGCTTTATGAAATCCGCGGCAGGCGGGTTCATCCCTTGAAAGATGATAAAGTTCTGACGGACTGGAACGGGCTCATGATCGGAGCCCTTGCAACCGGCGCAAGGATTTTGGAAAAGCCCGTTTATGCCCGGGCTGCGGCAAGGGCCGCAGACTTTATTCTGACAAGGTTGCGGGATGCCGGGGGCCGGTTGCTTCACCGTTATCGGGAGGAGCAGGCAGGGATATCGGCCTGTGCGGATGATTATGCCTGGATGATTTTCGGACTGTTATCCCTGCATCAGGCAGATAATAATCACAGGTGGCTGACGGAGGCCGTCCGCTTTCAGGAAATCCTGGATGCGGACTACGGGGACCCCCGGGGCGGATATTTCATGAATCTTGACCGGAGCGGCCTGCCGGTACGGCCCAAGGAGCTGTATGACGGGGCCATGCCGTCCGCCAATTCGGTTTCACTGGTGAATCTGACGCACCTGTTTGAGCTGACGTCCGACCCGAAGTGGATGGACCAGGCAGCCTTTCTGGCAAGGTCGTTTTTTGATTCCGTGAAAGACCGGCCGTCCGCCCATACATTTTTTCTAACCGGACTCTCCAAGCTTCTCCGCAAAGGGGAACTGCTTTGAATATGCGTGAAACAACGCTCACGGGTCCCGCGCTCATGCTGGGATCCGCCCTGATGTTCGCCGTCATGGACTGCGTCATCAAAATCATCAGTCCTTCCTTCCGGATCTGGGATATCGCCTTTTACCGGTTCGGCCTCGGGATCGTGATCCTGTTAGCGATTTATGGCGGCAGGCAAAGCCTGATCAAGGGGGCCAATCCAGGACTTCTCATCCTGCGCGGGGTTCTGGGTTCACTGGCATTTCTGCTGATCATCGGCGCCATCCGCCTGATTCCCATTTCAACCGCAATGGTGCTCTTTTTCTCCTATCCGGCATTTACGGCCCTGTTTTCCCCCCTGATATACCGGGAGAAAATCACCCGGTCCGAAATCATCTGTATTGCGGCAGCCGTTCTGGGAATCGTCGTTCTGTTTGATTTCAGGTTTGACGGCGCCTGGCTCGGGCACGTGCTGGCTGTTGCGGGCGCCGTGTTTGCCGGCCTTGCCGTTACCATCATCAAAAAGCTTCGCGAAAACCATCGCACCGGAGTCGTCTATATGTATTTCTGCATTCTGGGCGCATGCATCTCATTTCCGGCCTTCATCATGCAGCCCCGGCTGCCGGAATCCTGGAACGACGGGGCCATGATGGCAATCATCGTGGTCGCATCGGTCATCGGGCAGCTCCTGATGACCAAGGGGTTCAGGTACTGCAAAAGCTGGGAAGGCGGCGTTCTGATGACAACGGAGCTTATTTTTACAAGCCTTCTGGGGATTCTTTTCCTGCAGGAACAGGTGACCTGGCGGTTCTGGGCAGGAGGACTCTTGATTCTTGGAAGCGTGATCGCCCTTCAACTGTCCAGCGCGGCAAGCAGGGATTAACGATATCGCGCGGGGTCCGGGATGCCGGCTTCGATGAATCCTTTTTTCCGCAGCAGGCAACTGTCGCACTGGCCGCAGGCCAGGCCTTCGGCGGACGGATCGTAGCAACTGTGGGTGATGGCGTAGTCCACGCCGAGCTCAATGCCTTTGGCGATGATCTGGGCCTTGTTGAGATGCAGCAGCGGGGTTTGGATGCGGACCCGGGTTTTTCCTTCCACGCCGATTTTGGTGGCCAGATTGGCCATGTGTTCAAAGGCTGCGATGAATTCCGGCCGACAATCCGGATATCCGCTGAAGTCAACGGCATTGACGCCGATAAAAATATGATTGGATTTCAAGACTTCCGCCCATGCCAGGGCATAGGACAGAAAAATGGTATTTCGGGCCGGAACATAGGTGATGGGGATTTCAGACGACATGGTCTGAAGGCTTCTGGACTTGGGCACATCCAGATTGTCCGTGAGGGCCGATCCGCCGATGGCATGAAGGTCGATACCGATGACCAAGTGCTTTGCCACCTGAAAGTGCTCAGCGATTCTTTTGGCTGCCTGCAGTTCGAATACATGACGCTGCCCGTAATCAAAACTGAGGCTGTATATCTCGAATCCTTGGCTTCTGGCGATGGCGATCACCGTGGTGGAATCCAGGCCGCCGCTCGATAGAACCACGGCTTTTTCGGAACTAGTCATAACATTTCCTTTGCTATTATACGCCTCTTTTTGCATCCGGCCAGATCACTTTGTGAAGCTGCAGGTGGAGCCTGACGCCAAGGCCGTCCCGCAAGATCCACTTGGCCAGACGGCTCGGGGACAAGGACCCGAAAGCCGGGGAAAACAAAGCACTGGATCTGGGAAAATCGGATGGAAGCTTCTCCAGGATATTCAAGGCATGGTCATAATCGGCCTGCGTTTCAATGACGAATTTGACCTGGTCACGGGGCCCGATCCGCCGCAGGTTGTCCGGATCATTGTGTGCGTGCATCCGGCTCGACGGGCATTTGATGTCCATGATGCGGATGCAGCGGCTGTCAATCCGGGAAATGTCGAGGCTTCCGTTGGTTTCCATTAAAACCGTTCGGCCCTCATTCAGAAGCTGCGCCACCAGATCCGGGGTTTTTTTCTGAAACAGCGGCTCTCCGCCGGTGATCTCAACCAATGCCGCGGCAGGAAAGGATCCGGCACGATCGCGTATTTCGGATAGTGTCATGTCCGTGCCTTCATCATAGGCGTAGCGCGTATCGCAGTAAGCGCACCGGAGATTGCAACCGGTCAGGCGGATGAAAACGCAGGGGAGCCCGGCATACAGGGATTCCCCCTGAATGCTGTAAAAAATTTCATTGATTCTGAGTGTCATGACAAATCCTGTCGCCGCAGCGCCGGCCGGCGGATTCAACCGGCATTATGCCTTTTATTTTATGATATATCAGTCAGATAATGATAAGTAAAGATCAAAGGTGACGGATGAAAACCATCGGAATTCTGAAGAACACGGTTCAGGACTACGCCTGGGGGTCTCTGACGGCCATCCCGGAACTTCTGGGGCGGCCTGTTACGGGAAGTCCCCAGGCGGAGTTGTGGATGGGGGCGCACCCCAAGGCCCCGTCGCAGGTTTTCCATGACGGGAGATGGGAGTCCCTGATTCAGGTCATTGAAGCGCATCCGGCGGATGTGCTGGGAACGGAAGCAGCCGGCAAATTCGGCGCAAAACTTCCCTATCTCTTCAAGGTGCTGGCCGCGGCAAAGCCCCTTTCCATTCAGGCCCATCCGAATGCCCATCAGGCAAAAGAAGGCTTTGCGCGGGAAAACCGGCTGGGGATTTCCCTGACGGCATCCAATCGAAATTATAAGGATGAAAATCACAAACCCGAATGCATCTGTGCCTTGAGCCGGTTCTGGGGCATGGACGGATTTCGGGGTATTTCCGAAATCACCCGATATCTGGAAAGTCTCTGCAAAGGGCTGCTTGATGAAGAGATTTTGCTAGCAAAAAGCCGGCCGGATGCGATCGGCCTGAAACGCCTGTTCCAATCCCTTCTGACGATGCCAATGGAAAAGAAAACGGCTGTTATCCGTTCGGCGGTTTCCCGTGCCGGATCAATGGGGAATTCCGATCCGGTGTTTGGATGGATACAGCGTCTGCATGCGGAATATCCCGGCGATCTGGGCGTGCTGTTCCCGGCGCTCTTGAACCTGTTCCGCCTCGAACCCGGGCAGGCTCTTTACCTGGCTTCCGGAGAGCCCCATGCGTATCTCGACGGGCTTGGCATCGAGCTGATGGCCAATTCGGACAATGTGCTTCGCGGCGGTCTGACTTCAAAGCATCTGGATGTGCCGGAACTGCTGAATGTCCTCACCTTCCGGGAGCAGGCGCCGTCCGTGATCCTTCCCGGAAAGCGCAGCGCGGCGGAATGGGTTTATGAGACGCCGGCCGCGGAATTCTGTCTTTCCGTGATATCCGTTACTCCCGAATTGTACTGGGTAAGCCCTGAAAAACGGTCCGCGGAGATTCTGCTGTGCACGCAGGGGCAGCTTGTACTGGACAGCGGTCCGGGAGATGATCCGGTTCACCTGGTCGAGGGGGTTTCCGTCGTGGTGCCGGCATCAATCCGGCGATATCATCTTTATGGCAGCGGGGTGTGCTATAAGGCATCGCTTCCGGGCCCGGCCGGCTTTGTGCTTGACAGGCGATCCGCGGAATCGTAAAAGTAGCGGAACAATTCAGGCATTCAGAAGACAGGAGTTCATTCATGATGAAAGGCATCGTTCTTGCCGGCGGGTCCGGCACCCGGCTTTATCCCATCACCCGGGTGGTCAGCAAACAACTGCTTCCGGTTTACGACAAACCCATGATTTATTATCCCTTGTCGGTGCTGATGCTGGCGGGCATCCGGGATATCCTGCTGATCTCGACCCCGGAGGACCTGCCGCTGTTCAAGCGGCTTCTGGCGGACGGCTCCCGGATCGGGATATCCCTTTCTTACGCCGAGCAGCCCAAACCCGAAGGGCTGGCCCAGGCATTTGTTATCGGAAAATCCTTTATCGGCAATGATCCGGTATGTTTGATTCTGGGTGACAATATTTTTTACGGCCACAATCTTTCCGAAATTCTGAAACGGGCCGTAAAACTGAACCGGGGCGGGCTGATATTCGGCTATCCGGTCAGGGATCCGGAGCGTTACGGCGTCGTTGAATTTGATGCGAATGGAACCGTGATCGGCATCGAGGAAAAACCCAAAAAACCCAAATCCAGTTTCGCGGTTCCAGGGCTTTATGTCTATGACAATGATGTGGTTCAAATTGCCGAAAATATGAAGCCTTCGGCCAGGGGGGAGCTGGAAATCACGGATGTCAATCTGGCGTATCTTCGCCGGGGCGATCTCAGGGTGGAGCTTCTGGGACGGGGCTTTGCCTGGCTGGACACCGGAACCCATGAGGCGCTTCAGCAGGCGGCAAGCTATGTGGAGGCCATTCAGAACCGGCAGGGACTGAAAATCTCCTGTATCGAGGAAATCGCCTATCGCCTGGGATATATTTCCCGAGAACAGGTAAAAAACCTGGCATCGGATATGATGAAAAACGGATATGGGGAGTATCTGATGGCCATGATCCGTGAGGAGGCCTGATATCGGGCCTGACATCGGGCCTGATATCGGGCCGGAATTCACCGCGATGAACGCGCTGCGCTTCCGGCAGCGCGCCATCCTGATCGATCGTAAAGGATTTATGGCACGGCAGCAACCGGATTACAACAGCGCGATTGCAATAGCCGAAGGAATTTACTGGGTCGGGTTTTATGATTCCCCGTCCGGACTTCACTGCAATCCCTATCTGATTGTCGATGGCGGCGAGGCGGTCGTCATCGACGGTGGGAGCCGCCCGGATTTTCCAACGGTCATGATGAAAATCCTGGAAACGGGCATATCCGCTTCCGCCATCGTTGCGCTGATCTATCAGCATTATGATCCGGATCTTTGCGGCAGCGTGGGGCATTTTGAAGATATCATCGACCGCACGGATCTTAAAATTATTTCGCATAAGGAAAACAACATGTTTATCCGCCATTATGCGATATCTTCCAAACTGATTTCCCACGATGCGATCAGCAGCGAATTCGTGTTTTCCTCCGGCAGGAAACTCCGGTTCATCAACACGCCATACGCGCATTCCGGCGGCAGTTTTGTGACATTCGACACCAAAACCCGCGTGTTATTTACCAGCGATTTATTCGGAAGCTACGGTGCCAAGTGGGATCTGTTTTTATCCCTGAATCCGGAATGTCATACCTGCCGGGATTTGACGCGCTGCGTGCGGGGCGAATCTTACTGCCCGCTTCCGGATATTCTCAGATTCCATCAGCAGATCATGACATCGGAAAAGGCCCTGCGGTATGCCCTTCAGGTCATCGGCGATATTCCTTCTGCTATGATTGCCCCTCAGCATGGCAGTATTCTGTCCGATCCCCGGGACATCCGAACCGTCGGCCGTCGCCTGATGACGCTGAAGGGCGTGGGGATCGATCGGATTCTATGACAGCATCGAAAATGGCATCTTTTTCCTTCAAAGACCGCCGCAAGCCGGGCAGTGAACCAACCGGCAGCATTCACGAAATCCTCAAATGCCGGGCGATGCTTCAGGACAACCGGTTGTACAACCGTTTTCTGAAGGAACTGGTGAACAAATACGCCCTGGCTCAGCGTAAGCTCACCGAATTGAATCGCCGGCTGTCCGAACACCGGGACAGGATAGATTCGGATCTGCAGGCCGCCGCCGGCATCCAGAAAAGCCTGCTGCCCCAGACGCTGCCCCGGATTCCCGGACTGGATATGGCGTGGCGATTAATTCCTTCGGAGATCATCGGCGGGGATATCCTCAATGTATTCTGGCTGGATGCGCACCATCTGGGCATTTATTTGCTGGATGTCTGCGGCCACGGCGTTCAGGCGGCATTGGTGACGGTTTCGGTTTCCCAGATGCTGCTTCCCCATACCGGGTTTGTGCTGGGGGGAAACCCGGCTTCCGGCTCCGGCTGCGATATTACCAGCCCCGGGGATGTCATGGCCTTGTTGAACAGGGAATACCCGCTGGAGCGGTTCGATTCGTTTTTTTCCATGATTTATATCGTTCTGGACGTGCGGGACGGCAGTTTTGCCATCTGCAACGCCGGACACCTGCCGGCCCTGCTGTTTCGCCGGGACGGCAGGATCGAAAAGCTCAAAAAAGGCGGCACCGTCATCGGGCTTGATGACCGGGTTCCGTTTGAACAACAGGAAGAAAAGCTGTATAAGGGAGACAGGCTTTTGCTGTATTCGGACGGGGTCACGGATTTTATGAATCCGGGGCTGGAATTGTTCGGCAGGGACCGGTTCATCCGGATCGCAGCCTCCCTTCGGCACCTGCCCATGGAAGAAATGGTCGGCGGCATATTCGAGGCATTGACGGCATTCGGCGGGGAGTTCCCGATTCAAGATGATGTCAGCCTTATGGGAATCGCAAGGGAACCCTGAATCCCTAATCAATTAAAATGGAGGTTACATGAAAACCGGTTGTTATACTGCCTTGATCACCCCCTTCGGCAAGGATGCGGTGGATGTCGAAGGTATTGAAAAATTGGTCGGTTTCCAGATTCAAAGCGGCATAACCGGCGTTCTGGCGGTCGGTACGACCGGGGAAAGTCCTGCGCTGAGCTGGGAAGAACACCACCGGGTGACGCGGTTGATTGCATCCGCTTCAAAGGGAAAATGCCTCTGCATTGCGGGTACCGGCAGCAACAATACTTCCGAAGCCCTTGAAGCCTCCCGCCATGCCGTTGGTCTGGGTGTGGACGCCCTGCTGCTGGTGGATCCCTATTACAATGGCCCCAGCTCTCTTGAAATCCGGAAGGAATATGTGGAGCCCGTGGCCGCGGCATTTCCCGATACCCAGGTGATTCCCTACGTGATTCCGGGGCGGACGGGAACACAGCTTCTTCCCCAGGATCTTGCCATGGCGTTTCGGGCACATCCCAATGTGGCCACGGTCAAGGAAGCCACCGGCAATCTGGACAACATGCGCCTGACCCGCAACTGCTGCGGGCCGGACTATACCATTATGTCCGGAGATGACGCCTTGACCTATGACATGATGACGGATCCGGGAATTCTGGCATCAGGGGTGATTTCCGTTGTCTCCAATGTGGTGCCGGCCGCAATGGTTTCGATGGTTGATCTGCTGGTCCGTAAAAACCATTCCGAAGCAAAAAAGCTCAAAGCGGCACTGGATCCCCTGTTTGATCTGGTTACCGTTAAAACCCTTGAGACAACGCCTTATGGCGATGCGGTTTTCAGGGCCAGAAACCCTTTGGCCATCAAGACGTTGATGGCGATTCTGGGAATGCCTTCCGGGGGGTGCCGCAGGCCTCTGGGGAAAATGACCCGGAAGGGAATGGATAAAATCCTGAGCGCTGCAAGAACGGTTCAAAAAGCCAGCCCGGAGCTGCTCAAACCCGTGGGTGATTTTTTTGACGTCGACATCGACGAGCGCCTGAACACGCCGGTTTACTGGGAATCTCTGACCTATGACGGCTACTGACCGATAACCGTCCGTAATTGATTCCTGCGTCAAAACCCGGCGGGCATGTGCGGCGGGAATTGTTACGGGCCTTCGATCGCAAAATAACCCGAAACGGCCTTGGCCATGGCCTGACGGGTTTCGATGAATCTTTTGTCTTTAAATCCAGGATTCCAGCTCAATTCGGATAGATCGTCCGAGACCACCAGAATCGCGCAAAGGGCGACCCCCAGAAAAGCGGATACCGTGAACAGGGCGGACAGCTCCATTTCAACGGCCAGGGCCCCCTTGCCCCCGAAACGCTTCACCTTATCGGGGGTTTCACGGAAAATGGCATCCGTTGTCCAGATGGCGCCCGCATGATACGGGATGGCTTCTTTTTCCAGCAGGGCGGTCATGCGGCGGGTCAGGGGGGCTGACGGGCGTGAGGTTTGACAGGTTTTTCCGGGAGAATAAGCCCGTGATGTGCCTTCGTCAATCCATGCCAGGTCGGGAACGAGGATGTCTCCGATCCGGACCTGCCGGGAAATGGCACCGCACCATCCCAGAAATATGATTTCCCGGGCGCCCCATGCTGCCAGGGTCTCCAGGAGCATTACGGCGTAAGGCGCGCCCATGACCGGGCCTGAAAGAAAAACCCCGTCATCCCGGACATGGAACTGGCTCATGTAAAGGGATCTGCTGTGCCGGTTTTCCAGTTGCAGCGCCGCGATCAAAGCGGGCAGATCGCTTCGGGTTGCCCCCATCACCCCCGTTGGACCGATCCGGGGGGTCTTTGCCGTGACAATGGGCTGGACAATGCCTTTCATTATTCCGGGCTGACTCTTCCAGCCATGTCATCCTTGATTTCATCAATCATCTCGTAAAGCCACATCACATCTTCCATGGTCAGGCGTCCGGCCTTGACCGGCGTTCGCTGACCGCCTTCTTTTTTGTTCAGGATGCGGGGCCCGATCTGGAGTTTCGGCTGTCCTTTGTCATATTGATTGATTGAAATGATCAGGCCGGTTTCTTCACATTTCCAAACTTTCAGCACCTTGTCTTTATCCGGATCAAACGCCATCGATACTTCCTCCGTCAAAATCCCGTTTATCGTAAAAATAATTATTGATGGCTTCGCAAAAAGTCCGGATACTTCGTTGCACGTCATCCTTCGTCATTGCGGCGTACCATAAGTACGCATCATTCCTCAGGATTCGTGCGCCTCGTCTGCGAACTTTTTACTTTGCCATCACAATTTTGACTTATTGCGAGTTCACCATTATTGAACCGCAAAAAACCGCACAAACAAAAAAACGATGAATCGCTCACCGGCAATTGCCCGCCATCAACCGGAAATTTTGGTAAAATCCGCAATTTCATCAAACAGGGAGCCGATTCGTCCCAGAAGCGCCAGCCGGTTTTTCCGGATATCCGGATCATCGGCCATGACCAGAACCGCCTCGAAAAACGCATCCACGGGATCCCGCAGGGAGGCCATGTTCCGGAGGGCCAGGGCAAAATCACCCTGGCCGAGATGCCGGCTCACCCGTTTTTTAACCGTCTGATAGGCATCGTAGAGTGCGGTTTCACTGGGATCCTGGAACAGGGAAACGTTGATTCCGGGTGAAACCGGCGCCAGCGATGTCTCGGCGGCTTTCTTGACGATATTGGCCACCCGCTTGAAGGCAATGGCCAGCGGTTCAAAATCCGGCGCTGTCTTTAACCCCTCAAGCGCCTGCACCCGGTTCCAGACATTGGGGATGTGATCGGATGAAGCGCTCAGGACCGCGGCGATGCTGTCCTTGGCAAAGCCCTGCTCGGCCATCAGATGCGACATGCGGCTCTGGAAAAAAGCCTGAACGGAAATCGCTGTATTGCGGATATGGTCGGCATCGAATTTGCCATAGATTTTCAGGCTGGTTTCAATGATCCTTGCCAAAGAGAAGGAAAGATTCCGGTTCAGCAGGATCTGTATGACGCCGATGGCCTGTCTGCGCAGGGCATACGGGTCGGATGCGCCGGTCGGGGAAAGGCCGACGCTGAAGCATCCGCACAGGCTGTCCATTTTATCGGCAATGCTGAGGATCGCGCCTGTCAGCGTTTCGGGAAGCCGGCCCCCGGATGACGTCGGGCGGTAGTGCTCTTCGATGGCGATGGATACGGCTTCAGGTTCCGCTGATTTTTGGGCATACACTTTGCCCATCGCGCCCTGGAGTTTGGGAAACTCAACCACCATCTGGGTCACCAGATCGGCCTTGGAAAGACGTGCGCTGCGGGAAAGCAATTGAATGTCGCCCGCGGTGAGCCCTGCTTCAGCGCCGATGAATTCAGCCAGTTTTTGCACCCGCTGGGTTTTATCGTAGACGGTTCCCAGCTTTGCCTGAAAAAGCACGCCTTTCAGTTTGTCCACACAGGCATCCAGCGGCGTCTCAAGATCGGCCCGGTAAAAGAACTGGGCGTCGCTGAGTCTTGCCCTCAGGACGCGTTCATGCCCTTTGGCAACGATGTCCATATCCTTGGCATGGGTGTTGTTGACCGCGATGAAACAGGGCATGAGCCTGTCATTTTGATCGACAACGGCAAAATATTTCTGATGTTCCCGCATGGAGGTGATCAGCACCTTGTCCGGAAGTTCCAGAAAAGCGGGATCGAATTTTCCGGCCACGGCAACCGGGTATTCCACAAGATGGGTGACGATATCGGTGAGTTCATCGTCCGGAAACACTTTTCCGCCCAGACGTTTGGCGATTCTGGCAACTTCCCGGTTCACCATTTTTTTGCGTTCCGCCACATCCGCCAGAACCCGGGCGTTTCGCAAGGCGGCGCAGTATTCCGAGGGTTCGGCGATCTTGATTTTGCCGGGACTCATGAAGCGATGGCCCTGAACAAACCGGTTGCTGGAAATATTTCCAAGTTTAAAGGGGATGACCCTTCCCCCGTAAAGCGCCAGCACGGAATGAACCGGCCTGGCAAACTGAATCCGAAGATCCGCCCATTTCATGATTTTGGGAAAAGGCGTTGAAAGAATCAGCTCCGGCAGCAGGGTTTTCAGGATTGCGACGGTGGCCTGGCCCCGATCGATCACCGAGGCGCAAAGATATTGTCCCTTGGGCGTTTCCTTGATCGTCAGCCGATCTATCGGCTGATGGACTTTTTCGGCAAATTTTTCGGCAGCCACGGTCGGCATGCCGCTTTGCGTATACCCGACCTTGACCGGCGGCCCCAGAATTTCCATCTCAAGGGAGGACTGTTTGGCGGCCGCTGCCTGGATTTCGACAGCCAGCCGCTTGGGGGTACCGTATATCAATGCTTTTCCATGCGCAATGCGGGCATCGCTCAGTTTTTGAATCAGCGCGGATGAGAGAAAGGAAAGGGCGGGGTCGATATAGCCGGCCGGGATTTCCTCACATCCGATTTCAATCAGGATAGTGTCCATTTTTGCCTCGTTGTCAGTTATTCAGAAGGGGAAAGTTCATGGCTTCCCGCTGTTTCAGATAGGCTTCCGCGCAGGCCCTGGCCAGGTTCCGGATGCGGGTGATGTAGCCGGTTCTCTCGGTGACGCTGATGGCGCCCCTGGCATCCAGAAGATTGAACGTGTGGGAGCATTTGAGGCAGTATTCATAGGATGGAAGGACCAGGGACCGGTCGATGATCCGTCTGGATTCGGCCTCATACCGGTTGAAGAGGGAAAAGAGCATGTCCACATCCGCTGCTTCAAAATTGTAGGCGGACTGCTCCACTTCCTGCTGATGATGGACCTGGCCGTAGGTCACCGCGTTGTTCCATTTCAGGTCGTAGACATTGTCAACACCCTGTAGATACATGGCGAGCCGCTCCAGCCCGTAAGTCAGCTCAACGGAAACGGGGTGAAGCTCGATGCTTCCCGCAAGCTGAAAATACGTGAACTGGGTCACTTCCATGCCGTCCAGCCAGATTTCCCACCCAAGGCCCGATGCGCCCAGCGTGGGGGATTCCCAGTCATCTTCGACAAAGCGGATGTCATGGGCCAGGGGGTCGATGCCCAGGGCCTTCAGGCTTTGAAGGTACAGATCCTGGACATCCAGCGGGGAGGGTTTCAAAAGGACCTGAAACTGGTAATAGTGCTGAAGCCGGTTGGGATTGTCTCCGTACCGTCCGTCCGTGGGCCTTCTGGAAGGCTGGACATAGGCCACATTCCAGGGCTCGGGCCCAAGGGCTTTTAACAGCGTAAAATGGTGAAAGGTTCCGGCCCCGACCTGAAGATCGTAGGGCTGTACCAGAACACACCCTTTTGCTCCCCAGAATTTCTGCAAAGACAAAATCACATCCTGAAAGTTCATTATAGTCCTCATGGTATGGTTCGAAAAGTTATTCCACGATCAGTCCATCCGGATCGATCCGGACATCCAGCAGCCGGGCCTGCGGTTTCCGGGACAGTATATTCTCCCAGGCGTTTTGCAGCCGTTCAATGTCTCCGGTTTCTCCGACGGCCCAGATGCAGCCCCCGCCACCGGCCCCGGTGAACCGGCCGCCGCATTCATGGTTCCTTGCCGCCGCAACAAGCTTGAAACCCACATCATCCAGAACATCGGGGGTCATTTCCCGCCGAATGGCGGTTTCCAGATTCATGATCTCACCGGCCGTTCGATACTGCCGTTCAAGCAGGGCCCGGCAGAACCTGTGGGTGTGATCCACGATGGATACCCATTGCCCGCGGGTTTCTCCTGCAATAAACCGGTCCACCCATTTGCGGTTGATCTGCCTGGATTCGTGGGGAATGCCGCAATAGGCCAGCAGCATGTGCCGGGAAAAATCAGGGTGGAAGGCTTTGGGGACCAGGACTTTTTTCTTGAACTCTCCGGCATTCAGGCCATTTCCCCAGTACCAGGCATGGATTCCGCCGTAAGCTGCGGCCAGTTGATCCTGAAACCCGCAGGGAACGCCTGCAACGCTTTCTTCAATGGCGTGCGCCAGAAGAACGATCTGTTTGCGGGACAGGGGTTTTTGGCCGGCCTTTTCAAGGAGTCCGGACAGCGCCGCAACCAGGGCGACGGCCGCTGCCGAAGAGCCGCCCAGCGCGCTTCGCGGGGGAGATGCGGAGTTGATATCGATATGGATGCCGCTGACTCCGAAATACGCGGCAATTGCAAACATCAGTCCCAGGGGATGGTTATAAGGTGCGGCGTCTTCGGGAAACGAGACGCTTTCAAAGCCCGCGGAGCTCACTTTCACCTGTCCTGCCACGCCGGGGTGAATCCGGACCCGGGTTCTCAGATGGATCGCCGCATTCATCGTGCAGGGAAAAAGCCGCCTGAGCGGCAGGTGAAGCGTCTTGATGTCGAGGGTGCCGCCCATGTCGATCCGGCAGGGAGCGGATGCTTCGATCGGGGCGGACTCCAGTATTTTTCGATAATTTTCCGGCATGATTCTTTTATCCAGTTATCTGTGCACTTCGGAGCTGCCTTAGAACGGAAAGGCTTTTGGGTTCTTTCCCGAGATGATAGGGAACAAAAGCCTCCAGAAAGCCGAGGCTTTCCTGAATGGACCGGTCGGAAAGCCGGGCTCTTGCGATTTTGTTCCAGCTTCCGCATCCGATCCACTGCAGGTGCTTGATCGTTCCCCTGGACAGATAGACCATTGGCGAGACGGCGCAATTGCAGGCAGCACAAATCAGGCCGCCTTTGGCGAAATTGATTCCGACCCGCCGCCCGTTCAAACAGTCCATTTCGGTATGACAGAGACAACAGGTGCTGAAATTGGGAGAAAAACCGGATATCATCATGAGCGTCATTTGAAACACGATACTCAGCAGCTCATCCTGCAGATCGCTGCGATCCAGCCGATCCAGTACCTGGTACAAAAGGTCGAATATCCGGGGCTGTGCAACATCGGGCTCCATCCAGTTGTTGATGATTTCCGCAAAATAACTGGCATAGGTTGTTTTTTTGAAATCGGAACGAATCCGGCAAAACGGATGTGTCAGGGCAGCCTCCTGAAGCACCGGCAGGCGCGATCGTCCGATGGAACCGACCAGATCCAGCGCCGAAAACAGATCCAGCGCGCCGCAAAACCGCTTCCGGCTGTTTCTTGCGGATTTGGCGATCAGGGAAATTTTGCCCCGGGTCAGGGAAAAAAAAGTCAGGATCAGATCGTTATCGCCAAAATCAACGCGTTTGAGCAAAATGGCAGGCGTGGTAAAACAGATCGTCATCGTTTGCCAACCCGTTCGAGATTGCGCCGGTTGTCGCTTTCGCGCATTTATAGCGTGATTTTAATGGTGGAGCGGGATCGCAGTTCTTCCAGCCACTTTGAAAATCTCTGATCCACGTAATCTTTGTACAGCTTGTTTTCGATTTCCGCCGAGGCTTCTTCAAGCGATTTGCTGGCGGTCTTTTCCTTGTCCAGAAGGCGGAAAATCTGAGGTCCGTAATCGGTTTCAATGATCTTGGAATACTGGCCTGGGGAAAGGTCTTTGACGGCGTCACGGATTTTGGGATCCATCGCGGTAAGGGAAAAAGTCCCCAGCTCGCCGCCCTGGACCTTGAAAGTGTCGTCGGAAAAAGCCTGAACGACTTCATCGACGGACTTGCCTGCGCTAAGGGCCTGAAGAATCTCCGCCATTTTCTGATGCAGTTGCATGCTGCCGGAACTGCTGGCGCTTTCCGGAGATCTGACGATGACGTTGGCCAGGTGATATTTCGCATCAAACCCGTACTGGTCCGGATGCGCATCGTAATAAGCCTTGATGTCTTCCTTGGTAATGACGACCTTGGATTTGATTTCCCGGTTAACCAGATTGGCTCTTAATAAATTCTCTCTGGCAAGGGCGCGGTAATCTTCAAGCGTAAACCCTTCCTTGCCGATTGCCTGCCGAAACCCTTCATCCGTAAGGGAATTGGCTTTCTTGATCCGCTCGATGGCATTGTCCACTTCTTTGTCCGAAACCGTGATCTTATATCTGGCGATTTCCTGATCGGTTAATTTCTGATCGATCAATTGATTGAGAACGTCTTCCCGAACCTTGAAAATCATCTGGTTTTCCTTGTCCGGCGGGTATCCCATGGTCTTGATTTTATCCAGATAGGGGCGCAGCTTGTTGTTGAGATCATCCAGCGTAATCAAATCGTTGTTGACCACCGCCACAATCCGGTCGACCACTTCGGCCCCGCCGGCCGAACTATCGGAGCACCAGGCGAGCGGCAGCACGCCTGCGGCGATTGCCGCCAGCAGCGGGATTTGCAACTTCATAATTCGGATAATGATGTTTCGGGTCATGATTGTTTGCATACTCCTTTATTATCGAAGGGGATTCCTGCGATTCAGTCGCCTGAAATCCCCCCTGTCCCCACCTTTTTTTAATGGGAGAATCTAATTTGTTAAAATGCCGGCCGCCGCCCTGCGGCGCCCAATCCACGCATAACTTCTTGTAGTTATGCGGAAATCACACCGCGGACGGCAAGGTAAAAAGTCCGCAGGCAAGGCGCGCAAACCCTGAGGCATGAGGTGTACAACCGGTACGCCGCAATGCCGAAGGGTGCGGCGCAGCGCAGCATCCGGACTTTTTACGCAGCCATCAATTGTTAACACGCTGGCCGATCTCTTTCAAGATGTTTTTGGTTTCCGACAGCAGACCGCTGAAATGACGCCTG
>JBBIPX010000043.1:0-17835 GCA_037442625.1 Desulfobacteraceae bacterium
GATCCGTAATGGCTGGCTGCTGCTGTTCGAACTCATCCTGCTGTGGAACGCCCAAGGACTTGAGCGCGGAGGATATTTCCATGGCGCTGGGGTATTCCGGTGAGGAAGTGGCAACTGTTCCGGAGGGCGCCAACATGGGGCTTGGATGTGGGAATCCCCATGCCATCGCCTGCTTGAAACCCGGCGAAACGGTGCTGGATCTGGGAAGCGGCGGCGGATTCGACTGTTTTCTGGCGGCACGGGCAGTGGGGGATGCGGGGCGCGTCATCGGTGTGGATATGACTCCGGAGATGATCACCAAATCCCGCAGAAACGGCGAAAAAACCGGTTTCGGAAATGTCGATTTCCGGCTGGGAGAGTTGGAAAATCTGCCCGTTGCCGATGGGATTGTGGATGTCATCCTGTCAAATTGCGTGATCAACCTTTCTCCGGAAAAACAACGGGTTTTCAATGAGGCGTTCCGCGTATTAAAGCCTGGCGGGCGACTGGCGATTTCCGATGTGGTCCAAACCGCCGAGATGCCGGATCATATCAAAAAAGACATGGCGATGTTTACTGCTTGCATTGCCGGTGCGTCCGCCATTCCGGAACTGGAATCCATGTTGCGGAAAGCCGGATTCGGGAACATCCGGATCACCCCGAAAGAGGACAGCAAAGACTTTATCCGGGACTGGGCGCCTGGAAGCCGGATCGAAGACTATGTGATGTCGGCAACGATTGAGGCCGAAAAAACTCAAGCCTGACAACATCCACTGTTACAAACATTTCTTTTGAATAGAATCAAACCGGCGGCAAATGATGTCTTGGAACCCTGCGAAAAATCAGAAGCCGTCGGCATCGCTTTCCATTGCCTGCCATCCGCCTCCCAGCGATTTGACAAGGGCCGCAGCCGATACCAGTTGCTGACCCCGCAGCCGGACGCCGGTTCGCTCGATCCCCAGAACCGCATTCTGCGCGGTCGCAACCTCAAGATAGGTCGCAAGGCCCGCACTGTAACGATTGTTTGCGATTTCCAGTTGCCGGCGCACGGACTTCAAGGCATCCAGAACTTTCCCGTATTCATCGGCAAGAAGGTGCTCTGCCGCAAGATTGTTTTCCACTTCCGCAAAAGCAGAGAGAGTCGTTTGGCGATACTTGGCCACGGTTTCCTCATATGCGGCCTTTGTCCGGCGTAGATCGGCATTCAGTTGTCCGCCCTGGAACAGCGGCAGGGTCAGGGACGGGCCGACGGCCCAGAAATTGCTGGGCCAATCAAAGAGCATATCCAGCCCCCCGCTTTGAAAACCGGCCAGTCCACTCAATTTGACGGTCGGGAAAAACGCCGCGGTCGCAACGCCGACATTTGCGTTTGCGGCGGCCATGCGGCGTTCGGCGGCGGCGATATCCGGCCGGCGTTCCAGCAGCTCCGACGGCAGTCCGGGGGGGATGACCAGCGGTGAAATGTCGAGCGGCCGCTGCGGAAGTTGAAACAGGGATGCGGTTTTTCCGGTCAATACAGCCAGGGCGTTCTGATACTTGGCCCGCTGGATGGCGATGTCCGGCGCCTGCGCTTCCGCGGTTTTTAAAACAGTCTCGGCCTGCGCGACATCCAGATCGGAAACCATGCCGCCTGCCCGGCGGTTTCGCACCAGCACCAGCGATTTACGGTACACGTCGATGCTGGAAAGAAGCAAGGCATTGTCGGCGTCCAGGGCGCGCAGTGTGAGATAATCGGCCGCAACTTCAGCCTGCAGAGAAAGTTTGATGGATTCAACGTCGTCCGCGCCGGCTTGGGCTTGGGCCGTGGCCGATTCAACCGAGCGCCTGACCCGACCCCAGAGATCGAGCTCATAGCTGAAATCAAAGGGCACGGTAAGGGTATTATAAGTCTGATCGGGTTTGCCGCCGACCGGGCGGTTTTTGGAATCCCGCTGATCCACATCGAGGACGGAAACCCCCAACCGGGGGAACAGCGCGGATTCCGAGACATCGGCGGCGGCCCTGGCCTGCTCGAAACGGGAGGCGGCTGCCTTTAAATCCTGATTGGCTGCCATGGCGTCTTCTTCCAGTTGGTTGAGTTGCGGATCACCGAACATTTCCCACCAGTTGCCCCGGGGTACATGCGCCCGGGGTGCGGCGATTTTCCACTCAGTCCCGGGACCGACATAGGCATCCGGAATGGTTGTGGCCTCGGGGCGCTGATAATCGGGTCCGACCGCACAGCCTGAAAACAGCATCAGCGCCAGGGCCGGAACAAGGCCCTTTGCCGGATTCCAAAAACGATAAAACAAACGGAATCCGGTCATGGCTTTTTCTCCGTCTTGGCCGCTTCGGAAATGGAGACCACCATGCCGCTTACCAGTGAATCGGAAGGATTGACGATGACGCGATCCTGCGGGGCGACGCCGGTGATAATCTCGATGGCCTGTCCGAAATCACGTCCGATGGAAACGCTTCGCAGATTGACCTTGCCGTCGGCATCCACGACGCCGATCTGCGGACCTTCGGGCCGGAACAGCACCGTGTTGGCCGGAAGCGTCAGGGACGCCTTCATTTTTACATCGGTAAAGCGCACCTGGGCGTAACTGCCCGCCAGAATTTCCCCTTTTGCGTTGTCCGCTTCCAGTTCCACGGGCAGTGTTCTGGAATCCGCCGTGATAACTCCGGCGGTGCGAATCACTTTTGCCGAAAAATTACGGCCCGGCAGACCCTGCAGCGTCATCTCCGCGGACTGGCCGATGGCGATGCTTCGGGCCATTTCCTGCGGCACCTGCACAAAGACGCGAAGCTTTTTGGTTTGCGCCAGGTGAAAGAGTTCCCGGCTGCCGGCGGCGGTGATCAGATCACCGGAATCGATATTCCGGACCGTGATGATGCCGGAAAACGGGGCCGTCACCCTGGAAAATGCCTGGATCCTTTCCAGGCGGCGCACTTCGGAGCGGGCCGAATCGGCAATCGCGGTCTTCAATTTGAGGTCTGCCTGCTTTTCAGCGGCGTCCTGTTCGCTGACGCTGGCGGTTGTCAACAGTTCCGCCCAGCGGGCTGCCGTAATTCTGGATATTCCCAGAGAGGCTTCGGCCTGCTCAAGCTGGCCGCGGGCCCTTTCCAGTTCCTGAAGCTGTTCGGGGGTATCGATCGTGGCAAGCAGTTGCCCGGCCTCCACGAAATCGCCGATATCCACATATCGCTGCTTGAGATAACCGCTGATGCGGGCATAGATCGGCGCTTCCACCCAGGGTTTGATTTCCGCGGGCAGGGCCGAATGGATCATGCTCTGGCCGGGTTTGGGCGAGACCACCGTGACGGCGGGAATGGAGTTTTCCCGGGTTTCGGCACTCAGTTCGGTTTGCCGGTTCCATCGGGGAACCAGTCCCGCGAGCACGCCCGTGATGATCAATACGGCTGCAATGATGAATATCACCATAAACTTGACCGGAGATCGCTGAAGCTTTGACGCGGGTTCCGGATTTTCCGAAAAATTGTCTGTTTGTTTTGAATTCATGACAATGCCTTGCCTATCAATCGGTGGTTTCGATGAGACAGCGTTCATCGTTTGGTGATTTTTTGGGCGCCCGTTTGTGAAGCAGGGTAAATACCGCGGGTACGAAAAAAAGCGTGGCAAAGGTGGCCAGCACCAGGCCCCCGATGACCGCCCGGCCCAGGGGGGCGTTCTGCTCGCCGCCTTCGCCTAGGGCCAGCGCCATGGGCAGCATGCCGATGATCATGGCCAGCGCCGTCATGATCACCGGACGCAGGCGGCCCACGCCGGCTTCCCATGCCGATGTCAACGGGTCATTTCCCTGCTCCAGATGGGTCCGGGCAAACGATACCACCAGCACCGAGTTGGCCGTTGCAACCCCCAGGCTCATGATGGCGCCCATCAGGGCCGGAACGCTCAAAGTGGTCAGCGTCAGGTAAAGCCCCCATATGACGCCTGCCAGGGCTCCGGGCAGGGCCGTGATGATGATGAAGGGATCCAGCCAGCTCTGGAAATTGACGACCAGCAAGAGATAAACAAATGCCACCGCCAGTCCCAGCCCGATGCCAAGTCCGGTGAAGCTGGATCGCATGGTATCCGCCTGGCCCCTCAGGGCGATAAAGGAACCCTTCGGCAGTTCCTTTTCCGCCGCGGCTATCAGGGGCCGGATGTCTTTCAGCACCCCGCCCAGGTCCCGGCCGCTGACGCCCGCAAAAACATCGATCACCGGCGTGACGTTGTAGTGGGAATAAATGGGTGAGCCGATTTTTCGCTCCACAGCGGCGACATTGGCCAGGATCTGGGGGCTGGTGCCGCCGGGCTTTCCGGCGTTCAGCGGAATGGCGTTAAGGGCTGCGAGCGAGTCCATGGCATGCTCCGGCACCCGGGCGTTGACCAGGTATTGAATGCCGTTTTTCGGGTTCAGCCAGTAATTGGGCTGGGTCTGGCTGCTGCCGGATAGATTCAGCAATACCGAGCCGGCCACATCGCGCTCGGTCAGTCCGATCTGGGATGCCTTGGTGCGGTCGATGGCAAAATGCAGTTCGGGCTGATTGGCCGGCTGCTGGATTCTGACATCCACGGCGCCCGGAACCTTGCGGATATTATCTGCCAGTTTGGCAGCGATCTCCCGGTTTTTTTCACGGTTCCGGCCCATGATCTGGATATCGAGCGGGGCGGGCAGCCCGAAATTGATGGTCTGATTGACGATATCGGCCGGCAGAAAATAAAACGTAGATCCGGTAAAATCACGTCCCATACGAGTCCGCAATCGGCGGACATAATCGTCGGTGGGCCGGTGATCCGTTTTGAGCGAGACCAGAATGTCCGCATCGCCGGTTCCCGTCACGCCGTTATCAAGATAGGTCAGCGGAATGCCGCCGCTGGGGATTCCGATGTTATCCAGAATGCCGGCAAGGTCCCGGGCGGGAATCACCTCCCGGATGACGGCCTCGATGCGGTCCACGAGCCGGGTGGTTTCTTCGATTCGGGTTCCGCCGGGCGCGCGGACATGAAGCCGGAACTGGCCCGCATCAACGCTCGGGAAAAAATTCTGCCCGAGCTGCGGGATCAGCATCCAGGTGCCCCCGCAAAAGGCCAGAAAGAGCATTGAAAAGAGGATGCGATGGGAGAGCACCGTGCCCAGCAGATTCCGGTATCCTTGCCGGAACCTGTCGAAACCGCGCTCAAACGCCACCTGCAGCCGCGCGAACGGGCGCAGCCAGAAAGGCATTTGTCCGGCGCCCAAAGGATGCCCTCCCTGGATGTTTCGGTAGAACCACATGACAAGCGTCGGGATGAGGGTCCGGGAAAGCACATAGCTTGCCAGCATGGCAAAAACGACGGCTTCTGCCAGCGGCACGAAAAGATAGCGCGCAACACCGGTGAGAAAGAACATCGGCACGAAAACAATGCAGATGCAAAGCGTTGAGACAAAGGCCGGCAGGGCGATTTCCTGCGCTCCGTCAAGAATCGCCTGAACGTTGGGTTTCCCGAGCGCCATCTGCCGGTGAATATTTTCGATTTCAACCGTTGCGTCATCCACGAGAATGCCGACGGCCAGCGCCAGCCCGCCGAGCGTCATGAGGTTGATGGTTTCCCCCAGCGCGCTGAGCAGGGCAAGCGAGGTCAGCACCGAAAGGGGAATGGAGAGGGCGATGATAAAGGTGCTTCGCCAGGAGCCCAGAAAAAGCAGAATCATCAATGCCGTAAGCGCAGCCGCGATCACGCCTTCCTTGACCACGCCGGTTACGGCGGCGCGGACAAAAAGCGACTGATCGGCAAATTCCCTGGCATCCAGCTCCGGGGGAAGACCGCTTAAAATTCGCGGCATGGCCTTTTTCACGCCGTCCACGACGCTGAGGGTCGAAGCAGCGCCGCTTTTAAGAACCGTGAGCAGCACGCCGCGCACGCCGTTCAACCGGACAACGTTTTGCTGCGGCAGATACCCGTCGTGCACCTGCGCCACATCGCCGATCCGGATCACGGCGCCGCCGACGGCCTTGACGGGCAGATCGTTTAAAGCCGCGATCATTTCCGGGTTGCTGTTCAAGGAAACATTGTATTCGGTTTCCCCGATTTTCGCCGTGCCGCCGGGAAGCATGAAATTCTGGGCAGTGAAGGCGTTGACGACATCCTGCGGGGACAGGTTCTTGGATTCGAGAGCCGGCAGATCGATATCAACGGCGACAACGCGCGCCTTGCCGCCGGCAGGATAGGGCACGGATGCGCCCCTTACGGTCGCAAGCCCCACCTTGACGCGGTTCATGGCGATATCCTGAAGCTCCTGTTCGGAAAATTTCTGGCCGGCCAGGCTGTACTGAAGGATCGGAACACTTGATGCATTGTAGCGGATGATAAAAGGCGGGGTGATTCCGGGCGGCAGAATGCGCAGCACCGTCTGCCCGGTGGCCGTAATCTGCGCCACGCCCTCGGTCACGGAAGCCCCTGGCTGAAGAAACACCTTGATCACGCCTGCGCCATTGTAAGCGGTGGATTCGATGTGTTCGATATCGTTGACCAGGGTGCTGATCATGCGCTCGTGGTTATAGATGATGCGCTCCTCCACCTCCCTGGCGTTCAGGCCGTTATAGGTCCAGACCACGCTGATAACCGGGATGTTGATATCCGGGAAAATATCCGTCGGCGTTCGAAGTAGCACGAACGGTGTCAGCAATAAAAGTACCAGCGCCGCCACCACGAAGGTGTAGGGTCGGCGCAGCGCAAGTCGAACAATCCACATGTTTCATTTCCTTAACTGCCGTGATAATCAAAATCGTTCAAATGGCGGAATTTAAATATAACCAGTTCTTTGGCTTTTTTTTGCGCAGATATTTTATTGTTTGTCCCAAATCAGGCATTCAGTTCTCCTCGGTCCGGCTCTTTTCAAGAGGTTTTGTCCAGGGAGGGCATGAGAAGGCGCTCACTTCAATTCTCTTCCTGATGAGGTGAAAGAACCGTGTGCGCTGCTCGGGACCGAGAAGGGTGCTTGCCTGCAAAAGGTGTAGCATCACCCTGTCTTGTGCCGATGTCTGCAATTTCTGGATTTCTTTCTGCTTTCTTTCGAGGGCCTGCGGGTCGGGATTGTTTGTGGATAGAATTTCAATGAGTTCGATCTGCTTTCTCTTGATTTCCTGTTCCAGGGTCTGCAATTGGGGATGAAATTTATCCCGTTCTGCTTTGAATTTTGTCCGCTGCTGTTCGCTGAGATCGAGATCGAGATAAAGGGGTTTGATGTAATTGCCGTCTTTTCTTTCGCCGGTGATGATCTGAAGCTTGTATGCGGCATAAGTCCCCACAAAAACAAGGTTTAGAATGATCGAAAAGAGAAATGTCAGCTTTTTGAGATTTTCTTTCATCGGGATACCCCTCCCGTATCAAAAGATGAAGCAAGAATCATGTATGTGTGTTCAAGTGATTCGGGAGGCGAGGGGCTGAACCATTCAAATCCCTCCATGCCTGCCTCCCTGGACGCCGCTGTCCGGTGATTTCCGGAAAGAGAAATTTCCCGGCTCATGGTCATTCCGAGGAAAAAAGCCAGAATTATTGTGGTGCAGGCAGCCAGGCGCGCAGGTATCGACATTCCGGAAAGCCATTGAAGCAAAAACCCGTGCCATGCAAAAAAAGATTTTTTTTCGGCACCGGGCAACGCTATTTTTCGGGCTTCCATCATGACGTGATCGGCAAATTCCGGCGGTACGGGAAGATTATCCAGGGAATTCAGAAAACCTTCCACATGCCGGATCTGCTCAAACGCCATCCGGCACATCCTGCATCCGTGCAGATGATTCTCTATCCTGCGGTTCAGACTGCCGGTTAACTCGTGATCCGCATAGGCGTTCAAGCGGAAAAGAACCTTTTTGCATCTCATCGGCGTCTCCTTTTTGGAATCATTAAACGAACGCGTCAGAAAAAACCCTCGATATTTTTTTAACTTAATCAGGATGTCTTCAGATGGGAAAGTCTTGAATGGAGTTTTTCTCTTGCGCGACGAATCAGCATTTCAACGGATTTCATCGAAGTATCCATCACCTGAGCAATCTCGGCGTAGCTCAGTCCTTCGCCGTGCTTCAGAACAATCGCAGTCCGCTGGTTGAGCGGAAGTCTCTCCAGTGCCCGCCGGATTTCTTCCTTGCGCTCTTTGAAGACCAGATTGTCCACTGCGGCGGGTGAGGCGGACGGCCGGTCGGGAATCGTGTCCATCAGGTATGGATGGCTCTTTTTGCGAATATCCAGGCAAAGTCTGTGGATGATGGTGTAAAGGTAGGTGCGAAAGCTTGCCGTGGGCCGGTAGCGTGGGGCCGCTTTCAGGATTTTAAGAAAGGTTTCCTGGGCGATGTCTTCGGCCTCCATCGCGTCTCCAAGAAGCCGGTAAGCTGTTCGCCATGCTTGCTTCTGGTAGCGCATAACGATTTGGTTGAAAGCATCGAGATCGCCCCCGGCAACTGCTTGCATGAGTCGTTCATCTGAGGCCGCAGTCACGATTTGTCTTTTGTGCCTTTCCTATGAAAGCATTGGGTTAAAATTCTTAAAGACGGCTTGGAATAAATCAAAGCCGACTGGATATGACCGCTATTGACAGCAGAGATTCCGGAGGGTGGCTAAAAAACAAGAACTGAAACAGCCGTTCCCGCCAGAACCACCCACAGGATATCCAGCTTGAAATATAGGCCGACAAAGGCGGCAACCGCAAGCGCCGCGTGCATCCAATCCCATTGGACGTTCAGTCCGAACCGGATGGTGACGGTGAAAAGAAGCCCGCAAAAAGAGCAGAGGATCCCGGCGATGGCCCTGGTAAACCACGGCGATGAGCGCATCCTGTCGAACCAGGGGGCGACGCCGATCAGAATGAGAAAGGAAGGAAGGAAGATGCCGGCGGTGGCGATAATCGCACCAACCATGCCGTGCATCAGATAGCCCACAAAGGTAGCCGTGATTACGATCGGCCCGGGTGTAAACTGCCCGAGGATGATTCCGTTCAAAAATGTCGGCCCGTCCATCCAGGAACGGACTTCAACGATCTCGTGGAACATGAGCGGGACCGAGGCAAAGCCGCCGCCAAAGGCCATCAAATCGACTTTTGACATGAGCACGGCAAGATGAAAGAAGTCCTTTTGAAAGAAAAAGAGCAGGGCGTAACAAGCGGCGGAAATGGCAAGAAAGAGCAGCAGCGGCAGTGTCGTATGCCGCATTCGGGCCGGCGGCGCAGTGCGGGCAGCCGGCTGTCCGCCGTTTAAAAGCATCCCGAGAAGCGCCGCAAGAATGATAATGAGAACCGGGTTTGCCGTGAGCCCGAAAAGCCCGGCCGCAGCCAGAGCAATAATGGCGTTTTTCCGGTTCTGAAGGGAAGTTCTACCGAAGGACAGCGTCGCATTGGCCACAACGGCCACGATGACAGCCTGAAGGCCGCTGAAGGCCGAAATCACGGCAGGAAGCCCATGTGCGCGCGAATAGGCAATGGAGAGCGCCAGCATCAGCAGAAACGCCGGCAGGATGAATCCGATGTAGCTTGCCATGGCCCCGCGCACCCCGCGGGCTTTCAAGCCGATGTATGCCGCCATCTGCATGACGGTCGCACCGGGGATAGTTTGACAGAGCGCAACACCGTCCTGAAAGGACTCCCCGTCCAGCCACAGCTTTTTCTCGACAGCCATTTTGCGGACGTAAGGAATCATGGCCGGACCTCCGAATGCGGTGATCCCCAGCCGGAGAAACGCGGCGAACAATTGGGCCAGCGACGGAAACATCGGATTAATCCACATGCAGGATGACGGCAATGCTGCTGAAAACGGCCCAGACAACGTCGTTTTCCAGGATACCGAGCCTGCGGCCTGTATCACGGGTAGTCACCGCGCATAACGATGTGCCGTCGGAGATGCGGATGACGAACTCCATGTTTATTTCGCCTTCAAGTATTCGGACGACCGTTCCCGTCAGCCTGTTTTCCGCGGAACATTGCGGATCGTCATCAGACTTCAGAAGCAGGATCCAGGGGGCTTTGACTTCGGCTGCGACCGGCAGCCCGGGTTTGAGACACAGCCGTTCCAGGCTGTCGTTTGTGATCACCGTGGTAATGGTGTATTCGCCGATTGTCAGGATGGTTACGATGGACTGGATGTCGCCTTTCCGGATGGCGCAGATTTTTCCAAAAAACATGTTGCGCGCGCTGGTTTTTTTCCGGCTTTCTTTTTCAATGAAATAATTGGCCAATTGCCCCATGTCTTTGTCGGAGAATTTGACATAGGATGCGGCCAGATTCGGGGTTGAGTGCCCAAGAATCTGCTGCACGACCGGCAAGGGAACATTCCCCTGAATCAGTTCCACTCCCCTTGCTTTTCGAATGGCATCCGGCGCGCCCTGAGCCGGTGAAAACCCGCAGGAAAGCGCGCGTTCGTAGAATTTTCGGCGGACATGGCCCGGATCCACACGAAACAACTGCGTCAGGAATTCTTTAAAATCAGCGTCGGTTAAAGCAGACCGAATGTCATTGAAAACCGACTCGGGCAACTGGACTTCCCGCTTTTTGAGATTTTTCCCGTCACCGGATTTCCCAAAACAGACCACACGCCGGTTGAAATCGATGTCTTCAAACGGATTCAGCGCGAGTACTTCGTTCAACCTGGCCCCTGTATAGCGGATTAACAGGAAAATGATCCATATCCGTTTGCGGGACAACCGGATGTCCGGCCGGCGGGATTCTTTGGCCCATTGCCGGAAAGACTGCTCCAGCCGGTCCAGTTGAACTGGATCCAGGCAACTGCTCCCGCCGGGCATGGACATGATGCTTGCATGGCTTAGGCAATGCTTGATGGAAGACGTCATATCAATTAACCATAGGGATGGACCTGATGCATCCGGATACTGATTTGGGTGCGTTAACAATCGAAAGATACACGAAAATATATCTGTCTTATCCTGCAGAATTCTTTTAACACATCGAATGCATTTTGAAAAGCAGCCGGAATTTTCCTTGACAATCCATTGGATCGCTTGCTAAGTATCAACACGATATTATATTAAATCGTGTTGATTGTATGCCGTATTATTACCAAAAGCGATATCAGCCATGTTTTTTAAACCGCCGAAAGCGTAAGAAGGAGATTGGTTATAATGGAAACGGGTATCGGAAATGCTGATGATACAATATCTGAGGGCGCCGCCAAAACGAGAACGAAAAATCATTACAACCGGATGGAGTGGGCAGGTGCGTTTGGTGACGTCGGCACGCTGATTCCTTTTGTGGTTGCCTATATCACGATCGTGAAAATCGACCCGCTCGGGCTTCTTTTCATGTTCGGCATTGCCCTGATGGCCTCCGGACTCTATTACAGAACCCCGCTTCCGATTCAGCCCATGAAAGCAATCGGTGCGGCGGCCATTGCCGGAGGCATCAGCCCTGCGGCCCTTTTCGGGTCCGGTCTCACCACGGGGCTTTTCTGGCTGGTTGCGGGCGCTACCGGGGCTATCCGGCCGATTTCCAAACTGGCGACCAAACCGGTTGTGCGCGGCATCATGCTGGGTCTTGGGCTCTCCTTTATGGTGGATGGGGTCCACCGCATGACGACAGCGCCCGTTCTTGCGGGTTTTGCGCTGGTAGTCACCTATCTGCTTCTGACCAATCCGAAAATTCCCGCCATGTTCATGCTCTTGATCATTGGTGTTGCGTCCGCGGTTATCATGAACCCCCAATTGATGCCGGAATTGGCCAAAATTCATATCGGCTTCAAACTGCCGGGCTTCAGTCTTCCCATGATTACCTGGAATGATCTTGTCACGGGCACATTGATTTTCACACTTCCCCAAATTCCCCTGACTTTGGGAAACGCCGTGATTGCAATCGTTGCCGAGAACAATGAACTCTTTCCCGACAGGCAGGTGACCGAGAAAAAAATCGTTATTTCCCAGGGCATCATGAACCTGGTTTCGCCCCTTTTCGGCGGCATTCCCATGTGCCACGGCGCGGGCGGAATGGCAGGTCACGTCCGCTTCGGCGCCAAAACGGGCGGCGCACTGGTGATTCTGGGGAGCATGCTCATTCTCATCGCCCTTTTCTTCAGTGATTCCGTTTCCATTATTTTCAAAATATTTCCGAATGCGATCCTGGGGGTGATCCTGTTTTTCGCGGGCTCGGAGCTGGCTATCGTTGTGAAAGACATCGGAGACAAGAAAGCTGATTTTTATGTCATGATCATTGTCGCCGCGTTTGCCATGTGGAACATGGGCGCGGCTTTCCTTGCGGGCGTCATTTTGGACAATTCGTTAAGAAGGGGCTGGCTCAAGATTTGATCCGGGTGGCCGGGCTATGATTTCCAGAATCGACGCGCCTGCCGGGCGGTTGTTTCCGGTAGCGTAAAGGTTGCCATGTCACCCAGCATGAGTTCAAACCCCGTATGATCGTTTCGAACCCAGGGTGCGTAATTCGAGCGGACAATCAGAACGACCCTAAGTTCCACTCGGCTTGAAGGCGTTTCAATCGAAAGGATTCCCAGATTGTATCCGTTCCGGCAAAGGCTCCGATAGAACTTCTGAACATTCAAAATGCCGCTGGCCAGATCCTTCCAGACGCTATCATCGGGTGTACTGAGTGAGGTAATCCCTGGAAGAATTCCCCAGATTTCATAAAAACCTTCCGGCGCATAGGCTGCCAACCATTCCCAGTCTCCGGTCTTTCCGATATAGCGGCTTGCGTCTTCTCTTTCATGGTTCAGATAATCGGATAACAGCATCCCTCCGGTATCCTGAAACCAGGCGTTCGCCCTATCGTTCAGAAACCGGTGATGATTGGCCGCAACGGCATCCGCATTGATCTGCAGATGCGGATGGATCAGGGATCCGCCGGCCGATGGCAGATGGTTCTGTGTGATGGCCATATACACGGCGCTTGGGTCGGTCGTCAGAACCTGTCTCAGATAATTCCGGCAGTTGATCAGACAATCGGTATAGGATGCCGCCGAAGCGGTTCCAATCTCCACAAAATGCTGGTTGTCAAAGAGACTGACGGCCGAATAACTTCCATAGGGAAACAGGTTCGGAAACAACACCGAATTGCCCCGAGTCAGGCGCCCCTCGGGCGAAAGGCCGTTAAAAAGTCGCGGTGTCATGGATTCAACCCCGGGCGAACAAAATGGACACCGGGTCGTCATCCGGGCATCCGGCGGTGGTTCGGGAAGTACGTCGGTTCCGGGTTCGCTCTGACCCGTTCGGCTTAATGCAATCCGGCACGTACGGCCGGTGATGGGATGGGTGCGAACTTCGATGATTTTTTCAGCTTCTTCACCGGAAGGCAGGATCATTCTGGCCGAAATCGTCTCTTTGTTAAAAGAAAGGCGTGTCATAGGGTTTCCTTTTTAAACGGGAATATTTTCATGCTTCGGCGCCTGCTTGACAAACGTTGCAAAACCGATAAACAGCAGGGCCGAGAACGCTGCCGTTATGGCTCCAAAATAAAACGTTGCGGACGGGGATACCTTGTCCCAAAGCCACCCGCCGATCAGGCTTGCCGGAAGTGTCGCAATTCCAACAACCGTATTGAACACACCGAAAGCCGTTGCCTTGAAATCCGCCGGGATGATGGTGGTCAGAAAAGCTTTCTGAATGCCTTCCGTA
Organism: Desulfobacteraceae bacterium; assembly: GCA_037442625.1. Lineage (GTDB taxonomy): Bacteria > Desulfobacterota > Desulfobacteria > Desulfobacterales > Desulfatirhabdiaceae > RAAP-1. The sequence continues at coordinate 13,562 of JBBIPX010000043.1, forward strand.
AGGCCCATGAAAAGACCGTACAGACCGAATAAAACCCAGATGCTTTTGGGTTCGGTTGCCTTCGCAAAGCCCCAATACAGAGCCGAAAACAACACGAATCCCCAAAATATGATTCTTTTTTTACCGAACCGGTCCGCGGCGATGCCTGCCGGAATTGCGGACAGTGAATAAACCAGATTAAACACCAGGTAGACAACGGGGATCATGACCGCTGAAATACCGACCTGCTGGGCTCTTAAAATCAGAAACACATCACTGGAATTGCCGAGCGCAAAGATGCCGGCAATCACAACAAAAAATCGAAAGCGCCAGTCAAAATGATTCAGGGTCAGTTTCGGCCTATCCGCGTGAGAGGCCACGGACTTCTTTTTGTCCGAAATAAAAAATACAATCAGCAGCACGGCGATAACACCGGGAATCATGGATAGCCAAAATATCTTTCGATAATCGTTTGATAAAACGCTGAGGAGGAAAAATGCCAGAGCAGGGCCGGCCACTGCCCCCAACGTGTCCATGGACCGGTGAAACCCGAAGGCCCTTCCCAGATACGCACTGTCTGTTGACTCCGCAATAATGGCATCCCGCGGCGCGGTGCGTATGCCTTTGCCGAATCTGTCAATAAAACGGGAGCCCATCGCCTGATGCCATCCCGCGGCAAGGGCGATAAAGGGTCTGCTGAGGGTCGAGATGCCATAGCCGGCGGTCATGAGCCATTTGCGGTTGCCGATCCGGTCTGAAAAATATCCGGAGAACACCTTCAGAATACTGGCAGTCGATTCGGCAACTCCCTCAATAAGGCCGATCACCGATTTATTGACCCCGATAACATTGGCCAGAAAAAGCGGAACCAGGGGATAAATCATCTCGGAACTGATATCCATGAAGAAGCTGACCAGTCCGGCAACGGTGACGTTTTTGCCGAAACCGAAGAATTTTTTTTCCTTATTCATTTCCTGCTCTCTTCCTTTCTTCATGCACGTTGACCGTGCTTTCAGGATCGGGAATCCGTGCTTTCAGAAATTTCTTTTTATCCCTTGCTTTTCCCGGCTTACGGGTTTCGCTGCTGCCCTGCGTGTGCAGAAAAACCGTTTTTGCGAAATCATCGAACAGCTTCTCGCAGGTTTTTAATCTCTAAAGGTAAAGTTCTTTTTTTCAATTTCATGCTCGATCTCTTTGAAATAGTCTTCACATTTTTCGATCAGCTCGCCATTTTCTTCATTCCGCGACGCAACCAGTGCTTTTTCAATCACCTCCCCAACCCTGGCCCTTGAAGGTTCGGAATATTGTAATGCACGTTTATAATTATGCCATTCATTGTCAATAATAAATTGTAATTAACGTTACATTTTTATTTGTGGCCATGCAGTTTTCCCATTAAACTAAGAATAAGCTCAACAGGTCTATAAAAAGACAACTTTCGAGACGACTCGAACTGTAACCAAAAGGAGAAAGCGAAGATGAAGATGGATTCGATTCATGCGGGAATTCAAGTGGATATGCCGGACAACCGGACGTTGACATTGACGCATCTGCTTCTTGATTTTACCGGAACTTTATCATGTGACGGCGTGCTGCTGCCGGGAGTGGATGAACGACTGAAAAAGCTCGGGCAAAAACTGAATATCACCGTCCTGACGGCGGACACCTTCGGTACCGCAGCCAAGCAGATTGAGGGGCTGCCCGTGTCTTTCCATCTCATTCAAACCGGCCGGGACAAAGCGGACTTCATCGCCGGTTTAAAAAGTTCAGGAATAGCGGCTATCGGTAACGGCCGCAACGATATTGAAATGGTTAAAATGGCAGCACTGGGCATCGCAGTCGTGGGGCCGGAGGGATGTTCCGGGGAGTTGGTTGCCGTAGCCAAAGTGGTCTGCCGCGATATTCTGGATGCTTTGGACTTGCTGTTCAATCCGCTTCGCATCAAAGCCACACTTCGGGATTAAGTTGGCGTCAGGACAAGTCATGCCGGTCACTGCTGCGACCGACGCCGATATTGGAAAATGGCAGTTTCCGAATCCATAGAAATGGACGGCCATCAAAATAAAGGGAGGGGGCAGTTGGACCAATATACCAATTTTGAGAATCTCAGACAAAGCGAACGGCAGAATACCGACTATCGTATCTACTTTCGAATCGGTTGCTCCGGCATCGCCATTTTCGGCATCCACGGCGGTGATATCGAGCCGGGAACAACGCGGATCGCCGATGCCATCGCCGGCCAGGAACACTCATTCTACTCTTTTGAAGGAATAAAAAGCCGGGGCAACCGGTCTCTGCACATCACCAGCACCCGTTTTGACGAACCGACCGCCATGGAAATCGTTTGCGTTTCCGAAATCATCATTTCCATTCATGGCTGTGCGGACATGAAGCCGACGACTTTTTTGGGCGGACTGGATAACGAATTAAAGCAGCAGATTCTGCAGGAACTGCATAAATCGGGTTTTCATACGACGGAATGTTCGGAATCACACTTCAGCGGGATCGATTATGCCAACATCTGCAACCTGTGCGGTCGCGGTATGGGCGTGCAGATTGAGATCAGCCGGGGTCTTCGCATGCAAATGTTTCAAGACCTGACTCCCGATGGAAGAAAACATCCGACTGAAGTATTCTCCCGGTACACCCGGTCAATACGTAAAGCCATAGAACCGTTTGCGATGATTTATTTTGAAAGCCATCCTCCGGACGGCACGGATTGATCCATATTGTTTCAAACGCGGTGATGCGGATGGAGTTTCGGACTGCATGAAGCAATGGACCAGATCGGCGCCATGCTCGGCCCTTTGATCGTTGCCGCGGTACTTTATTTCAAAGGAATCTATCAGACCGGATTTGCAATCTTGCTCATCCCGGCGATCTTGACCATCAGCGTACTTCCGGCGGCTCGTTTTCTCTATCCTCACCCCCGGGACCTGGAATCGAGGCGTCCCGGTTGGAGACCAAGGGACTTTCCCGCGCCTACTGGCTCTACTCATTATTTTGGCGGGAACTGGAAACGTGGCATGGCCGGGATATTGTGACACTTGCGAACGGCAACCGGGAATGGAGGGCAGCCCTTGCGCATCCTTGAAGATGGCCCGAAGGGGTTGATTCAACGGGCCATCCAAGGAATCCACAAAAAGGCTGTTTCGGGTGAGGCTATGCGATACCCAGTTTGAATTTCAGGGATTTGAGAGTGTTTTTCATCAGCATGGTGATGGTCATGGGGCCGACGCCGCCGGGCACGGGCGTGATGGAGCCCGCAATTTCCTTGGCTGCATCGAAATCCACATCCCCTTTCAGGATGGCGATTTTCTTGCCGGTCTTTTCACTGACTTTCTCGCCGACCCGGTTGACGCCCACATCGATCACGCAGGCGCCCGGTTTGATCCATTCGGGTTTGACCAGGCCCGGAACGCCTGCAGCCACGATCAGGATATCCGCCCGTTTGCAGTGGACGTCCATATTCTTGGTGCCGGTATGCACAATCGTGACTGTTGAATTGGCGCCGGGGCCTTTTTGGAGCATCATGTTGGCAATGGGTTTGCCGACGATGTTGGAACGGCCGACCACCACGACTTCGGCGCCCTTGGTTTCCACGCCGGCCCGAACGATCATCTCCTGGATGCCGGCCGGGGTGCAGGGCGGGAATTTGACTTCGGAGCCGCCGATCATCAGGCGCCCCACGTTCACGGGATGAAAGCCGTCGACATCCTTGTCCGGATCGATGGCGTTCAGCACCTTCTTTTCATTGATGTGTTTGGGGAGCGGCAACTGCACCAGGATTCCGTTGATGGAATCATCCTTGTTGTATTTGTCGATGAGCGCCAGAAGGTCCGCCTCTGAAATATCCACCGGCTGGGAATCCTGAACCTCGTTGAATCCGACCCGGTGCGCGGTTTGAATCTTCAAGGTGACGTAAGACATCGAAGCCGGATTGGCGCCGATCAGGATGGTCACCAGCCCCGGCACCACGCCGTGTTTTGCCTTGATCGCCTTGACTTCGGCCGTAATTTCTTCCAGGATTTGCTCGCGGATTTCAGTGCCCAGGATTAACTTTGCTGTCATGTTGGATCTCCTTTTTTGGGTAAATGGTGGGTGATTCCTGCATCTGTTTTTAACAACTGATTCTGCTCAACCTTTCCGGATTTTTCCGGAAATCAAACCGGATAAGGAACTTGCCGAAGCCCTGTTGTTTCATCCAGCCCCAGCATGAGATTCATGTTTTGAACGGCCTGCCCGGCCGCGCCCTTCACCAGATTGTCGATTGCGGAAATCAGGACCAGGCGGTT
>JBBIPX010000043.1:17935-24092 GCA_037442625.1 Desulfobacteraceae bacterium
GCCCGGCCGCGCCCTTCACCAGATTGTCGATTGCGGAAATCAGGACCAGGCGGTTCCGGGGTGCGTCCAGTTTAAATCCGATATCACAAAAATTGGTGCCGCGGACATTGCGGGTATCCGGCAGCTTGGTGTCCGGACAGAGCCGGACAAAATGGCGTCCGGCATAAAAAGAGGCCAGACAGTCCCGGATATCCTCCGGTCCGACGGATTTTTCCGGGGTGGCATAAAGTGTGGTCAGCATCCCCCGGCTCAGGGGAACCAGGTGGGGAACAAAGGTGATCGAAACCGGTTTTTGGGCTTCGATGCTTAAAACCTCGTCCATTTCCGGGTTGTGGCGGTGCTGGCCGACTTTATAGGCTTTAAAGGATTCCTGGACTTCACAGTAGTGGGCGGTCAGGGACAGGGAACGGCCTGCGCCGCTGACCCCGGATTTGGAATCGGCGATGATTCCGCTTGCATCGATGAGGCCGCTTTTCAGCAGCGGAATCAGGGGCAGCAGCACGCTGGTGGGATAACAGCCCGGATTCCCGATCAGGCGCGCCGTTTTGATCTGCTCCCCGTAAACCTCGCTCAGGCCGTAAACCGATTCCTCAACAAGATGCGCGGCCGTGTGCGGCTGATAATGCTGTTCATAAACGGCGACATTCCGAAACCGGAAATCCGCCGAAAGATCGATCACTTTTTTGCCGTTTTCCAGAAGCTGCGGGACAAAGGACATGGGAAGCTGGTGCGGCAGCGCCATGAAAATGATGTCGGTCTGGCTGCAGGCCGCATCCAGGCAGTAGTCCCGGCATACCAGATCCACGACGCCGGCCATGGACGGAAAAACGGCATCAAAGCGCGTGCCCGCATACTGCCTGGAAGTCAGCAGCGTCAATTCCACGGCCGGATGACCTGCCAGCAGCCGGACCAGTTCGGCGCCAGCATACCCGGTAGCCCCAACAATACCTGCGCGAATCATGTTCTTCCCCCTTTACACCTTCTTCCAAATAACCATTACTTGTAGCAAAGATGATCCGCGAGTTCAAGGAGTTTTGAACGGCAGTTGCAATCTGCTTGGCAAACACTGGCGGGATTTTTGCGAGTTCCTATTCCAGATACAATTCTCCGGTGTCGTCATCATAGGCGAATAGCTCGGCATGACGCCCCCAACTGATGGCGATGTCGAGCTGATCTTCGGCCCGGTTGCCGAAATCGGCCTGAAGTTTGTCCAGGAAATACTCCCAGGACAGCCTGTGATTGTCGTCCCTTCGCAGGGACTCGTAAATCCAGGCAATGACCGGCATCCTGAGAACCCGGCCCGCCAGCATTTCCTTTCTGGCAAGAATGCTGGCTTCGGCATATGTCTGTCCCAGCAGCGCCAGATGTAAATCGCCTTCCTGAACCGAAAGAAATCCCAGCAGAACCCCCGCCTCGACAATCGGCAGCAAATCATCCAGCTCCAGGGAAAGCTCGCCGCCGATCCGGTAGAGATCCGCCCGGCCGCCTTCATCGGAGAGTTTTTCAACAAGGCCGGCCAACTGATTCAGGAGCGCGCGGGGCAGCCGACGGGTGGCGCCCGGCTGACCCGGCGCCGTTCCCAGGGATTCGGTTTCCGGACGGGTCTGGCCGGCAACCGCGGCATACACGCTGTCCACCAGATTCTGAAACGAAACATCCTTTCGGTGCCGCGGGTGCCGGAGCGATACCTGAATTTCGGATACAATGCGGCCCGGATCTTTTCCCATGACCACGATCCGGTCGGCCATCAGCACCGCTTCTTCAATATTGTGGGTAACCATCAAAATCGCCTGGGTGGGGATGGATTTGTTGAGCCACAGCTCCATCAATTCGCCGCGGAGCGATTCCGCGGACAGGACATCCAGGGCCGAAAACGGCTCATCCAGGCACAGCAGTTCCGGCTCCACAGCAAGCGCTCTGGCAAAGCCGACCATCTGGCGCATGCCGCCGGAAAGCTCCCGCGGATAGGCGGACTCAAACCCGTCCAGCCCGATGGTATCGATCAGCTTCCGGGCCCTTTCCTGCCCGGGGATGCGCCGGGTGCGATGCGGGATGCATTCATCCCTTGAAAAAACCGGTCCATCCGTTCGTTCAGCATCTCCATCCGCCGCTGAAAAAAATCCATCAGCCAGGATCGGGAAAGGATATCCAGAAACCAGGAGGACGGGGCGTCAAAGGCCAGTCGGATGCCGCCGTACAGGATTGCCGCAAGCCCCAGCAGAATCAGGCCGTCGCCGAATGTAAAAACAGGCTTGGGCGGAAAGGACGGCTTATAATATAGCTGTTTCATGGGGGGGGGGCTGGTGGTATGCCGGAATCGGAAGCATCCCGGGGCAAAATCTCCTGAAAGACCCTGGAGATAACCTCTTTTAAAGGCATGTTTTTGGACAACGCGATTTTTTTGCAGTCCTCGAATTCCGGCGATTGATGGATGATATCCCCCTGAAAACGGGCTGTCTTGACCCGGACGCTTCCCAGTGAAGTTTGTGCTTCCCGGATCTCCCTTTTGGCCTTGATCCGGTTTTCAAAGCGCCATCGCAGTCCGATGGAAGTGGTTTCTTTCAGGAGAAACCGGGAAAACCGCTGCAGGTCACCGGGCCGGCACATCAGGGTCAACAAAACGGCAGGCCGGTTTTTTTTCATCTGGATGGGTTTAAAGAAAATATCCAGGGCTCCCAGATTTAATGCCTGATTCATCACAAAATCGTAAATCTGCGGGTTCATGTCATCGATGGCGGTTTCAATGACTGCAACCTGATCCGTCTGGCAGTCGTTCACAGAGGCGGCTTCTCCTATGACAACGCGAAGCAGATTGGGGATTTCAGGATCCGCCATGCCGGATCCGTAACCGGATGTTTCAATCGACAGCACCGGCAGGGGGCCGAATCCCTTGGCCAGTGTGGTCAGGATGGCGGCTCCGGTCGGGGTCAGCAGTTCTCCCTGGATTCCCGTAGCATAAACCGGAACCCCCTTGACAAGTTCAAGCGTTGCCGGCGCCGGCACCGGCAGAATGCCGTGTGCGCAAGTAACGGTACCCGACCCGAGGTGCAGGGCGGAGCAATAGATGGCTTCAATTCCCAGAAGCGACAGGGCCGAAACCGACCCCACCACGTCAATGATGGCATCGATTGCCCCGACTTCATGAAAATGAACCGCCGTCACTTCGGTCCGGTGAACCCTGGCCTCGGCCATGGCCAGGCGGGTGAAAATCGCAACGCTTTTTTGGCGGATGTCGCCGGAGAGTTCGCTGGCCTCAATCAGGCTGCAAATATCCTGAAGGCCCCGGTGCGGTTGATGCATTTGGGTGTCAATATTGACAACGGCCCGGGTGCCCCCTATCCCTTTTTTGACCACAGGTACGAAACTGAGCGCGTAATGATCGAGATGCAGCTTTGCCAGTTCGCGGTTCAGCAGATCCGGATCAAGCCCGGCATCCACCAGCGCCCCCAGAATCATATCGCCGCCGGCGCCGGCAAAACAGTCAAAATATGCGATTTTCATGAATGAATGTCTCGTAAAGCGTGAAAAAAGAAAGGTTTCAAATTCTTCAGCGTGCGCGGCGTACCTATCCAACAACGTTATTGCATGAAAGTATAATCCAATTTAAAGGCTTAGTCCATAGCATACAACCGGGCATCTGTCATTATCCGATTCACTCAAACTTTCAATCGGCTGGCCAGGTAGAGAGGAAGGTAATGGCGGATTTTTTGCCGGGTGATGTTGTTGGCGCTCAGAACATAGGCAAGCTTTGGCTGGTAACGATCCGAATACACTTTCAGGCTCTTGGACTGGGTCACTCTGCCGGACTTGACCTCCACGGGCACGATTCCCGCTTCATTTTCAAGCAGAAATTCCACTTCCGCCGTACGCCCCTGCCAGCAGTATAGGTTTCTGATGCCGCTGGCCCGCAGTTCCTGTGCCACATAATTCTCAGCGATGTAACCCTGATAACTGCCGAATCCGTAATTGAGAAAGACCGAAGGCGAAATGCCGCTGATGGCGCCCAGAAGGCCGGTGTCAAAGAAATAAAGTTTAAAACGGTTCTCTTTTCCATAGGCGGAGAGGGGAATGCCGACGGCATCAACGATGGGAATCCGAATGATAAGATCGGCACCATCCAGCCAATCCAGCGGAGAGGACAATCGCTCGTAGCCCCGAATCCCGGGAACGGCGTCGCGGAGTTTGAATTTTACGGTCGAGCCACTGCCGGCCTTACCGAGTTGCTCCGGGACGTTGCGCCAAAGCCTTTCGATATGCAGGGCATTGGCCTTTCCGCTGTGCTTGGCGATGTCGGCGACATAGGCATCCAGCAGATCCCGCTGCGTTTTACGCACAAACTGCATCGCTTCGAACAAATTCTCCTGTCTTTCCCGGTAACGATTTACCACTTCGGGCAGTCCGCCCACAACCAGATAGTGTTTCCACAATTCCCACAGTTGTTCATGTGCCGTATCCGGGATGGGCTGGAACAAATCATGCTCCCCGATCAACTCGGCAAGACGATCTTTGCCGATACCGACCAGAAATTCAAAAAAGGTCAGAGGATGCATATCCAGGAATTGTACTTTCCCGACTGGGAATGATTCCATATTAAGACCTACACCCAGAAGAGATCCGGCGGCGCAAAGAGCCAGTTCGGGCATTTCTTCGGAGAAATATTTCAGGCCGGTCAAGGCCCTGGGGCAACGCTGGATCTCATCAAAGATAATCAGATCCGCATGGCGATGAATGGCTTGATCAAGGTAGAATTGCAGCTCATCAAGAATCCGGTCCGGTTTCAGATCCCGATCAAAAATCCGGCCGGGACGTTCATCCTCCTCGAAATTCACATAATGGCAGCCGGGAAAAACTTTTGCGCCGAACTCTTTCAGGGAATAAGTCTTTCCGACCTGGCGCGCGCCCCGGAGAATCAGGGGCTTACGATCGGAGGATAATTTCCAAGCATTTAAAGCAGCCGTTATATTTCTTTCCATAGTGCATAAAATGCCTCAATATGTTATTTTCTGCAAGCACTTATTCTCATGATATGTTATTTTCTGCAAGCACTTGTGTCGAGGAATTGTGAAGAAACAAATCCTTGGCGATCCATAAAGTAAACTTTTATTATTTATTTAAAGGTGGTAGGACACTATTTGTCCGTGCAGATATGATATGGTGGAGTATCTTGAAATTTTTGGGAGAATATCGGAAATGAAAACAACTGAGACGTGTGGAAGTATTTCGGATGATGATTTTGATATTATCTCCGAAGACTGCTGAGAGCAGATTGCACTGTTTGCCTTTGAAAAATACAAGGAAAACGGGAGAGGAGCGGTGTTTCTGGATCGCCAGGGACTGTCCGAAAACATCCTTCAGGATCAGGTGAATCTTGGATTTGCGGTCTATAAGCCCGGCAGTCCCGATATGGAAACAGCCCGGTTGATCGATGCGTATGATCCGGCCTGGGAAATTGTCTTTCAATATATGCGGCAGGACGGCGATGTCCGCGCTGTCAGGGTCAGGACCGCGCCCGGCAACCGGCACCCATGGCGCAAAAAAATACCTGGCGCGCCGTCGGAATGCAGGAATCTTTATGATGTGAGCCAGTCGCTTGCATGGCTGGCCAAGCGCTTGGCGGGGACTTGAGGTCTCCGTCAAGGGCTGATGAGCCGGCGAAAAATCCGTCCCTTCTCGGTCAGTTTTTCTGCTCCGGGGTTTCCGCATTACCGGTCAGGGCTCCCGGATCGGCGATCAGCGGCTCGGCCTGACGGTCCGACAGGATAAACACGGACGCGGTTTCAGAAGATGACGCCGGATATCCTTTGGCGTCTTTTTCGGGTTTTGCGTAAAGGGTCAGGGTGTAGTCTTTTTTCCCCTTGATGACGATGCTGGTGATGGGATTGGAAAAATCGGCGATGCTTTTCCCGTCCAGGTAGGATTCACAGGAAAGTTGGGACAGCGCGGAAACTAGCCGGTTCATCTTGGACAGATCGGCAGGCTTTCCCTGATCCGTAAGCCACTGGACTTCCGCCGGTTTGGCTGCCGCGGCATCAACAGACGGCGCTGCTCCCTCTGCGGGTGCCGGAGCCGGAGCAGGCGCCGGAGATGCGGGCGCAGGGGGTATCTCGCTTTTGCGGAGCACCGTCTGCACGCCTTCTTTTGTAATGGCGATTTCCTT
>JBBIPX010000044.1:0-21681 GCA_037442625.1 Desulfobacteraceae bacterium
GCGATGACGAGTGCATAAATACAAAGAGACTCGATCATGGCCAGACCGATCAGCAGGGTGACGGTGACTTTGCCTGAAGATTCGGGATTACGTGCAATGCCTTCGACGGCAGCCTTCAAACCAAGGCCCTGGGCAATACCGCAACCAAATGCTGCTACTGCAATTCCGAAACCTGCCGCCGTTACGCATGCGATGAAAAACTGTAATGCTTGTGCTTCCATACTTTCTTTCTCCTTCTGGTTGATGTGAATACATTTGGGCTTCTTCCATTATCCCAAACCGGGTGAACATTTATTTGAAATCTGTGTGATACGACCTGTTAACAGATTGATAAAAACTGCATGTTGTATCGAACTTTCGAATCAGTGCGCATGTTCCATGGCGCCGGTGAAATACATGATTGAAAGCAGAAAGAAAACAAAGGCCTGAACCAGCGCCACAAAAATACCCAGGGCCATGATCGGCAGCGGGGCAAAAAAAGCGCCGGCAAGAAAGAACAAAATTCCCAGAACCAGTTCATGGCCCATCATGTTTCCGAAAAGACGGAAAGAAAGGGACAGAATTCTGGCAAGGTGGCCGATGACTTCAATCGGCAGAATAATTGGTATCATCCACCACACCGGGCCGCAAAAATGCTTGATATACTTGATGCCGTGGTATTTGATGCCGATGATGTGGGTAAAGATGACAACCGTCAGCGCGCAGGAGGCGGTGGTGTTCAGGCTGGCGGTCGGGGGAAAAAAGCCCGGCACCAGTCCGATCAGATTGGAACAGAAAATATAGATAAAAATCGTTGCAGCCAGCGGCAATAACCAGCGACCTTCCTCTCCGGTGACATCCACCATGAATTCTTCAATCCCGGAGATGATGACTTCAAAGAAATTCTGCCCGCCCGAAGGAATCATGCTGATGCTTTTTGTGCCCAACGCGCCAAAGACGATCAGGAGCGCCATGACGACCCATGAATAGATGACATGGGGATAGGCATGAGCAAAATGCCCCAGGCCAATGGCCTCGAAAAGCTTGACAAAAAAGAGATAGGGATGTTCCACCTTACATTGCCTCCTTGAAAAAAAGGTTTTTAAGTTCACGAAGCGTGGCGAGCATGATGCTGGCGACAACAACGGAAAGACCGATAAAAAGCCCCAGGGGGTGGACATAATGCCCGGATATCAGGATGAAAATAATAAATCCGCTGAGGGTGAACCGCACGTAGTATTTGGCCAGAATGACATTGTGGGAGGTAAGCTTGGTCGGCGCAAGCGATTTTTTGAGGGTCCGGGACAACAGGTGAAAATTGATGGTGACGATCAATCCCCCGAAAATGATACCCCGCAGCATATCCGGAGAGGCTATTAGCAGACCCCCGGCGCACACCCCCGCAAACACCAGCCAGTTGGCTCGGGTCACAAAGGTCAGGATGCGGTTTTGAATCGAAGTGTTTTCAGTATTTTCCGTCATTTATCGCTTATGGTTCGAATACGGCCGGTGATGGCTCATGCAATATATTACAAATCCCTGCTTTTCCGGATTGCCAGGCCGATGTTGCGATAACCGGCCGCAACGCCAAGGCAGAGACAGATAAGGGTCAGCCAGGGGGAACTTTCAAAATATCTGTCCAGGTAAATGCCTGCAGCCAGCCCGATGAAAATGGACAGGGCGACCGATAATCCCAGGCTGCTGTAATAGGCCAGCTCTCTGATGTTCCGTCTGGTTTCCCGTTTCATGAAAAAGAACATCCTTTCGTTTCGGAAAGGTTCATGGCTTCCTGTTTGAAGTTTCCTGCAACTAACATAGGATCATTTTCAAGTCAATGCAAAAAATCAATTTGACGGCAATCCAGCACCGGGCCGTCCAGGCAGGCATGCAGCCGTTTGGCGTCCGGCCGCCTGCCCTTGACCGCACAGCCCAGACAGGCGCCCATGCCGCAGGCCATGGCGGTTTCAAGGGAAACCTGGCAGGGAATTTCCAGGGATTCGGCAATGCCGGCCACGCAGGCCAGCATGCCGGAAGGCCCGCAGGCCAGAATGATGTCCGGCCGCCTTTCTCTTGCGCAAATTTCAAGCGGGTGGGTGATCAGGCACTGGTCGCCCAGGCTGCCGTCATCCGTTGTGATCGTAACCGGCAGATTCAGGGCGGCAAAATCCGCTTCGCATAAAATATCGCCCTTGTTCCTGCCGCCCAGAAACAGGATGCAGCGTGACAGGTCAACCTGTTTTTTGAACAGCCAGTTCGCCAGAAACAGCATGGGAGCGACCCCGATGCCGCCGGCCGCCATGAAAATGCGGCGACAGCCGGAAGGGATGGAGAATCCGTGCCCCAGAGGCCCCAGGATGTCCAGGGTGTCGCCGGGCTGGCAGAAGGAAAGGCTGCGGGTAATCCTGCCAACGACCTTTACCAGAATTTCAATTCCCTGGAGGATGCCGTTTTCAGACGCGATCAGCCGGTGAATGGAAAAAGGCCTGCGCAGCAAGGGGTCGGTCTGGCCAGGCAGGCGAAGCATCACAAACTGGCCGGGGGCGGCATAGGCATACCGGGCGGAAGTGGTGATCCCGATCCGGTAGCAGCGTGAGCCCATGGGCTGATTCCATAAAATGGTGGCGCTGTCGATTTGCATGGAAAGCTTTTTATTTGATTCCGATCACCGCGGCAAACCGGCCGGTTGTATTTTCTTTCCGGTACGAAAAGAAAAGATCCGTCCGGCACCGGGTGCACAGTCTGCTGGAAACGATATTGTCCCCGGAAATTCCCGCTCCCGTCAACTGGTCCTTGCTCATGGCCCAAAAATCAAAGCAGTCCGACTTGTTTTTATAGGGCCAGAACACCTTGGGTATTTCGGTGCGGTAGTGAATGAATTCCGCGCAGCATGGGCCCAGCGATGGGCCGATGCCTGCCAGAAGATGCTTGGGATTACTGTCGAACTCCTTTATCATGGCCTGGACCGTGAGTCCAATAATATTCTGAATACTTCCCCGCCAGCCCGAATGAATATTGGCGGCGGCTTTTCGAACCGGATCATAGAGCAGCACCGCCTGGCAATCCGCCGTCTGGATGACCAGGGTTTTTCCGGGTGCATCGGTGATAAGGGCATCCCCGGTTGCGGCTTTGAACAGAAAATGGGAGTTGCCGGAATGGCCGCCTGCGCAATCTTTGATAATGGCCGTTCCATGGACCTGATTGGCGAAAACAAGCTCGCAGTGCCCCATGCAGCCGGAAATGGCCGCCCGGTTCTGAAGCACATGGTGAACGTTGTCCCCGGTTCCCATGCCGACATTCAGGCCCTGATAGCAGCCCTTGCTGAATCCGCCCTGACGGGTGAAAATCCCGTGCCGGATATCCGCATATTCGGACAGGTGGGGAAACTGTAAATAGGAAAGGCTGTGTTCGTGCCGGTGTATCATGCTTTTTTTTAAGCCCTTGCCAGCGTCAGGACATCCACGCGGGCCGCTCCGGCCCGGATGAAAACGCTAGCGCATTCATCCACCGTGGCTCCGGTTGTATAGACGTCATCAATGAGCAGGATATGTTTTCCGGAAGCATTTTCCGGAGTACGGACTTTAAATGCTCCCGCAATGTTCGTTTTTCGCCGGTCCTTGTTCAGTCCGGTCTGGGGATGCGTCGATCGGCATCGCAGCAGCATATCCCGGATGGTTTCCAGGGCGAACCTGCCGGGGACCGAATGCAGCCGGTTCAGCGCGATCAATTGGTCGGCCAGAAGAAAGGCCTGATTGAATCCGCGTTTTCGATGTCTTGCGGCATGCAGGGGAACCGGAACAACAATGCGGGGGACAGCCGAATCATCTTGTGCGAAGCTGTCGTAAAATGCGTGAAGCATCAGGAGCCCAAAAGGCCTTGCCAGATGAATTTTGCCGTGAAACTTGAAACCCTGAATCAATCGCCGGAGTGCGCCCTCATAGATTCCGGCGGCACGGGCCTGGTGGAAATGTCTCGGCGCCCGAATGCAGTGTTCGCAGAGATGATCCTCCGCATCAAGGGCGGAAAAAACAGCGCCGCACCGGCTGCACAGAGGGGACTGGACCGGTTGAAAATCCATCAGGCAGTCCGGGCACAGGAATCGGTTCATGGCCTGCCTGAAAGTCAGCTCGATGGTGTCGCCAAGCCTTTCACCCGCTGGTTGCGGATTCGGACGCATAAATGTCCCGCAGTTCAGGCACCGGCTGGGAAAGACGGCTTCTACAAAGGCTTTGAGAATCCGGAACAGGGCGCTCATGTCTCCATTTTTTGAATCATGGCCTCGGCAAAACCGGAACAGGAAACTTCGGTAGCGCCGGGTATCTGGCGGGCCAGGTCGTAGGTGACGGTGCCGGCCTGAACGGCGGCCTGAAGGGAGTCTCGAATCCGGGCGGCGGCTTCTTTCCATGCCATGTGCTCCAGCATCAAGGCGGCGGACAGAATCAGGGAGCCGGGGTTGACCTTGTCCAGCCCCGCGTATTTCGGGGCCGTGCCGTGAGTGGCTTCAAATACCGCGCAATCGTCTCCGATATTGGCGCCGGGCGCCATCCCGAGGCCCCCTGTCTGGGCGGCCAGGGCATCGGAAAGATAATCCCCGTTCAGGTTGGGGGTGGCGATGACGTGAAATTCTTCCGGCCTGAGCAGCACCTGCTGAAACAGCATGTCCGCGATGCGGTCCTTGATAACGGTCTTTCCCTCGGGCTGAACCCCGCCACGGGTTTCAAAAAGCGCGCCTTCCGTGATCGTTTGATCCGCGAAGTTCTCCCGGGCCACCTCATACCCCCACTGGCAGAAGGCGCCTTCGGTGAATTTCATGATATTGCCCTTGTGCATCAGGGTAACCGAGGGCAGCCTGTTTTTAATGGCGTGGGAAATGGCGGCCGCCACAAGTCGCTTGCTGTTTTTGGGGCTCATGGGCTTGATGCCGATGCCGGCCCGGTCCGGGATCGAAACGCCCATGGTTTCCTCCAGGAACCGGATGACTTTTTCCGCTTCCTTGCTTCCGGACGGCCATTCGATGCCGGCATAAACATCTTCGGTATTTTCCCGGAATATCACCATATTGACTTTTTCAGGGAATTTCATGGGGCTGGGAACCCCCTGGATATAGCGGACAGGCCGGATACAGGCATAAAGGTCCAGTTTCTGCCGAAGGGTGACATTGACGCTTCGAATGCCCTTTCCGACCGGTGTCGTGAGCGGCCCCTTGATGGCCACGACATGGCGCCGGATGGCCTCAAGGGTCTTTTCCGGAAGCCATTCTCCGGTCTGGTGAAACCCTTTTTCTCCGGCAAGGATTTCCAGCCACTGAATTCTTTTATTTCCTGAATAGGCTTTTTGCACCGCCGAATCCACTACGTTGCGGGTTGCCCGCCAGATATCCGGACCGGTGCCGTCGCCTTCAATAAAGGGAATAACGGGACAGTCGGGCACGTTCAGGCGGCCGTTTGCATCAATTGTAATACGTTGAAATGAGTCCATAATTTATCCTTATAAGGGCACCCGTTGGATTTAAGATTTAACGCGTTCATCGAGATTTGCCGGGATGTCTGCCGGCAACTGCATCTAAAAACATGTCGGCAGATCAACAGGGTGCATGCAGGCGCTGCCGCACGGCCTCGTACATGACAACGGCGCCGGCAACCGATGCGTTCAGAGAGTTGAACCCGGCCCTCTGGGGGATCGAAACCAGATAATCGCACTGCTTCTGGACAAGGGGGCGGATGCCTTTTTCCTCTCCGCCGATCACAATGGCGATGGGCCCGGTCAAATCCATGGTGTAGATGGACTGTTGGGCCGATTGATCCAGGCCGGCAATCCAGAGTCCCGAATGCTTCAGCTCCTGAATGGTCGCCGACAGGTTGGTGACCATGGCCATTTTAAGATGTTCCATGGCGCCTGCCGATGACTTGGAGACAGAGGGCAGGGGAGAGGCCGACCGGTCCTTTGGAAAGAGAATGCCGTCAACACCCGCGCACAGGGCGGTTCGAACCAGGGCGCCCAGGTTTTGCGGATCCACGATGCCGTCCAGAATCACCAGGAAGGAGGGTAAGCTGCTTTCCGGTGAAGCTGCTGCAAGGGATTCCAGTTCAACCAGCGGATATTCACTTACTTTTGCGCCGATGCCCTGATGGGCTTCCGTGCCAGAAAGAACGGACAACTGGGAAGCGGTCAGGGATTTGACCGGAAGTCTCAGCGTTTTTGCCGCCTCTGTCACTTCGGACAGACGGTAAGGGGTCCTGTCTGTTGTAATATAGATCTCAAGACAGGTTCTTCTGCCGGCTTTCAGGGCTTCCAGCACCGGATGGATGCCGTAAAGAATTTCTGTTTTCATGGCGGTATGGATAAAATGGCTAATGGGTTGCAGGCAACGGGTCAATGGCTGAGCGTTAGGGATTCTGCCGGTAGGCGTCGATCAGCAGTATCAATTCCCGGGTGGCAAGCTCAAGATCATCATTCACAATGACATGGCGGTATCGGTGGGACTGGGCCATTTCCGCTTTTGCGTTCGTCATCCGGATTTCGATGACGTCCGGCCTGTCGCCCCCTCTGGATTCCAGGCGCTTTCTGAGGGTTTCGAGTGACGGCGGACGGATAAAGACGGTAATGCTGGAAGGATAGCGTTTCAAAATTTTCATCATCCCCTGGACATCAATGTCAAGGAGAATATCCTGTCCCGCGGCCAGCCCCTGATTCAAAAAGGTTGCGGATGTGCCGTAATAGTTTCCGTGAACCTTTGCCCATTCCGCCCATTCTCCGGATTCAATCAACTGCCTGAATTCGTCTTTTGCAATAAAATGATAATCGATTCCCCGGGTTTCGCCTGGCCGGGGCGAGCGGGTGGTGTGGGAGACGGAATACAGCATGTCCGGAAAATGCCGGAGCACCGCCTGGCATAGGGTGGTTTTCCCTGCGCCGGACGGCGCGGAAAGAATGAACAGGCGGCCTGTTGCACAGGAAAGGCCATTTGCCGGAATTTTGCCGGAGATGCGGGTCATTGTCCGTTATTTCCGTCCATTAAAGTCGACAGCCTCTGGGAAATGGTTTCCGTCTGAATGGCGGAAAGGATGACGTGGTTGCTGTCCGTAACCAGGACCGAGCGGGTTTTGCGGCCATGTGTGACGTCAATCAGCCGCTTTTCGTCCCGGGCTTCGTCTTTCAGGCGTTTGACCGGGGCGGAATTGGGGGAGACAATGGCAACGACCCGGTTTGCGGCCACCACGTTTCCAAATCCGATGTTCAGCATGATATGATTGATTTTGGGGACGGTATTGATGATATGGGGTTCCAAGCAGCCTCCTTATTCGATATTCTGGACCTGTTCGCGGATTTTTTCAAGTTCGGTTTTTACCTCGACAACGCAGTAGGATACCGATGCATTTTCGGTTTTTGAACCCATGGTGTTGAATTCCCGGTTCATTTCCTGAAGCAGGAAATTCAGCTTCCTTCCGGCCGGCTCCGGCGCATCCATGAACTGACGAAACTGGACGATGTGGCTTCCGGCCCGAACGATTTCTTCGGAAATATCGCTGCGGTCGGCCAGAAACGCCGCCTCCTGGGCCATGCGCCCCGGGTCGATGTCCGCAATTCCCCGGGTGATCTTTTGAATGCGGCGGACCAGCCGCTCCTGGTAATGGGCAACCAGTCCCTCGGACTCCCTTTCGATTCTGGCCAGTAGATTTTCAATGACAGCCAGCCGGGTTCGAAGGTCGCAGGCCAGATAATCTCCTTCCTGCCTGCGCATGGCCACCATTTCGCAGACCGCGGCACGGGTGCAGGGCTGGACCGCGGCCCATGCGGCATCCATGTCTTTTTCCGATTCGGACGGCTTGATGATACCGGCAGCAGTCATCATCTCCAGGGATACGGGAGATTCCAGCGAAAACCGCTCCTTGATTTCGCTAAGGACCTGATAATAGGCTATGGCCCGGGGCGCATCGATTTCAAAGGCGGCGGGCGAAACAACGGTTTCCGATATCTGAATCAGAATATCCAGGCGTCCCCGGCAGATCATTCCGGAAATCAAGGATTTGATTTTTTCTTCAAGTGCCGCATATCCCGAGGTGATTCGAAGCGAGATATCCAGAGACTTGCTGTTGCAGGCGCGGATTTCACAATTGACGGAAAAGGGGGGCAGGGTCAGTTTCGTGCTGGAAAAAGCGGTCATGCTGAGGATCATTGAGGGCCTTTCTTTAACTCTTCCAGATCTTTCATATACTTATTTCGGACAAGGACAAGAAATCGCCGGACGCCGTCATGGGCGTAATCCGGATATGTCCAGGGAAGGGGCTGGTAGCCGTCTTTCCGATAAATGAGCGTCAGATCGGCATAAATACACTTGCCGATATAAATCCGGTGCGCAAAATTCTTTCCGGTTGCCAGAACCAGCCGTTCCATCAGCAGATAGCCGGGGTCGATATTCACCTGTCTCCGGCCGTCCGCACTGAATCTGTTTTCAATCGCATTGGTTTCAAGCTTGATCTCCGCCAGATTCTCCTGTCCGATCAGCGTTTTGAAAACAAAAAATCTGCGAAGCAGCCCCGATCCCATTTCCTTTTCATAATACGTTGTAAAATCAAATGGAAAAAGCGGACTGATCAGATCAACGGGTCCAAAGTGCTTCATCAGATCGGATGCCGCGGCAGCCATCCGTTCCTGTTTTTGTGCAAACACTCCGATGAGCAGCTTGGCGGGTTTGGGAGGCTGGGGACGGCTCATGGGAGTCAGGAAAACGGTTTGGCTTCTTCAATCAGCATGATGGGAATATCGTCCCGAATCTCATAAACCAGTTTGCACCGGCCGCAGACCAGCCCGTCTCCTGTCTCGTTCAGATAAATTTCGCCCTTGCATTTGGGGCAGGCCAGAATTTTTAAAAGTTCCGGGTGGATCGTCATGTCAGCCTCCCAATCATGATGATATGTGTCGTCTTATGCATCCTTTTGCGTGGATGCGATTTTTTCCGCGATCTGCGTGGTGCTGTATCCCTGAAGCAGGGGAACAAGACAGACCCTGCCGCCGCAGGATTCAACCGATTCCCTTCCCACCACCTGATCCAGGCGGTAATCTTTCCCCTTGACCAGAATATCGGGTTTTAAGACCTGGATCAGTTGAAGCGGCGTGTCTTCATCAAACAGGACTACCAGATCCACGCAGCCCAAAGCGCTTACGATGGCCGCCCGGTCCCTTTCCGCCACAATGGGACGGGTATTTCCCTTCAGGCGCCTTACCGATGCATCCGTATTGAGTCCGACAATCAGGCGATCTCCCAGATCTCTGGACTGGTGCAGCAGGTGAATATGGCCTGGATGCAGCAGGTCATAGCACCCGTTGGTAAATACCACTTTCTGGCCTGAGCTCTGCCAGGATTTCACCAGAATCCGGGCGGACTCCAGGGCGGCGATTTTGGATAAGCCGGAGCTCTGATGCGGCATGTCGTTCAGCGCGATGGCTGACGACAGCTCGGAACGGAGAATGGGCTGGGTTCCCAGCTTTCCCACCACGATTCCAGCCGCGAGATTCGAGAGCCGGGCAGCCTCGGCAAAGGAAATCCCCAGTGAAAGACCGGCTGCCAGCGTGGCAATGACCGTATCTCCCGCGCCCGAGACATCGAACACTTCCCGGGCCCTTGCCTGGATCAAGAGGGGGGATGCATCATCACCATACAGAACCATGCCTTTTGAGCCCCGGGTGACCAGAAGTCTTTCCAGTTTGAAGCGGCGGCGGATGTTTGAGGCGCTCCGGTGCAGCTCTTGCTCGCTCTCACCGCAAGCGCTGCCTGCGGCCAGTTCCAGTTCCGCGGCGTTGGGGGTGATGCAGGTCGCTCCTTGGTATCTGTCCCAGTCCGCTCCCTTTGGATCCACCAAAACAGGGATGCCGCGGGTTTTGCAAAAGCCGATGAGACGCCGGCAAAGTTCCGGGGTCTGAAAGATGCCTTTTCCGTAATCGGACAGGACGACAACATCACAAACAGGCGCAGTTTGCTCGAATCTGTCGATGATTTTTTCTTCCAGCTCCGGACTTAAGATCCGGGGTTCTTCCTCATCCAGGCGAAGGAGCTGCTGGCCTCTGGCCATAACGCGGGTTTTGGTGATGGTCGGCCGCAAGCCGCTTTCCTGAAGCAGGGGCTCGATGCCTTTTCCAAGGAAAATATCTCTTAACCGGTTTCCGGCTTCATCCTTGCCGCAAACACCCAGGACGGATACCGGGCATTCCAGGCCGGCCAGATTTGCCGCAACATTTCCGGCACCACCCGGCACCTCGGAATGCTGCCGGACTCGGACAACCGGCACCGGCGCTTCCGGTGATATCCGTCTGGCATCCCCCCAGAGATACCGATCCAGCATGACATCTCCGACAACCAGGATGCGTTTTTGGCTTAATGCGGACAAATTCATGAATCCGGGTCCTTTAATGCTTTATCCATGCAGGATGCCCAGAAATGCAGGATAAAGCTGTGGGCTTCCTGGATTCTGGCGGTGCGGGAATGCGGAACAATGATTGGGCAGCCGACTTCACCCTTGATGGATCCGCCGCTTTTTCCAAGAAGCCCGATGGTCTGCATTCCAATGGAAGCCGCTTTTCGAACCGCTTCCAAAATATTGGGGGAATCGCCGGAAGTGGAAATGGCGATCAGCATATCTCCTTTCCGGCCAAGGCCCTCGACCTGGCGGGAAAACACCTTCTCGAATCCGTAGTCATTGCCGATTGCCGTCAAGATGGATGAATCCGTTGTCAAGGCAATCGCAGGGAAGGACGCCCGCTCCATTTCAAACCGGCCAACAAGTTCCGCTGCAAAGTGCTGGGCATCCGCCGCGGAGCCGCCGTTTCCGCAGATCAGGATTTTGTTGCCGGATTCAAGGGCTGCCGTCAACTCCCGTGCCGCACGGAGGATATCCTGCTCCATGGACTTCAAAGCCTGAAAACTGTCTATGTGCTCGTACAGTTGATTCAAAAACAGCGCTGAATTCATTTCTTTTCCTTCAACCAGGCGCATTCATCACGCTTTCAAGGCTGTTTCATAAATCGCTGCAGCCAGAAGCGGAATCATGATCTCGTGATGACCCGTAATAGCATATCCCTTGCCTCCAGGCAATACGGGACGCTGAACCACATTTACGGTTGGACGGTAATGCTGGGTCATGTCAAAATTGGCGGTCGTAAAATGGGTGACGGAAAATCCCAGGTTGCGGGCAACGGCCAGGGCTTTTAGAAAAACCTCCGGCATCAGGACCGCACTGCCGATATTGAGCACGACCCCGCCGTCCCCCAGCCGGGAAACCGATGCCGCAAAAATACGAAAATCCCTTAATGAAGCCTCCCCGATGGCAGCCCCGCTGGCCGAAGGATGCTGATGCACAATATCGGTTCCTATCGCCACATGAAGGGTGTAGGGGATTTTCAGCCGGAAACATTCATAGGTCAGTGCCCTGCTCAAATATGGCGGGGCTTCCTCCAGAAGCAGCCTTCCCACGGCCTCTCCAAAACCTTCCCCGGGCGTTTCCCTGGATGCCGCGGATTGTCTGGCAGCTTCATTGACAAGAGCCGCCGTATCTTGGGCCATGCCGAATGATCCGTCTTCAAGCTGGGATGCCACATCTTCCGATGTATGACCAAAGCGGGCAAGTTCCGTATCATGAATGGCCGCGGCGCCGTTTGACGCCACATGGGTAATATACCCGTTTTGGGCAAGCCCCGCAAGCACCGGACTGCATCCGGTTTTGATGACATGTCCGCCGATCATGGCAATGACCGGTTTATTTTTCCTTTTCGCCCTGACAACGGCCACGGCAACCGCCTTCAATTCATCGGCTTTGAGTATTTTCGGCAGTGCATCCAGAAATTCCCGCAGGCTCATGCCGGCGCGGATGGAACCGGCTTCCAGATCCGCGGTTACCTTGGAAATCCGGTCCCTGGCTGAGCAGGTGCGGACCCGGCAGATGTCGATTTCAGGGTATGGCGTCATGGCGTCTCCTGTGAATAAAATAGGCGATCAAGTTTGATGCTGCCCCGCGATGAGTGCCCGGTATATCCCGGCCATTTTGCCGGCAACCATGTCCCAGTCGTTGTTAGCGGCAACCTGTCCGGCGGCGATTCCCATTGATCTTCGCAGCTCCGGATTCATCAACCGGATCAGAAATGCGGTCAAATCCCGAGCCGTCGGATTTTCCGGCAGAATAAAACCGCTGACGCCGTGGGTCACCAGATCGGCGGCGCCGACAGTTGCGCTGATGACAACCGGAAGCCCTGCCGCCATGGCTTCCAGAACCACAAGACCGAAAGTGTCCATGCGAGACGGCATCACAAAAAAATCGCTTGCCAGGTAATGGGCTTCCACTTCATCCGAAACGCCTGCAAAGACAATGCGGTCGCCGATCCCGAGATCCTTGGCCATTTTCAGATGCGCCGCCGCATCTCCCTTTCCGACAATTAAAAGCTTTGGCAAGGCGGAAGAAAAACCGGCGCGCTTCATTCCGGCAATCGCCTGAAGTATCAGATCCAGCCGCTTGATTTCAAAATTCATTCCCACAAAGCAAATGACCACATCCGATGCCGATAACCCGTGATGCGCCCGAATCCGTTCGCGGCAGGACAGGCCGTCCAGGTGGGAAAACCGATCCATCGACACTCCCGGATGCAGGACGGAAACCCGGTCTTTGGAAATGACGTAGCTTTTGAGGAGCTCTTTTTTCACCAGGGATGAAACCGGCAGGATCATTTTCAGCGCCGGATTTTCAATCCCTTTTTTCTCCGCCCAGCAAGTGGCCCGGTCAAACCCGCTCAGGGATTTTTGGCGCATGTCGCGAATCCAGGTCCGATGCGGGATGCCGTGAAATGTCAATAAATCCATGCGAAAAATCCGCTCGTGGCTGTGAACCAGATCAAAGGCCATGTTTTTAATTTTCCGCTGGGCAAATCCCGCAAAGCTGACAGGTTGAAGCCACCTGGGAAAATGAATCATGGGCACTTTGTGAAACGTGATCCGGGAAGGGCCGGCATCCCATTTTCCGGCAAACACATGAATATCAAATATTGCGGCAAGACGTTCGCAGAGCTGAAACGCCATGTTCTCCGCTCCGCCGATGCGGCCGTATCGGGGAATCACAACGGCGATCGACGGGCGGCACCCGGCGGATAGAACACCGCAGTTGCTGTTTCCGTCATCCGTCATCTGTTCTCCGTCATCCGTCATCCGTCATATTGCCGACCGCATAAAGGATCATTTTTCCCGTGTCTTTGTGATACCAGCGGCCAAGTTCCTTGTAAATATGACGATCAGCCGGATCAGGCAAGGTGAAACTGTGGAAAGGCCAGTTTTTTTCCTCCCACAGCACAAAATTCTGTTTGTTCTGCCGGAGACGGGCGTAAAACTGGCCGGGATCATCGGGAAAGCTTTCCCAGCAGTTTGCCGTATCGAGCGGGCAGGGGGGCGTTTCCGGAAGATGGAGATTGGCGTAAAAAGAGATCCACATCTGCGTGTGCTGGGAGGTTGCGATCCGGATCCCCGGTGATTCCCCGTCGGCGGGAGAAAACGATGCCGGGCTGTTCTGAATAACGGTTTCAGCGATCTGGATGAATACTGTTTTGTCCGGATCGGGCGGCTCCAGGTTTTTGGGAAGGGCGGCGCCGACAATAAACACAAGGATTATCCAGAAGACGGCGGCGGGCTGAACATGCAGCCGCTTGGGCGGTATTTCCAGGAGCCTTTCCAGCCCGAAGGCGCAGAGAACGGCACCGGGAATCATCACGATGCCGAAAAACCGGTAGTACAGCATCCAGGTTTGAAGGGTGTGCATATAAAGCAGCGCCAGACCTGAAACCGTCAGGATCGCCAGATACAAAAGCCTTGTATCCGACCTGATTTTGCGGCGGATTCCGGACAGTCCGATAATATAAAAGACGACAAACGGGTAGAAGAACGCTTCCAGAAAACGGTTCAACAGTGTTCCCAAAGCGATCAGCCAGATGAGGTTGCGGGCTTCGGGAAGAAAATATGCCATGTAGGGATCCGGGCTGGACCAGACCAGGTTTTCCAGGCTTTCAGTCAGTTGCAGATACTGGCGGACCGGTCCGATGAATTGGCCGGCAATTTCATGCCCCCTGTGAAGATCGTTAAAAGACAGGCCGGAAACCACCCTTCCGGCCAATGATAAGATCACGATTGCAAGAAAGGGTGACAGAAACATCAGAAAGTTGATCGTCCTGCGGCTCTCCCGAACGCTCAGAAGATATCCCAGGGTGATTGCCGGAAACAATACCGCCTCGATTCTGGCCCAGATCGCAAAAAGAAAGCAAAGAGACGCAACCAGAAGCGGCCACGGGGAATGCGTTTTTGCCTGGCGGATCACGGCAAGGGTGCCGACGCCGAGGAAAAACCAGGAGATCGGATCCCTGACCAGCTCTGCGCTGTTGCTGACAAGAACCGGCGTTACCGCAACTACCAGCAGGCCGAGTATTGCGCTGTCTTCCCTGCTCCATTCTTTCAGCAAGAGATAAACGGGCACAAGCATGGCCGTTCCGAAAAACAGGGAGACAAGACGCGCGGAGAAAATCCAGTCGTGAACCAGGCAGTATGCCCCTGCAATCAGTACCGGATAGGCGGATATAAAAGTCAATCCGCAGGTTTTCAGGCCGCCCCAGTTTTTGAAGTACAACGCCATGGCCTGATGAATATACAGGGCGCCGTCCGGATTTATGATCGCGGTATGCAGGACAACCCAAAGCCGCAGTCCGAGTCCGGTCAGGATGACCAACCATGCCTTTGCGGATATTTGTGAAAATATCCGCCGAACAATTGTGCCGAATTTCATGTAAACTGCCTGGGAATCATGCCGCGGTTTTCCACCTGTAAATGATTTCCCCCGGATTTGAAAAAACCGGAATTAAGGGAATCAGAATTATGACTTCCAACCAACTTCCCTGAAGTTGGTTGGTAATACAGGGCCGCAAAGCGGCGTCACTCAGCTTTTTTACGATCTTGTCAATATGGAATGCATTTTGTTCTAATAATACAATCACGGCGCCAAGGTCAAGGATGATTGCCGGGCGTGCCGGCCGTCCCCCCCCTTGCGCAGCATGTGAAATTGTGATAGTTTTGGTCCATGAAACAATATGTTATTGATCAGTTGAGGCCCGATGACTATTTCAGAATCAAGGCATATCTGGATATGAACCTTCGGCAGTCGGGCATCCCGGATGTTTACTGGCTGATCCTGCCGCAGGACATGCTGGAGGGCGCACAGGCCGAACACGCAGACTGCCGGCCGTTTTATTTCGCCCTGGAACTCGGCCGGACCGCACTGTCCTGTGAACTACTGGTGAGAACCCTGAACCATATCCGGTGCGATTGTATGTGCTATGCCACGCCCCTTCAGCGAAACTGGATGATTCAGACCGTTGATGACATTTGCAGCCAACTGGAAATTGCAATTTGAATTCAACCGCTCCGATTCGAATTTCTTTTTGCCCCCCAGCTTCCGGTTGCCGCCAGTTCAAATCTGAAAGCAATTCATGAAAGTTTCCGATCTGATTTATTATCTTTGCACGGCTTTCATCATCATCTGGGTTGTCGTGGTGATCCTCATTTTCGGCACCGCCGCCATTGTGGTTTCTTTTTTTGACAAAAAAGGAATTCTTCCCCATATCGTTGCCAGGGCCTGGGGCCGGTCCATTCTGTTTGCCGGCCGGATTCATGTGTCCGTCAAGGGATTTTCCAACATCGATCCGGACAAGCCTTACATTTTCATGCCCAATCACATGAGCAATTTTGATATTCCGGTGCTTCTGGCGCATCTGAAGGTGCAGTTCAGGTGGCTGGCCAAGGCGGAGCTGTTCCGCATTCCGCTGTTCGGCTACGCCATGAAAAGGGCCGGCTATATCAGCATTGATCGTTCCAACCGTAAATCCGCATTTGAAAGCCTTGCCCGGGCAGCCCGGATCATCCGGGACGGCCGGTCGGTTCTCATCTTTCCGGAGGGCACCCGCAGCCGGGATCAATCCGTCAGGGACTTTAAGAAAGGCGGCTTTGTTCTGGCGCTTGAATCCGGCGTGCCGATTGTTCCGGTTGTCATTCACGGCACCTGGCGGATCATGTCCAAAAACGGGCTCATGATCCGTCCCGGAAACGTGACGGTTGAAATCATGGAACCCATTGAAACCAAGAATTATTCCAGGGAAACCAAGGAGGATCTGCTGGCGCGGGTCCGGGGGGTTATTGTGGAGAATTTCGAAAAAGGAAAGACGGAGCCGTGAGCCTAAAAATCATCCCCCTTGGCGGTTTGGGCGAGATCGGACTCAACATGACGGCTTTTGAGTGTGACGGTTCCCTCTTTGTTGTGGATGCAGGACTCATGTTTCCGGAAGATCACATGCTGGGCGTGGATTTTGTGATTCCGGATATCGACTATCTGAGGCAGAACCGGTCGAAGCTGACCGGGATCGTCCTGACCCACGGGCATGAAGATCACATCGGCGCGCTTTCCTACCTGCTCAAAGAAATCAATGTTCCGGTTTTCGGCACGCCCTTTACTCTTGGCATGGTTCGGCACAGGCTTGAGGAGTTCGGCATCCTCCACTACTCGACCCTTCACAGTGTTGTTCCCGGAGATAAAGTCAGGCTTGGCGTTTTTGAAATTGAATTCATCCGCGTCAGCCACAGCGTGGTGGATTGCGTGGGGCTTGCCATTTACACGCCTTACGGACTGGTCGTGCATACCGGGGATTTCAAGATCAGCCTGTCGGCGCTTCCCGGTATGAATACCGATGTGGCGCGGTTTGCGCTTTGCGGCGATGAAGGTGTGCTGGCTCTGCTTTCCGATTCCACCAATGTTGAAAAAAAAGGGTATACGGCTTCCGACAGGGAGATCGGAGAAAATCTGGCCACGATTGCCCTGCAGAGCAAGGGGCGGATTATCGTGGCACTGTTTGCATCCAGCATTGTGCGGATCCAGCAGATCGTTGATATCGCGGCATCCAGGGGCAGAAAAATCGCATTTAACGGGAAAAGCATCGAAATCAGCGTCCATATCGCCAAGAACCTGGGGTATCTCACCATCCCGGAAGGGATGGAAATCTATATCAATCAGATCAATGCCTATCCGGATCATGAGATTGTCATCGTCACCACCGGCAGTCAGGGGGAGCCCATGTCCGCCCTGGCCCGAATGGCCAGCGGCATTCATAAAAAGATCAAGATCAAGCAGGATGATACGGTCGTTCTGTCCTCAAAATTCATTCCGGGAAATGAACGGGCCATCGCCAAAATCATCAACAACCTGTTCCGGAAAGGCGCCAACGTCATTTATGAAAAAATATCCAACATCCATGTATCCGGCCATGCGTTTCAGGAAGAGCTGAAACTGATGATCCAGTTAACCCGGCCCAGGTATTTTGTGCCGGTGCACGGGGAATACCGGCATCTGGTGCTGCATTCCCGTCTGGCCATGGATCTGGGTATCGCCAGGGAGAATATTTTTCTGGTTGAAAACGGCCAGAGCATTGAATTCGATGACGGCGCCCGGCTTCAGGACCGTGTGGATACCGGCAGGATTCTGATTGACGGAAAAGGGATCGGTGATGTCGGTAAAAGCGTTCTGAAGGAAAGGCGGGTATTGTCCGAAGACGGCATCGTCGGAGTCACGATGGCTTTTGACGAAGCAACCGGCATTGTGATCTATGGCCCTGAAGTGTTCTCAAAAGGGTTTGTATTTGAAACGGAAACCGGTCATCTTCTGGAAGATGCCGTCTGCGTAATTCTGGAGGTTGTCGAGGATATCCCCCTTGATACGCCGGGCAGGGTGGGACTCATCCGCGCGCGGATGCAGACGGCCCTCCGGAAATATTTCGATTTCACGATTCACCGCCATCCGATCATCCTGCCTTTTTTTCTGGAAGTTTAAACCATTCGGCATCACCACTTTTTCCGTTGGTTTAACAAAGAGCGGTGATGCATTGCTGACATCATCCCGTTTTCCGCAATGCATCCGCCAGCAGCTTTTCGTAGTGTTCCTGGGCGGCCGGATCCAGAGACCGCCACATCAGAAGCTGTCTTCGGATGGCATGTAAAAATGCCTTGTTGATACGTCTCCAGGCATTCGACTCTCCGGATTGGCGTTCCAGCAGCACATTGACCTCCAGAAATCCCGGCTCCTCTTTTGACTGACAAAACCGCAGGATCGCCTGCTGCATGATGCCGAAATCAAAGGGCGCAAGCCATACATGGGCGTTTATTTCAATGCAGGCGTCCCTGCAGCAGTTTTCCCCTTCGCAGGCATCGATACTTCCAGAAACCGCCGGCGCCGGGCAAACCTGGCTGAATGTAATTTCGCCGGTGGAAAAAAGTCCGTGAGAAACGTCCTGGTAATTTTTGAAGTAATCGTATAAAAAGCCGGTGATGCTCCGGTGCTCCCGGTATTTCATTAAAAAAGGCAGCGTGATTTCAAGCAGATTCCCTTTGGAAGCCGGAAGGGTCCAGGACCGGTTGACGTCCGGGATGGCGATTTGCGCGGCGACCCTTGAGGGGTAAATGGCCGATATCAGCACCACCAGGATGACCAGTATCATGGCGGCCACACCGGAAAGCGATGAGTAGTTGACGGTGATCCCCGACCACAGCGGGGTTCCGGCAAAGAGACTGGCGCTGGTCTGGGCCGCAATATAGCCCATGACCACGCTTAGGACTGCAAACGCCATGGCTTCCGCGATAAAAAGAAAGCTGACATGGGACGGCGCAAGTCCCACCGATGTATAGACGGCGATTTCGCGCTTTCGTTCATAGACGCTGCCGATCATGGTGTTCAGCACGATACAGATGGAGATGATGATCGGAATCAGGATATTGGGTACGCCGCTGTAGCTCAGGGCGTCGCTGGCATTATACAGCATGACGCCGTCCGGCTCGCCGCTGAAAAGCACCAGCCCGAACCGGTCGACCAGATGCTGGGCGGCTTTGCGAACGTCCATTGCCTCGGTATTTCGGACCGCAACGGCCTTTAGCTTTCCGCCCGAAGACAGCAGGGTCCGATAGGGGACGATCAGCGTCAAATCTCCGGAAATATGCTGGTACCTGCTTTGAAACGAACGGACATCGTCCCCGGATTCCAAGGCGTCCATTTCGACCTCGGTCATTTCCTGAGAGGCTTCCCGCGGAAAATTGGCCGGTGTCAAAGGTTCGCCGTCCAGATCGGGCCTTTCCTGAAGGCGCTTTCCGGAAAAAATGCCGGTTACCTGATACGGGACTCCCCAAATCCGGACGATCGCGGATTCCGGTTGGTCCAAGGAAATCCCGAGATCCCGGGCCATGCGGTCTGAAATCAGAACCGCCTGGCGCTCCTCGGGCCCGAACCACCTGCCGGCAATCAGGATTTTGTCAAGCCCCGTAACCCCGGGTTCCGCTGCGGAGAGTCCGATCATGCCCTGTGCCACGAATTTGCGGTCGTCATATCGCAGGGGGACTTCATCGGACCGGGTTCTGTCATCGTCGTCCAGCCAGACCCTCGGGGCGATGATGCCGGAAGCATCAAAGGCATGGGTCAGAACCGGGAGCGCTTCCGGGGGAATGTCCTGCCAGTTGGCGTTTTTCAACAGAAAACCGGAATAAGGGGCGTGCGCCTGATATTGGATCCTGGAATGAAGGCGCATGCTCTTGACCGACGTGAAGCTCATGATGGTGAATGTCAGGATGATGAGCGTTGCGCAGGTCAGTGCTGTTCGAATCCTTCTGCGCCGCAAATTGCTGACCCCAAGGAAAAATGATGCCGTGAAGGCTTTCCACCGGGTGATATCACCGGTCGCGGCGGGCCTAGCCCGATTCTGAATCCGGTTCATTTCCGCTTCGAACCGCAGAAAAATGATCAGTGTCACCATGAAGGAAAGGCCGATGATGAAAAAGGCCAGGATTACGACCAGCGGACTGTAAGCCAGTTTGAAGGCCGGATGAACCTGGTAGATGATTGCAATCACCAGAACCAGAATGACGCTGAAGGCAACGATCCGCTTGTAAATATTGGAATAGGAAAACAGGAGCCGCTCCATGCAGAATGCAAACGGAACAAACAAGGCGATATAGAACAGGACTCCGAAAAGCACATCTTTCTGCGTCTGTTCGACATCGTCATAGACCCGGCTGGCAAGCGCCCAGGAAGCGGATGCGGCTTCAACGAACTGGTCGTATTTTCTTTCGGCCAGCATTTGTTCGGCTGTTTTCAGCGCGGATTGTCCTTCCTGCTGAAGCCTGCGGATCTGTTCGTTGAAAATGCCGTGTTCTTCAAGGGTCGTGATCCGCGGGGTTAACAGCGCCCACATGTCCCTGGCCGCCAGGTATTCGGTTCGGTGAAGGAACGGCCAGTCATCAATCCGGTATCCCGTTCCTTCAGGGTGCTCGGGGTCGGCATGTGTCAGGATCAGTTTTTTGTGAAGCACCGAATCCGAGAGCGTCAGTTTCAGACGGGTTTCGGGTTCCAGAAAAACGGATGTCAGCACCGACTCCCGGGTGTCGATCCGGCTATACCAGTACCGGAGGGGAGCGGCTTCCCGCCGGCCGTCTATCAGGTTGATCTTTGTCATGTACCTGAAGCTGCGCGGCTCCATCAGATTGAACAAGGTGGCGCCCTTGCAGGCGAACATGATCAGATCGGTCTGCATGGCGGTGCGCTGCATCTTCAGGCGGTAGGCCTCTTTTCCGGTCTGCTCCTTGTCAATGGCCCACACGACGTTGCCGCTGCCAGGGTCGAACCGGTAGCCTTCAATGATCACTTTTTCCAGAACATGTCTTTTGTCCGCAACCCCCTTGATCTGAAATGTTCCCAGATCATTGACCATTGCATAATACCTGGCGTGTCCCTGGTAGGCGAGAATGACGGTGCCCGGAGCCGGCTGATCGGCAAACAGCTCGCCATGACGGATAAAACTGGCGCGTCCGCTTACCGTGGAAAACCCGTTTTGCGGCAGATTCTCATTGTAAAGCTCGGCTGCCGCCGCAATCCGGCGGATCAGGGCGCATACCTGACGGCTTTGTTCCGTGGCATAAGACCAGTCGATGGCGTCCGGAACATCCGATGGGGTTCCCCAGAGATTTCTGGCGTCATGGACGGTGGCAAGACTTGCGCCGATATACCCGGCAAGCGCGCTGACTTCGCCGCCCAGGAATGGTCGATCCGGAAAATAACTTTGCCAGGGGCTCAGATTGTTGGGTCTCAGCGTGTCCTGAAAGAGGGTTTCGGAAGCGTTTTTGGCTGCGCCATCAAGATTTATGGCCGAATTGGCGGCCGGATGCATGGCGTTATCCAGGAGTTTATAGGCGGAAGATCGGTTCACGTTCGGCTTTAAGGGGTAAAGCCAGCCCTGGCTGAAAGCGCCGAATCCATCGCCGTGGCTGGACAGATGCAGCGAAACCGCCACCATCAGCTCCCGGCTTTTTATCAGCGACCTGAAATCGAGGGCGTTGTTCAGAAGTTTGGCCTGACCTGAGGCTTCCCGGAGAATGGCTTTCTGGTGAAGGATTGTTGATGGCAAGAGCTGATCCAGGACAGCCTGCTCATCACCGGAGAGGTCTTTGTAGGAAGCTTGCCAGCCAAGCTGGCGCAGCAAAAGCCTGTCCTTGGCAAGCTTCTGAATTGTCTCCCGCCGGGACGCTTCCTGGCCCGGATCCGGCTGCTCCAGCCGAAGCCGCATCAATTCACGGGATATGACATCAACCCGGGTCTTGATTTCATC
>JBBIPX010000044.1:21781-23921 GCA_037442625.1 Desulfobacteraceae bacterium
CTTGAATTTTCGGGCAAGCTCCAGCAAGGTGGCGATGCTGACGGCCTCGTCCGCACCCGGAGACAGCCCGGGCACATATCCGGTGCTGTCGTAAAACGCCTCGATCATCATCAGTTCTTCCTGAAGATCGGCATTCCGGCCGGGGACCAGGCAGTAGATATTCTCTCCGGTTGCCTCTTTCCAGCTTACTTCGGAATTCAACCGGACTTCGGGGAAAATCAGGCCGCTGGTTGCGGTTTCAAACTTCCCGAAAGATTTGCGGGCATCTTCTATTGAAATCCAGAATCGAGGGAACTGGATGGGCGTCAGCTCTTCTTTTTCCTCGAACAAAGCTCTGGAAGACCGGCCCCTGTCAACATAAATCAGGGCTCTTGCGCCCAGCGAGGCCGCCTGAATCCAGTTTTTCCCGGAATCCAGCTCCATCAGCAAAATGGCGCCCGCAATGGATTTGCCGTTAAATTCGGTTAAATTTCCGGTCCCCGTATAAATGAGAGGACCCTTTAGACCCATGGGATCGATCGCCTGGGGAGAGATGGCGTTTCCCGGAAGCGAATGAAGGGAAAGGGGCATGTCGCGATCTGGAACCGTCAGCTCGCTGTTTCCCTGCCGAAGTACGGGAAGTGAATAGCGGTGCACGCCGACTTCGGAATAGCCTGCTTGCTGAAATTCACGCCGAATGTACGCGGCTGCGGATTGGCACCCTGAAGTCCCCGTGCTTCTGTCTCCGAATGCGGCCAAGGCCCGGATATCCCTTTCAAAATCGTCGGCGCAGGCTCCGGGCGGCCATATCAGCCCTGCCGCCGGCAGCAGCATCAGGCAGGCGGCAACCAGCAGAAAACCGGCGCACAGCCGCGGGGCGCGCATATGCAATGGCGGAGACTTTCGCATCCGTTTCGTTGAAGACGCGCCGGTTTTATTTTGGAACGGGTTCATGCGATTCAGCATTCGCTCAATATTTCATGTCCGGGTCTGGTACCGATCTTGCCGATTGAAATCGACATTTCGTCCCGGTTTTCAATTTTGTCGATCCGGCCGTCCCGGATCCAGACGACCTGATCCGATACGTTCAGCATCTTGATGTCATGGGTTGCGGAGATGATGGTGACCCCCCGCTCGCGACTGAGCTGCTTCAACAGGTAAATGATTTCCTCACCCGTATTCAGGTCCAGATTTCCGGTCGGCTCATCCGCCAGAATAATGGCCGGATCATTGGCCAGTGCGCGCGCAATGGCCACCCGCTGCTGCTGCCCTCCGGACAGTTCAAAGGGCTTATGCTGAAAGCGGTCCCCCAGGCCCACCATCTCCAGCAGCTTGATGCCTTTTTCCGCGGCTTCATCGTCTGCCATGCCGGCAAACGTCATGGGCAGGGTGACATTTTCAAGAGCCGTCATGACCTGGATAATGTTGAAGGTTTGAAAGATGTAGCCGATTTTCCGGCATCTCAGCCAGGCCAGTTCATAGGCGTCAAGCTGGGCGATATCCACTTCGTCTATGAATACTTTCCCTGTCGTGGGCTTGTCCAGGCCGCCGATCATGTTGAAAAGGGTGCTTTTGCCGGAGCCCGACGGTCCCATGATGGAAATATAGTTTCCGGCGGCGATTTCAAGGTCGACGCCTTTCAGGGCCAGAACATCCAGTTTGCCGAGCTTGAAGGATTTGGTTACATGGGTAACCCGGACGATTTTTCTGGAATCAGTCATGACAGTCCCCGTGGCTAATGTTACTGTTCGACCCGCATGGCCTCGACCGGCTGCATGCGGGCGGCAACCAGGGCAGGGTACATCACGCCGACCAGGCTCAGCAGGCAGCCGGTAAGCGTTGCGCCGGCAATGGACAGCCCGGCCCGGGGCCAGGACAGGGCGGTCATGGATATGGTTCCGAATCGAAGCAGGAAACCGAGGATCGCAAAGGCGCCGCCGACAACCGCTCCCGCTCCGGATCCGATCAGCCCCTGAATGCCGGCTTCGAGAAGAAAAAGCCTCAGGATGAAATGGTCCAGCGCGCCCAGGCATTTCATGGTGCCGATTTCCCGGAACCGTTCGGTAACGGCCATAAGCTGGGCGTTGACGATTCCAACAACGCAGACCAGAAGCGAGAGCACAATGATCCACTGCTGCTTGGGGCTGTTTCCAACGGAAAC
>JBBIPX010000045.1:0-23596 GCA_037442625.1 Desulfobacteraceae bacterium
TTCCGGAACCAGCAGGCCGGGTTTTCCGGGATAGGCAAAGAACGCCACCGGAACCTGTGCGCCGACAAGAATGAATTGTTCATAGCATTGAAGAAATTCCACCGCCTTTTCGACAAAATAGGGGATGCGTTCCAACCTTACCCGACCGGCGCCGCGTTGCAGCCGCGCGGGGAAAGTCTCACAGAGGAGTCCGGCTCCGGTGACATTCGCAATCCGGCCGGCCGCATTCAGCGCATCTTCGCGCAGGGCCCGGCCGCCGAGGATGAGCGCGCTTTTTTTGCCGTTGGTCAGCGCTTTTGCGATGTCAGCGACTGTTTCGGTCCGGTCCGTTTTCACGGGAGCCCGCAAGGCCGGCGCCGGCGCGCCGCACGCTTTCTCCCAGGCATGATCGGCTGGCACGATCAATGTGGCAACCTTGCCCCAGCCTTCCATGGATGCTTGAACCGCCAGCGTTCCCGAAACCGCCAGGTCATCGGCGGATTTCGAGACGTGGACCCAGTCCGAGCAGATGCGCGCATGCGCGGGAACATCGGAGCTGAGGGGCGTATTGTATTTCAGGTGAAGTGCGGCGTGGTTTCCGACGATATTGACAACAGGAACGCGGGCCTTGCGGGCGTTGTGCAGATTGGCCATGCCGTTTGAAAATCCGGGACCCATATGCAGCAAGGTGACCGCCGGTTTATCGGCCATGCGGGCGTATCCGTCGGCGGCGCCGGTCGCTACGCCCTCGAACAGGCACAGGATGGGCCGGACATCCGCGGAATTTCCGATTGCCAGCACCAGATGCATCTCAGAGGTTCCGGGATTTGCAAAACAGGTGCTAACGCCGGCATCGACCAGGGCTTTCAAGAGTGTTTGTGCGCCGTTCATTGAAATTCTCTTTCATTCCCGAAACACTTCAACCGCTTGTTTATGCGAGCGGATTTCGAAGTAAACTCAGCTCTACTTCCGTAAGATGACGGTCCGTAATCCCGAATTCCTTGGCTTTCTTCTGGCAGCTTTTGCATAAGCCCGTTTTCTGGTTGTATGAGGGAACCGCGGGGTGTATCGGACACATGGATTGACCCAAATCGGGGATTCGGGTGATCTCTCCCTTTAAAAATGAGATTACGGCCGGATCCTTGTCAAATTGTTTCAGGCCGTTTGTGATCAGTTTCCATTTGCAGGAAGAGCAAAGTTGTCTGGCCTTGTCCAATACCGGGGAATCCGGATGGTACAGGCAGTTGAGCGCCGGGATGTCTTGGGCTGGTCTTGCCTTGGCGCTTTTTTTGAGGGCGGCGTCAAGCGGGGCGTCTTTGCTTTCAGCAGCGGCTTTTCGGGATTGCAGCTTGCGCTTGTTGGATTTGTCCGCTTGCTTGACCCCGACTTTTCCGGTCTTTTTCCTTTGGCGGGCGGATGCGGGGCTTTTCGCTTTAACGGCT
The DNA here is from genome assembly GCA_037442625.1 of Desulfobacteraceae bacterium. Classification (GTDB taxonomy): domain Bacteria; phylum Desulfobacterota; class Desulfobacteria; order Desulfobacterales; family Desulfatirhabdiaceae; genus RAAP-1. Next base: position 1,422 of record JBBIPX010000045.1, read on the forward strand.
GCGGTCTTTGCCCTGGATTTTTCCTTGGCCGGAGCAGCCGTCGCTGCTTCAACAACGGCCTGAACGGATGCAGCTTCTTTCACCGGAATCGGCTTATTCGCGTTCATACCCGCAAGATTGAATTTAGCGGCCTTTTTTTGATGAACAGACGCCTTCCGGGTCGGGATTGACCCAAGAGACGACTCCAGCAATTCAAGGGATTTGTCCTTGATGTCCTGAAGCTCTTTTTGTTTCTGGGCGATCATCGCCTCGATAGTCCCGATCATTGTCTTATAGTCCTCAATGTCCTTGGAACAAGCGACGGCCATCGCGTTGTATAATTTGAAAACATCTACATCCTTGGCGCCAAGCGTGATTGACATGGTAACATATCTCCTTTTTAGCAGAAATACCGATCTTGATTCCTCCATAGCTACAACCCCTGACAAACAACTATTGCGACTATTATTATAACTATTGGAATTAATCAATATCCCGTCTCTTTTTTTTGTCATATTTTATAGCCATCGGACAGAGGTCAGGCGTTCATTCCGGATTCATGGCTTGATATTCCTGTGACGACCATGCTATGAAAACAGCAGGTCGGAACCCCGATTCATTCTGATAGGGCTGATGATAAAACTCTGTAGTTAAACAAAGGTAAATTGGCGCAGGGTTAAAAAAAGTCAGATTGACGTATTTATTGGAAAAGTAAAGTCTACCAAGAGGAACAAACGCCCCCGGAGGATAAATGCAATGAAAATCGGCATCATGAACAACCCGTCAAAACAGGTCCTTGACGAAGCTGAGTTCTGCGGCAAAGCCCGTTTCGATTTTCTTGATTTAACCATCGAGGGGCCCAATGCCGCAACTGTGGATGTCGCCCGATTGCGGCCGATCCTTGATGGCTATGGTCTGTCCGTTACAGGGCATACCGATCCCTGTCTGCCGCATGCCTATCCCGTCCAGGGAATCCGGGATGCCTGCCTCAAGGAACTGGAGCGATGCGCCAGGCTGTTTTCCGCCCTGGGGGCCGGTGTCATGAACATTCACCCCTGCTATTTTTGTCCACCGGGGACAAGAAGCAATCTGGTTGCATTCAATATCGAAGCCTTAAGACCCATCGTTGAGATGGCGGCATCCCATGGCCTTACGGTGGTTCTTGAAAACTACAAGGCACCGTTTGACCGGGTCGACACATTTAAAAAAGTCCTGGGGGCCGTACCGGGTTTAAAACTGCACCTGGATTTCGGGCACGCAAACTTCGGCCAGGATGGTCATGAAGCTTTTTGCAGGGAACTGGGCAAGGACATCCGTCATGTCCATTTTTCGGACAACCGGTCGAGAGCCGATGATCATATGCCTCTTGGCGTTGGAAACGTTGACTGGAGAAATGCGGTCGATTCCCTGATGGCAACCGGGTATGACGGCACCATCACACTGGAAGTGTTTTGCTATGATCCGGATATGCTGTATGCTTACCTGGATATGAGCCGGAAACGGGTTCTGGACCTCTGGAGTCCGGCGCACATCGCATAGACGCCCGGGCTTCTCAGCCGCCGAAGCAGCCGGACAATGCATCCAGAATGTTCTGTTGATATTCTTCAACGCCCAGCCACAACGGCAGCCGCAGCAGGCAATCCGATGTCCTTCGGGTGACCGGTAAATCGCCGTGCGTGCGTCCATGGATTTTTCCATAGGGCGCATCGTGGAGCGGGACATAGTGGAACACGGCGTTGATGCCCGCCGCCTTCAGGTGCATGATGACCTGCGTGCGGGTTTCCAGATCGGGCAATACGATATAGTACATATGGGCATTGTGCCCGCATTCCTTTGAAATGATGGGCCGATGCAATCTTTCGGCCGCCTCCGTCGGTTTCAGCGCCTGGTGATACGCCGACCAGATCGAAAGACGCCTTTTCGTGATCTGGTCCGCCTCTTCCATCTGCGCCCACAGAAAGGCGGCGATGACCTCTCCCGGCAAGTATGAGGACCCGATATCCACCCAGGTGTACTTGTCGACCTGACCCCGGAAAAACTGGCTGCGGTTGGTGCCTTTTTCGCGGATGATCTCGGCGCGTCCGGCAAGGTGCGCATCGTTGATCAGAAGCGCCCCGCCCTCGCCCGAGATGATGTTCTTGGTTTCGTGAAAAGAGTATGCGCCGAGGTGTCCGATGGCGCCGAGCGGTTTGCCCTTGTACGTGGACATGATCCCCTGTGCGGCATCTTCGATCACCAGAAGGTTTCTGCGCCGCGCAATGTCCATGATGGCATCCATTTCGCAGGCCACCCCCGCGTAATGCACCGGCACGATCGCTTTGGTGCGCGGCGTGACGGCAGCCTCGATCTTCGTCTCATCGATGTTTCGCGTATCCGGACGAATATCCACGAACACCGGCACCCCGCCGCGCAGCACAAAGGCGTTGGCTGTGGAGACAAAGGTGTAGGACGGCAGGATCACCTCGTCGCCCGGTCCAATGTCCGCAAGAATCGCCGCCATCTCGAGCGCCGCCGTGCAGGAATGGGTGAGCAGGGCCTTGTGCGCGCCGGTGCGCGCTTCCAGCCATGCGTGGCATTTTTGGGTGAACATGCCGTCGCCGGCAAGGTGGCCGTTTGAATGGGCCTGTGCGATATACCAGAGTTCTCGGCCCGTCATGAAGGGTTTGTTGAAGGGGATTGGAAATGCATTCATTTTATGCGTCCTTATGTATCATCTCAGGCTTTCGGGCAATCACCAATCTTGAGCCGCCCGCGGGCAGGGAAACCCCAAGCCGTATCAAAGCCAGCTCGAAACGCAGAAACTGCTCTAAAATTTTGTTCAGGACAGGATGAATGCGCAGTCCGTCCATATCATCGATGTCCATATCCGTTTTGTTCCGTTGCCGCAGTCTGGATAAAGCCATTACGGGCAGCAGGATGCTGACGAACGAAGTGGTGCGGACGATTTCAAAGCCGGCCCGGCAAACTTTTTCCCGCAGCTCGCCGGCGGTGTAACGCCGGACATGGCAGGCGCATTCATCCACGGCGCTCCACAGAAAGGGGTGCTGCGGAACCGTGATGAACAAATAACCGCGGGGTTTCAGAGCCTTGTGGATTTGCCGCAGTACGGCCGCATCCGCTTCGATGTGCTCCAGCACATCGAAGGCGCCGACGGCATCCAGCTCCGAATCGTGGGAAATGCGGCAGGCGTCCATCCGCGTGAATTCAGCATCAGGCACTCGCTGCCTGGCAAATGTCAAGCCTTCTTCCAGGTATTCGCCGCCAAGGAGCCTGATCCCCGGAAACTGCTTTGAGATTCCCGAAAGGACAAAACCCGTTCCGCAGCCGATCTCAAGAAAAGACGAAAGTGCTGGAGAATATCTGCCAAGCGCCCAGAGGATGATCCTGCTTCTGCCGCGAAACCAGAAATTGTCCGCCTCCAATTCCGCCAGGTCTTTGAAATATCGGGATTTGAATCCAGTATGCATGTATTTCCGGTGAACTATTTTCTTTCGCGAAAAACGATATATTTGAACATGATAAAAAGATATCCGGCAACGATCAATATCGCCGCTGCCTGAACCCGTTGATGGGCATATCCCAGGCGATCGACAAAGGTAAACAGGATCAGGAAATTGAGCAAATATCCAAGTACATGCGCCAGCACATAGCTGAGCGCCGCACGGGAAGCGCTGCCGCTGTGGGCGAATGTCCATTTCCGGTTGCCGATAAACCCGATGCATCCGGCGACAATATAGACCAGCGTCATGGCTGTTTTGGGTTTAGCTCCAAGACCGGTAAGGAGCAGGTAGACGATATAAGCCGCGGCATTGCTGGCAGCGCCCACCAGAGCGTAGCGAATCAGTTGTCTCAGGGGTGTGTTGCCGATTTTTGCGGTAACGGACGGCTCAGGCATGATTTTCAAGGACTGCAAGGTCGAATCCGTCCGGACCATATCAGGGCACCAGGCGGTGATAGACGTTTGCCGGGTATTTGAAGGAAAAGCCCAGCGACGCATAAAGATTGACCACAGCCATGTTGGCGGCGGATATCGAGCTTTTTATTTCACCGTGTCCGTTTGCCAGCAGTTCGCCGCACACCGCGCTCCACCAGTATTTCGAAAGGCCCCTGCCGCGGTAAGGTTCCGCTACCGCATGCAGTACCAGATTGTTGTCGCTGTAACAGATAAACCCGGCCAGAGCGCCCTGCCAGTAAAGTCCGTAAACCTGGCGTGCTTCAAGAAGCTGCATCAGCCAGTTGTCATAACGCAGGTCGGCGGCGGCCCTGGGCAGGTTGAAATCGCGATGGTAACGGCCATGATCAAACGCACCGTGGCCGATTTCAAGTACCTTGCCGGTATCGATCGCCCTTGAGATGGCGGCATCCGGATGCAGTGCCGTACGAAGCCGTGCAGCGCTGCAATGCGGCTCGATCAGGGTATCGCAGTAGTAGAAGCCGTACGCGTGCAGCAGCCGCTTGTCCTCCAGCGGGTTCACCTTGATGAAGTGATGGCCAGGAGTTGTTAAAGCCTCCTTAAGGGCAGCCTCGGAATATTCGAGCAGCTCCCAGGCGGGCAGTCCAAACGTCGCCGTATCCCAAGGCGTGGGCTTAATCAGCGGCATCGGTTTCATCGAAGGTTGCCCGCCGGACGATGTAAAGCGGTCGTTTCTTGCTTTCATCAAAGGTCTTTCCAAGATAGATGCCGATGATGCCGAGAATGCCGATGATGATCCCGCCGATGAAATAAAGGGAGACGAACAGACTGCTCCAGCCGGGGATCGGTGAGCCGTGAAGCAGCGAACGCCCGAGAATGGTCAGACCGTAACAAAAGGAAAAAAACGCCATAAAAAAACCGAATCGCACGGCCAGCCGCAGCGGTTTGTCGGAATGGGCGATGATGGTTTCAGATGCCAGTTTCCACAGCTTGGTAAAAGTATAGGTGGACTTGCCCTCAAAGCGTTCGGCGTGCACCACATCGATGCTGGCGGTGGGAAACCCCATCCACTGCACCAGTCCGCCGAAAAAGCGCAATTGCTCGCCCATGCGGCGGAAGTTTATCGCCACCTTCCTTGAAATGATGCGAAAGTTGCCGATCTCCCCGTCATATTTGATATCCGCCAGATAACCGAATATTTTGTAGAACACTCTTGACACGATGCGCTTGAAGGGCGGATCGCGGCGTGCGCCGCGCCGCGCCAGAACGATATCGTAGCCTTCCTGCGCCTTGGCATAGAGGCGCGGAATTTCCTCGGGACGGTCCTGCAGGTCGCAGTCCATGACAACGACCCAGTCGCCGCGGCAGCAGTCCACGCCGGCGGTGATGCCGCAGTGCTGACCGAAGTTGCGGCTGAACTGAATCCCGCGCACGCGCGAATCCGCCGCAGCCAGCCGATCGATCACCTGCCAGGAATTGTCCCCCCCGCAGTCTTCGATCAGCACGATTTCGAAATCCGGCGAAATGAGTTCCAAGGCGGCTTTCAGCCGCCGGTAGAGCTCATCCAGGCACTGCTCTGCCATATAGACCGGTATGACGACGGAGATGTGCGGGGTAGAAGGACTCATTTTGCGGTCTGATCCCCTATCTGCGTGGAATTTATCAATGCAGCGCGGTCTCTGGCGATGCTCACATTTCTGAAAACAACCCGCGCATGACCCAAACTCCAGACCCTGAATGAGAGCGTCGCCAATCTGTCCAGTGAAAAATCGAGCCGGCTCGGTGAGCGATTGTCCACCAAAACCGTTTCAGCCAGTATTTTATGGTCGGGTCCGGCGACGACATCCAATCTGGCCGAGCCGCCGGATGCCGGTTCCGCCACAATATCGAAGCTAACGGTGTAGGCGCCGGCTTCAACATCGATTTGCGGTCCGTCGCAAAGCGTGCCGGCTTCTCCTTTTTCGGCGACCAGTGCGCAGCCTGCATTTCCGTAATTGTCGTAGAATTTGCCTGCCGCATGCGGCGTTTCCTTTGCGGCGGGGAAACTCTCGAGGGTTTCGTAGCGCCTGTCCCATCCGGGCAGATAATTTGCAAGATTGTGCGGGAAAACGAAAATCCGAAACGCTTCATAAGAGAGCGTTTGAACCGGCTTGCAGTGATAGCGCTCCATCAAATCCCAGTCGATGACATCCGCGTCATCCGGATCTTCATCCATATCTTCATTGCCGGGTGAAAGCAGCAGAAATGTTTTTCCCTTCCAGGCGCCGGGGCGATACCACCGGTTCGATGACAGCCAGCGATCCGGCTTCGGCAGCCCCTGATCGAACAGGACCTGACGGATGAGAAGTTTTTCATCGCTCAGCACACTCAGAACCCCGGCATTCCAGAATTTTGAATAACCGTAGTGCAAACCGTTTTCCAGCAGAAAATCTTTGAGTCCATCCATGTCATGATGTTTCCGTTCGGTGATGCCGAGATCAAATTTTGAAGTGATTCCGGTCATCACAAACGCCGGGTAGGCGCTTGTCACAAGGCATGCCGCAACAGCGGCAAAAACAAGGGAGACGATCGGCGTTCTTGTCCAATCCGGTTTTTGCGAGAACAGCAGAACCAGCAACAGCACCATTGAAGGCACGAAATAACGGGAGATGAAAATGGGGTTGTTCTGCGGTACGGTGGTGGCAACCTGTACAAACAGCACACCGGCAAGCGCCGTCAAGGCAAAGGATGCAAGGAAGGCGAGGCCACTGCCTTTTTGCCGCAGCGACCGATGGATCGCCCAGGGTATCAGCCCTATCAGCGACAGGCATGTTAGAAGTCTGGCCGCCTCATAAATGCCGATTTTGCTGACCACGACGCCGTCATTGGTCGGCAGTCCGCCGAACAGGGCAAGAAAGCTTTCGGGGGTGAGGGCAGCGTTTTTCAGCATGCCGTCATAGGTAAGCCAGCGCGCCTGAAGGGATGAGAAATCGTAGTTGAATCCGGCGATTACAAAGGCGTGGAGGGCGGCCCCGAGCACGGAACCCGCCAGGAGAACGGCAATTGCATACAGGGCGGTTTTTATCCGTCCGGGAAATTCAGCACGGGGCTGTCCGTGAACATGCCATGCAATCGCTGCCAGCAGCGGCAGCGTAAAGGATACGAGCGCCCGCTGCGGATTTGACCAGTGCGCAAGACATAAAATACAAAAAAGCGAAAGTCCGTGGTAAATTATCCGCTTTTGGCCCGCATGCAGAAATTTGTAAGAGAAATACAGCAGGTAGCATGAAAAATAAACGAAAACCCCGTAAGAAGCCTGTCCGAAAAGATTCTCCGCCATGCATCCGGAAATCCCCGAAGCGACAATGGCAACGATGAATACGCGGCGCGCAAGGCTTGCCTCTGTCAATTCGGTCAGAAACCACACCCCGGAGAGAATAAGAAGCGAAGAAATCAATCCGGATATGGCGTGCGACAGATAACCCGCCGGCATGAAAGCAAGCAGCGGTATGATAAAAGTGTGTCCGAACAGGACAAAAAGATCGCCGTTTACATAATTCCAGTCCTGCGGAAAATACTGGCCGGATGCGACGATCTCTCTGGCAAGAAGGACCTTGGCGGCGCTGTCTGAATGGAAGTCGGATTTGTAGCCGACAAAAATATACCAGCAAAGGAGAATGAAATTGCACGCCAGAAATAACAGCGCCAATGAAATCTCGGTTTTTTTTGACAACACGGCTGGGGCATTCATGGATTTATTGTCCCAGCCTGTGCAGCCACGCTGATATTTTCCGACCGCATCCAACCGAACAAGTCGCTTATTTCCTTAATTCCACAAACAGCAGCCTTGGAGATTTGGTGCTGCGAACGCCGAAAAAATAGGTAGGCGCAGGGCACTGAGCTTTGTGCCCGTATAACACGCCCCATCGGCAAGATCAAGGAGAAAGGAAAAGAGCGGTTGACGTTCCGCCTTTAATCAATGGGGAAAGGCGCATTCCAGGTTTCACCCGCGCGGAGATGGCCATCAACTTCGCAACGGATCGGCTTTTTCCCGAATAGGCCCTTCAGACAACCCAGACTGTAAATTGTTTTCCTCCATAAACAACCTCATGACCGACCCTGCCCATGAAAAATGCATCAACCTTTGAAAGGCCCCTTCGCCCGACAACAATCGTGCCGAAGCCGCCGTCTTGTGCTTCCTTGACAATGGCATCGGATCGGCTGCAGATACCGGAAATTATTTTCTCAGATATTTTCTCAGATTCAAACCCGGATGCCGTCAGCCTGCCTTTTACATCCTGAAACAGTTTCGCAACTTTTGATTTAAAGGCTTCAAGGCAGGTATCGGACATATCCGCTTCAGAGGGCTCCAGACCGCAATCTTTGAAAAGATCGAATTGAATCGCCCCCAAGCCCGGTATTGCATGAAATATACAGACCCCATACCCTTGGCCGCCTAACAAAGAGGCGACGAATTCAACCGCTTTCATCGAAGCCGGTGAAGCATCCACGGCCAACAGGATTTTCTTGGCGGCAGGGGCCTGCCCCACGATTAGAATCGGGATAAATGTCAACGCTTGCAGCAGCTTGACGGCGACGCTGCCCAGTATGATATTTTTCAGTGCGCCCATTCCCCGCCTTCTCAGGATGACCGCGGTGTAACCTTTTTTTGCTTCTTCAATGATGTCCCGGGCGACCCCTTTTTCCAGGCGGTGGAATTTGATTTCAATGGACCCTTCCGGAAATCCGCCGGAGATCAAAATATTTTTCGCCTGCTCCAGGTGCGCCCGGATTTTTCCTTTCTCCGGCGTTTCCCGGTTTTTCAATTGATCCAAGGCGGTTACGCAACCGGGTTCCTGCGCCAATTCCCGATATGCTTCCGGTATGCCGCTGTAGACATGAAACAGCACAATCCGGGTATTTTCATCACCGGGCATAAAATCCTTTACATAATTAACCGTCTGCAAGGTGCGTTCGGAACCATCAACCAATATCAGCATTTTATTATGTATTGTCATACGCTCTCCTCAGCAAATCAGATCGACAAAACCGCTCTGCAGATGCACGCTGCCATCACGGCCAGTTTACACTGGAATAAACAGCGAGCATCCTGCTGGAAACTATTCTCCGCCGCCGCCCAGCACCGCGTACAACCTGACATCGCTGACGGCCCTGGCCAGCCGGAGCGCGACAAGCCCCTGTTTAGCAGAATACAGGTTGCGCTGCGCATCAAGAACGCTCAGGTAGCTGTCAATGCCTTTCAGATACCGGGACTCCGAGCGGCGGTATATAATATCGACGGCACTCACCAGAGACTGCTGTGCGGCAAGCTGATCTCCCACGGTACCCTTCACGGCCAGTGCGTCCGCAACTTCCTTGAAAGCCGTTTGAATGGCTTTTTCATACTGGGTCAGCGCAATCGTCTTTTCGATGTTGGCGGCGTCATAGGCGGACCAGAGCCTGGCATCGAATATAGGCATGACGATAACAGGGGCAAAGTTCCAGATGCCGGAGCCGCCCCCGAAAAGTCCGCCTAAATCGCTGCTGGCGGTTCCGACCCCCGTGGTCAGGGAGATGCGGGGAAAGAGCGCCGCGCGGGCAACCCCGATATTGGCGTTGGCGGCCTTGAGCTGGTGTTCCGCAGCCAGAATATCGGGTCGGTTCAGCAGGATTTCAGAGGAGATGCCGGCGGAGACGGTCTGCGTCCCGGGAAAATCGTAGAGACCCGCCGGCAGGTCATCGGCCGGTGCGGGCGATCCCAGAAGCAGGTTCAGCGCGTTTTCATCCAGGGTGATTCTCTGGGTGTACCGCGCGATATCTCCCCGGGCCGTATCCACCTGGGTTTGCGCGCGCTTCACATCCACTTCGGTGGCGATCCCGACCTGATAGCGCCGGTTGATGATCCGGAAATTGTCCTGCTGGCTCTGCAGGGTGGTCCTTGCCAGATCCAGGTTTTCCCGGTCCGCCGCCAGATTCAGATATGCGCCGGCGGTAGATGCGATCAACAGAATCTGCCCGCTGCGCCTGGCTTCGTCCGATGCCAGATAAACTTCCAGAGCGCTGTCTTTCAGGCTGCGGATTCGGCCGAAAAAATCGATCTCCCAGGCGGCGACGCCAAGATTGATTTTGTATTCTTCCTGGAGTGCGGCTTTTCCGGACTGCGACAGATCCGCGGGATACCATTGATTGCTCATGCTGCCCACCGCATTCAGCGATGGGAACAGCTCGGCTTTTTGAATGCCGTACAGTGCGGCTGCTTTTTCCACATTCAAAAGGGCAAGCCTCAGATCCCGGTTATGGTTCAGCGCCGTCTCGATAATCCGTTGCAGTTCGGGATCGGTGAAAAAAGACCGCCAGCTCACTTTCCATGCGGCCTGCGCTTCGGTTGCTGTCTGCGAATCTTTGTATGCCTGACCTTGCGGCCATTCCGCCGGAATCGGCGCCGGGGGCTGCGTGTAGTTGGGGGCCAGGGAACAGCCGCCCATGAAAATCAGCGCCGCAAATGATAGTGCGATTTGCTTTCTCATGTTACCTTACCTCCTGCGAAAGGGGTGGCGGCAAGCGCGGTTTCAGCGGGCTGCTTTTTTTGTTTCTTCATGAATATCCGGGATACTATGACAAAGAACAGGGGGATAAAAATGAGATCGATGAAGGTTGCGGAGAGCATCCCCCCACAAACGGCGGTTCCGATGGCGTTCATGGCGCCGGCGCCGGCGCCGGTGGCGATGGCAAGCGGCAGGACCCCGAAAAAGAAAGCCAGGGATGTCATGATGACGGGCCGGAATCGTGTTTTAACAGCGCCAAGGGTTGCATCGATAAGGGTGTCGCCATGTCTCAGCCGTTCTTTGATAAACTGTATGATCAAAATGGCGTTTTTTGTCGAAAGGCCAAGGGTGGTGAGAAACCCGATCTGAAAGTAGACATCGTTTGGCAGTCCCCGCGATGAAGTGGCCAGGATCGCACCCAATACCCCCAGCGGCAGCATCAACAGATTGACAAAGGGGATGGTCCAGCTTTCATACAGGGCGGCCACGCAAAGGAAGATGACGAAAATGGAAAAGGCGTACAGAACAGGCCCCTGAGCCGTTGCCATCCGCTGCTGGTAAGACAGTCCGGTCCAGTCAAAGCCGATCCCCCGGGGCAGCTTTGCCGCGATCTCCTCCATGGCGGCCATGGCGTCGCCGGTGCTGTAACCCGGCGTGGGTTCGCCCCAGATGTTGATGGACGAAAAGGCGTTGTAGCGCTCCAGCTTGGGAGAACCCTGGGCCCACCTGCAGGCGGCAAAGGAAGAAAAGGGAACCATCTTGCCCGCGCTGTTGCGCACATAGAGTCTTTCCAGATCCTTCGGCAGCATGCGATAGGGGGCATCGGCCTGGGCAAAGACTTTTTTGACCCGGCCGGACTGGATAAAGTCGTTGACATAGGCGCTGCCGAAGGCCGCCGAAATGGTGTTGTGAATGGCGCCGATGGAAATCCCCAGGGCCCCGGCCTTCTCCCAATCCACATCGATGTGGTATTCGGGCACATCTTCCATGCCGTTGGGTCGGACCCTGACCAGCCGCGGGTCCTTCATGGCCATGCCGAGAAGCTGGTTGCGGGCCGCCATGAGTTTTTCATGGCCCAGGCCGCCGCGGTCCAGAAGCTGGAAATCAAATCCCGTGGCCTGTCCCAGTTCGATAACCGGGGGCGGCGGGAAGGCGAAAACCATGGCGCCTTTTATCTGTGAAAACGCCTTCATGGCCCTGCCTGCGATGGCCTTGACCTTCAGGTCCGGCCGCTGGCGCAGCTTCCAGTCCTTGAGCTTGACAAATCCCAGCGCCATATTCTGTCCCTGGCCGCCGAAACTGACCCCGGCGATCGACATGACGGAATCCACCCCGTCTTTTTCATGCTCCAGTAAATAGTCTCTTGCCTTGTTGATGACTTTTTGAGTCTGCTCCAGGGTGGAGCCCGACGGCAGCATGGCCTGGACCAGCAGGATGCCCTGGTCTTCATCCGGGATATAGGAGGTGGGCATTCGGTGGAAGAGGTATCCCGCGGCGGTCACAATCAAAAGATACATCACCACGTATCGCGCCGTTCTTGAAAAGGATCGGCCGACGATTCCCACATAAATGCCTCGGGTCCGGGCAAAAGTCCGATCAAACCATCTAAAAAAGGGGCGCAGGAAAAAGACCGCTTTATCCGCCGGCTCATGTCCGGCCGGCATGGGCTTCAGGAATGTTGCGCAGAGGACCGGTGTCAGAATCAGGGCGACGAGCACCGAAAGGAGCATGGAGGCGATGATGGTCACGGAAAACTGGCGGTAGAGAACCCCGGTGGAGCCCTGAAAAAAGGCCATGGGACCGAAGACCGCCGAGAGCACCAGGCCGATGCCGATCAGGGCGCTGGTGATCTCTCCCATGGACTTGGCGGTGGCCTCACGGGGCGAAAGTCCCTCCTCGGACATGATCCGCTCCACGTTCTCCACCACCACGATGGCATCATCCACCAGGAGCCCGATGGCCAGCACCATGGCGAACATGGTCAGCATGTTGATGGAAAAACCGAAAAAGCCCAGGACGGCGAAGGTCCCGAGCAGCACCACCGGCACGGCGATGGTGGGAATCAGGGTGGCCCGGATATTGCCCATGAAAAGGTACATGATCACGAATACCAGGATGATTGCTTCAAAAAGGGTCTTGGCCACTTCTTCGATGGCCACCCGGGTAAACGGGGTGGTATCGTAGGGATAAATCACCTTCATGCCGGGAGGAAAATAGCGGCTCATCTCCTCCAGTTTCTGTTTGACGTTATTGGCCGTTTCCAGGGCGTTCGCGCCGGCGGCCTGACGGATGGCCATGGCCGCGGAGGGTTTGCCGTTGTAGGAGGCGTCGATATCGGAGCGCTCGGTCCCCAGTTCCGTCCGGGCGATGTCCCGGATCCGGACAACCGAACCGTCGGAATTGGTGCGGATGGGGATGGCGGCGAATTCCTCCGGGGTCCGGAGCAGATGCTGAACGATGATGGCGGCGTTCAGGCGCTGGCCTTCCACGGCCGGCGCTCCGCCGAACTGACCGGCGGAGACCTCGACGTTGTAGGCGTTGAGCGCCTGAATCACATCCGCCATGGTCAGGTGGTAGTTGGTCAGCTTGTCGGGGTTGACCCAGACCCGCATGCCGTATTGGGTGCCGAAATTCTCAACTTCGCCCACCCCCCGCACCCTGGACAGGATCTTTTCCAGATTCGACTGGGCGTAGTCCCTCAGGTCGTCGCCGCTCATGCTGCCGTCTTGCGAAATCAGGCCGACGATAATCAGGTAATTTCGGGTGGATTTGCTGACCTTGACGCCGGAGCGCTGCACTACATCGGGAAGGCTGGCCATGGCGAGCTGCAATTTGTTCTGCACCTTGGACCAGGCGATATCCGGATCCGTTCCCGGAGCGAAGGTCATCTCGACGCGGGCCGCTCCGGACGAAGAACTCGTGCCGGACAGATAGAGCATATCGTCCAGACCGGTCATCTTCTGCTCGATAATCTGGGTGATGGTATTTTCCACCGTCTCCGCCGAGGCCCCGGGGAAAAAGGCGTCGATGGCGATGGCCGGCGGGGCGATGAGGGGATACTGCGAAATGGGCATTTTGTAGATGGCCAGCCCGCCGGCCGTCATGATGATGATCGCAATCACCCAGGCAAAAACCGGGCGGTCAAGAAAGAACTTCGAGAGCATCAGACGCCTCCTTTACTTCGCTTTTGAGACGGGGCGTCCGGACCGGCCGGGGATTCGGGGGCGGCTTGCGGCTCTTTAAAAGGGGAAGCCTTCACCACCGTGCCGGGCCGCAGCATCATCAGTCCCTCGACGATCAGCGAATCTCCGGGTGCAAGACCTGCCGACAGAAGCCATTTGTCGCCGATGGCCCGGTCAAGGGTGAGCGGGCGTATAGCGGCCTTGCTTTCAGCATCCACGATCAGCGCAAAGGGATTCCCCTTGGAATCGCGGGAAACCCCCTGCTGCGGAATAAGAATGGCCTGTTCGTTGTCGCCTTCCTTGATCACCGCCTGGACGAACATTCCCGGCAGAAGCAAGTTCTCCGGATTGGGGAAAACAACCCTTAAAATCACGGACCCGGTCGTCGGGTCCACGGTGACATCGCTGAATTGCAGGGCGCCTTCCATGGAATAGGGGGTGCCGTCTTCCTGGATGAGCCTGACCTTATCCGCACCGGATCCGTTTTTCTTCAGGCGGCCGTCCTTCAGGCGGCGCTTCAAGCCGAGCAAATCGGTTGTGGATTGGGGCACATCCACGTAAATGGGGTCCAGTTGCTGGATGGTGGCCAGAGCCACGGGTTGATACGCCGTCACGATGGCGCCGTCCGTGACATTGGATATGCCGATGCGCCCGGAGATCGGCGCCTTGACCGCCGTGTATCCCAGATTGATTTGGGCCGTGGCAACGGTCGCCTTCCAGTACGCCACTTCCGCCTCGGCCTGCTTCAGGGATGCGAACGCATCGTCGTAATCCTGCCGGCTGACGGAGTTGTCGGACAACAGGTCATGAAACCGCTCCACCCGCAGCCGAATAGCGGGCACACTGGCTTCGGCTTTGCCGAGCGCAGCCCTGGCATTGTCCAGAGCCGACTGAAAGGGCGCCGGATCGATTTGATAAAGTATCTGGCCGGCCTTGACATCCTGGCCTTCGGTAAACAGGCGTTTTAAAATAAGGCCGTTGACCTGGGGGCGGATTTCCGCCACGCGGTAAGCGGAGGTGCGGCCGGGCAGTTCAGTGGTCAGGGTGATTTTCCGGGTCGTTACCGGCAGAACGGTCACTTCCGGTATGGGGGGAGGGGCCTGGACCGGTTTTCGGTCACAGCCGGTCAGTCCATAACATGCACATAATAAGAACAAAATCACCCGCCCTGCGAACGGGCGCCAAACACCATTACGGGGATGCATCGAGAATTCCTCCACCTGATTACGGTCAAAAGTCATTGCGTCATTCGCATTTCCAAACTTCAGAAATTAAACCAGCCCGTTGAAAATAATATTTAAAATCGTATCCGAATTTTCCGGGTATGCATGTTTTTCGGGATTTTCAAGCCAGAGAAACAAAAAAGCATTGCAAAGGCTGTCCAGAGCAACGGCCAGAATGTAGGGCTCTGCGATCGGATGAAACCGCCCGGCGCGGATTCCGGATTCAAAAATTTCCGAGATGCGCTCCAGAAAGCCTTCCCTGCGGTTTCGGATGTCCTGATCCACGCCGGCCATGATATTGAAGCTGGCCCCGCGGGTTTCGGCGAAATAGAGACGAATGGTGGCGGCATTGTCCCGGAACACCTCTCCTTTTGCCTGAACATACCGGCGCAGTTTTTCGATTTCATCGCCCGGAAATTCGACGGCTTTTGTGAGCGCCTCATGAAACCGGTCGGACTGATCCAGTATCAGGGCCTTATAGAGTTCTTCCTTGTTGCTGAAGAACTTGTACAACGTTCCAATGGCGAACTCGGCTTTTGCGGCGATTTCGTGCATGGACACGTTGTGGTACCCTTTTTCTGAAAACAGATCCAGGGCGGCGGCGAGCATTTCACTGCGCTGCGCGATTTTCTGCCGTTCGCGGCGGGAAATCAGTTTTATTTCCATCGATCCCCCCTGCAGGGTTCAAGTAAAGACGGATACGGAATGGTTTTGTTATGAATTTGTTCCATTTCCGGGCAAATTCTGTTATATAATATGACGTCATAATATGAAACATGACGTCATATTGTCAACAATGTTTTATCGGCAAGACGGCTGTCGGGAAGCGTTGCAGAATTCTCTTGATAAACTTATTTTTTAACCTATAACGAATCTTTTCTCGTGCCTTTATAGCGGCAAATCGCGGGTTTTGAACTTTTACCGTGAAAATTCAGGAGCCTGAATTAAATTCGAGGGATATATGAATACGAAAATCAGAATAAGACGGATAGCCGCTTCGGGAATTCTTGTCGGTGCGCTGTTGGCTGCCGGATGCGAAAGGGAAACACCGGCAAGCAGCTCACCGGCTGCCGGCGGTCCCCCCGAAGTGGGCGTGGTCCGGATCACGCCGGAACCGGTGACGATCACAACGGAATTATCGGGTAGAACCTCCGCTTACCTGATTGCCGAAGTCCGCCCCCAGGTGGGCGGCATCATCCAGAAACGGCTTTTCACGGAAGGCTCGGACGTCAAGGCCGGGCAGGTGCTCTACCAGATTGATCCCGCCACCTACCAGGCCGCGCTGGACAGCGCAATGGCCGCACTGGACAGGGCGGTGGCCAATATCGTCCCGGCCCGCCTGAAGGCCGGGCGCTACAAGGAGCTGGTCGGCATCAAAGCGGTCAGCGCCCAGGACTATGACGATGCGTCCGCATCTCTCAAGCAGGCTGAGGCCGATATTGCAGTTTCAAAGGCCGCGGTTGAAACCGCCCGGATCAACCTGGCCTATACCCGGGTATCCGCGCCGATTTCCGGACGGATCGGAAAATCATCGGTCACCATCGGGGCGCTGGTCACCGCCAACCAGAGCGCATCCCTTGCCACGATTCAGCAGCTTGATCCGGTTTATGTGGATGTCACCCAGTCCAGCATCGAGATGCTGCGGCTGAACCGGGATCTTGACAGCGGACAGATCCGGCGGGACAGCGCCGATCAGGCCGGGGTCGGTTTGATTCTGGAAGACGGCATGCCCTATCCCCTGAAAGGGACCCTGAAATTCTCCGATGTCACCATTGACCAGAGCACCGGCTCGGTCACCCTGCGAACGGTTTTCGAAAACCCCAAACAGGTGCTGCTGCCGGGCATGTATGTGCGGGCCGTTCTTGAAGAAGGCGTGATCGCGCAGGCGATCCAGGCGCCGCAGCGGGGGGTGACCCGTGATCCGGCGGGAAACGCCACAGCTCTGATCGTCGGGGAAGGCGACAAGGTTGAGACAAGGTCACTTACCGTCACCCGTGCCATCGGCGACAAATGGCTGGTCAGCCAAGGACTGGTCTCCGGGGATAGGCTGATCGTGGAAGGCCTGCAGAAAGCAAAGCCGGGCGGAATCGTCAAACCCGTCCCGTTCGGCGCACAGCCGGCTGCATCTGATTCCGGTCAGCCGGCCGCGGTCCGGAAATAAAGGAGTTCCCACATGGCCCAGTTTTTTATCAATCGCCCGATTTTTGCCTGGGTGATTGCCATTATTATCATGCTTTCCGGCGCCCTGGCGATCAGGGAGCTGCCGATAGCCCAGTATCCGGCCATCGCGCCGCCGCAGATCTCCATCAATGCCTCGTATCCCGGCGCTTCCGCACAGACCGTTGAGGACACGGTCACCCAGGTCATCGAGCAGAAAATGAACGGGATCGACAACATGCGCTATATGGCATCGACCAGCGATGCGGCCGGCAGCGTCACCATTACGCTCACCTTTGATGCTGCCACAGACCCCAACATCGCCCAGGTCCAGGTGCAGAACAAGCTCCAGCTTGCAACGCCGCTCCTGCCGCAGCGGGTTCAGCAGCAGGGAATCCAGGTCGTCAAGTCGACGCGAAATTTTCTGCTGATCCTGGGATTTGTATCCGAAGACGGTTCCATGAACCAGAACGATCTGTCCGATTATGTCGCCACCAACATCCAGGATATCGTCAGCCGGATCGAAGGGGTCGGTGAAGTGCTTATGTTCGGCGCCCAGTACGCCATGCGGGTGTGGCTCGATCCGGGAAAGCTGAATAACTACAAGATGACCCCGGCGGATGTGAAAGCGGCGATCCAGGCCCAGAACGTGCAGGTATCCGCCGGCCAGTTGGGCGGTACGCCCTATGCCGGCGGGCAGCAACTGAATGCAACGATCACGGCCCAGACGCTTTTGAAAACGCCCGAACAGTTCGGCGCCATCCTGCTTCGCACCAATAACGACGGATCGTCGGTATTTCTTCGGGATGTGGCGCGCATTGAAATCGGCAGTGAGAACTATGGGTCCGTTGGGCGCTACAACGGCAAGCCGGCCACCGGTCTTGCCATCCGGATGGCGGCCGGCGCCAATGCGCTCAACACGGTTGACGCCGTAAAAGCAAAGATGAACGATCTGTCCAAATTCTTCCCCCACGGCATGAAAGTGGTGATTCCCTACGACACCGCTCCCTTTGTCAGGCTTTCCATCGAAGAAGTCCTTAAAACCCTGGCGGAGGCGATCGCTCTGGTCTTTCTGGTGATGTTTTTATTCCTTCAGGATTTTCGCGCCACCTTGATTCCGACCATTGCCGTTCCGGTGGTGCTTCTCGGCACATTCGGGGTACTGGCGGCCTGCGGGTTTTCCATCAACACCCTGACCATGTTCGGCGTCGTGCTGGCCATCGGTCTGCTGGTTGACGACGCCATCGTCGTTGTGGAAAATGTCGAGCGGGTGATGCGGGAGGAAGGGCTCCCGCCCAAGGAGGCCACCCGCAAATCCATGGTTCAGATCACCGGGGCCCTGGTGGGGATTGCACTGGTGCTGTCCGCGGTATTTGTGCCCATGGCGTTTTTCGGAGGGTCCACGGGCGTCATCTATCGGCAGTTTTCCATCACCATTGTTTCTTCCATGGTACTCTCGGTGATGGTTGCCCTGATCCTGACCCCCGCACTTTGCGCGACCCTGTTAAAGCCGGTCGCCGAAGGCGGGCATCCGGCGTCCGGGGGCGGCGTTTTCGGCGGTTTTTTCAGATGGTTCAACCGGACGTTCAACCGCAGCAGCCATGGGTATCAATCCGTTGTTGAAAGCATGCTCGACAGGCGAAAGCGCTATATGGTGATCTATCTGGCGATTGTGGCGGCCATGGGCTTTCTCTTCCTGCGCATGCCGACCGCTTTTCTTCCGGATGAAGACCAGGGTTTTCTCTATACCCAGATCCAGTTGCCGGTCGGGGCTACCCAGGAGCGGACCCTCAGGGTGATCGAGCAGGTGGAGCACCATTTCCTGGTGGATCAAAAAGAGGCGGTCGATGCGATGTTCGCCGTTGCCGGCTTCAGCTTTGCCGGGTCCGGTCAGAACAACGGCCTGACCTTTGTCCGGCTGAAGGACTGGAGCCTGCGTCAGCGCCCCGATCTGAAGGTGGCCGGCGTTGTCAAAAAAGCCATGGCTGCATTCAAAAATATCCGGGACGGCATCGTGTTCGCCTTTGCACCGCCGGCGGTACGCGAACTGGGAAACGCCACCGGTTTTGACTTCCAGCTTCAGGACCGCGCCGGACTCGGCCACGTCAAACTGCTGGAAGCCCGAAATGAGCTTCTCGGCATGGCCGCCAAAAACCCGAACCTGATGGCGGTCCGGGCCAACGGCCAGGACGACTCCCCGCAGTTCAATCTGGATATCGACCCGGAAAAGGCAGGCGCGCTGGGCCTGTCCCTTGCGGACATCAACGATGTGGTGTCAACCGCCTGGGGCAGCGTTTATATTAATGACTTCATCAACAAGGGGCGGGTCAAGAAAGTCTATATCCAGGCGGATGCGCCCTACCGGATGCTTCCCGAAGACCTTTACAAGTGGTATGTACGCAACAGGTCCGGCATGATGGTGCCGTTTTCCGCGTTTGCATCGACGCACTGGACGTACGGCTCCCCGCGGCTGGAGCGCTACAACGGCATCCCTTCGATGGAGATACTCGGCCAGCCGGCCGCCGGCAAGAGCTCCGGGGCCGCCATGCGGGAGATGGAGCAAATGGCTGAAAAGCTTCCGGCGGGCATTGGTTTTGAATGGACAGGACTGTCCTACCAGGAGCGGATGTCCGGCTCTCAGGCGCCGGCGCTTTACGCCATTTCGCTTCTTGTGGTTTTTCTTTGCCTGGCTGCGCTCTATGAAAGCTGGGTGATTCCCTTCTCGGTCATGCTCGTCGTGCCGCTCGGGGTCATCGGCGCTCTGATGGCGGCCGGCCTGCGCGGCCTGCCCAACGACGTCTATTTTCAGGTCGGTCTGCTAACAACCATCGGGCTTTCGGCCAAAAATGCCATTTTGATCGTGGAATTCGCCAAGGAGCAGATGGAACAGGGGAAAAGCCTGCTCTCTGCAACGCTTGAGGCGGTCCGTCTGCGGCTGCGGCCCATCCTGATGACTTCCCTTGCCTTTATTCTGGGCGTTCTGCCCCTTGCTGTCAGCACGGGTGCCGGTTCCGGCGCCCAGAACGCCATCGGTACGGGCGTTATGGGAGGGATGATCACGGCAACGGTCCTTGCGATATTCTTTGTTCCGGTATTTTTTGTCGTGGTTCAGCGGGCGTTTTCGACCAAACTTCCCCTGGCTGGAAAAAAATCCCAGCCCGACCTCACCGTGTACGTGGAGGATGACATATGATCCGCGTTCTGACTTTCCTTGCAGCCGTGATGTTGTTTCTCGGCGGCTGCGCGACCATGGCCCCTGAATATTCCCGGCCGGGTGCGCCGGTGCCGGGCGAGTGGCCTATCGGTCCGGCATACAAATCCGAGGCAGGGGAATCCACCGGCATGGCGGCCGCGGATATTTCCTGGCAGGCGTTTTTTGAAAATGAAAATATGCGAAAGCTGATCACGATGGCCCTTGAAAACAACCGGGACCTGAGGGTAGCCGCCCTGAATATCGAAAAGTCCCAGGCCCAGTACCAGATTCGAAGGGCCGATCTGTTTCCGGCAATCAACGCCAACTATATTGAATTGGATCAGCGGGTGCCGGCCGCGATTTCCTCAAGCGGCGAAGGATCCAGCGTTCACCAGTACACCGTGGGTCTTGGCTTCAGCGCCTATGAACTGGATCTCTTCGGCCGCGTGCAAAGCCTCAGGGACCAGGCGCTGGAACAGTATCTGGCAACCGAACAGGCCAGGCAGAGCGTCCAGATCAGCCTGGTTGCCGAGGTTGCCGGCGACTACCTGACACTTGCCGCGGACCGGGAAAGGTTAAGTCTTGCCAGGGATACCCTGGACAGTCGAAAAGCCTCGTACGATCTTATCAAAAGCAGGTTTGATGCCGGGGTTGCAACGGCCCTTGCGCTTCAGCAGGCGCAGACCACCGTGGATTCGGCAAGGGTTGATATCGCCCGGTACATTACGCAGATCGCCCGGGATGAAAACGCACTGGCCCTGGTCGTGGGCGCATCGATTCCCGAGGAGCTCATGCCGGCGGACATGCAGGCTGCGCTATCCTATGTCAAGGATCTGCCCGCCGGGATTCCCTCCGATGTCCTGTTTCGCCGGCCCGACATCCTTCAGGCGGAAAACCTGCTGAAAGCATCCAATGCCAATATCGGAGCGGCCCGGGCGGCTTTTTTCCCTCGCATCACGCTGAACACTTTTGTCGGCTCGGCAAGCGATCAATTGTTCTCGCTTTTCAAGCCCGGCTACGACACATGGACTTTCGCCCCGCGTATCGAAGTGCCGATTTTTAACGCCGGCGCCAACCAGGCCAATCTGAAAGTGGCAGAGGTCAATCGGGACATTGCCGTGGCTCAGTATGAAAAGGCCATTCAGACGGCCTTCCGGGAAGTGGCGGATGCGCTGGCCCAGCAGGGAACCATCGATGACCAGCTTGCCGCGCAGCAATCCCTGACGGATGCCACCGCCGAAAGCTTTTTTCTGTCCCAGGCCAGGTACGACAAGGGAATCGACAATTACCTGACCGTTCTGGACTCGCAGCGGTCCCTCTACAGCGCCCAGCAGACCCTGATCACCACGCGGCTTTCCCGGATGACCAATCTGGTGACGCTCTACAAGGTTCTGGGCGGGGGGCTGTCAACTTGAAAGCGCTGCGATAAACATCTCATCATTGCTTGAAATCACGGTGAAGCCGGCCGCTGGAGGTCAGGTTGAACATCCCCTGCCGGATGATTTCCGGCAATTCTTCTGCTCCAGTTATATCGATCTATTCCACGCCCTGGACCGGATACTTGGCGCCTTTCCAGGCGAAAATGCCGCCGCTATAGCGGTACACGTTTTTATACCCTAGCTTTTTGGCCCAGACCGCGCCGTTATGGCTGCGGGTGCATTTGACAAAACCGCAGTAAATCACGATGGTTTTCTCGGTGTCGGGTCCCAGAAGCGCCTTGTAATCCGCAATGGTTTTTCCGCCGGTTTCCTTGTCATCCCAGGTGGTCATGTCCGGAATCGGAAACAGGAATTGCATGGCACCGGGGATATGTTCCTTCTTGTAGCTGTCTTCAAACGGCATGGTGTCGATGACGAGAATATCTTTTTTTTCATCCAGCATTTTTTTCAATTCCTCGGTGGTCACGATGTCGTAGCCGCCCCGCTGAACTTCCCGCACCAGTTTGACCGCGCCCTGTTCTTTTTCCAGTTCTTCCTCGAACTTGTCTTTTCCAAAGGCGTGGAC
>JBBIPX010000046.1:0-23581 GCA_037442625.1 Desulfobacteraceae bacterium
AATTTGCGGGGGTTATAAATGGATTAACGGCAGGTCCGCCGGTATTGCCGGCAGGTGAATTCTGTTCAGGCGCTTTTTTCATAACTCCGGGGAAAGGATTGATTCCTGAAGCTGGAGCCTGCGGACTAGGCATTCCCCCCCAGTTTGGCACGCCGGGTATGACTGCGCCGCCGTCCGTTACAGGCATTGGTAATGGTGGATTGGCGACCGGCCCCTTGTTGGGCATCAAATCACTTTTCCCCGCGCCCTGGAAAGACATCTGTTGCTGCACAGTTCCGGGACCGCCGGGTATCGGCGGATTCATAGATTCATGCGGAGCAGCGGGTTGTTCGGGTAAAGCAGGTTCGGCAGGCGGCATCGGCCGGGTCTTGATGCCTTTATAAAGATTTAGTTTAACAGTGTTTTCTTTATTCTGAATCAACACATAATTGGGGCCGATCTCCTTAAGGGTCATCCCCTTAATCAAACCGCCTTCCTTGATTATCTGTTTTTTCTTGTTTTTTTCATTTTTTGCACTTTCAACAATAATGGCCAGCTTTCCCTTTTCAGTATTCATCACACCTGTAAACTGAATGTCTTTCAGCAGATCTGATCCATCAACCGCGGCCGGCGCTGCGTCCGGTTTTTGTTCCGTAGTGCTTTCAGGCGAAAAAATGTGCCGCTCAACCATTGGGGGAGTTTCTGCTAATGACGGGACGGCTGCAGCAATTACAAACAGCCCCCAAAAGAAATATTTTCTTCTCAAGGGCGGATCTCCTTTTATTTAAATCGATTTTATGACGTGAATCAAAAAAGTCGGGTGCAATATTCCAGCCTGCCTGATATCGAATACAATCGAATTGGCATCGCAGATTTTAGTGACAGGGCTTAACAGTCGGAAGCCTTCAATATGAAATTATTTTTTATGAAACCCGCCGGCCTGCAGATCTGCAACCTTTTTGGAAAACTCTCGCGTGAGCTGATCCGCATCACTTCTGTTTTTTACGATATGGGGTGTAATGATGAAGATCAGCTCTGTCTTGGCGTTTTGTTTAGATACAGTTCCGAATAAATACCCCAGACCCGGAATATCCTTAAGGCCGGGAATCCCTGTCTGGCCGTTTGTCTTGTTGGATGTCATCAGGCCGGCCATGACCACTGTCTGATTGTCCTCGACCACCAGGGAAGTATTCGCCCTTCGCGTCAGAAACTCATAATTATTGAGATCCTTGTTGAACGTGCCTTTTTCGCTGACTTCCTGGACCAGCTCCATTTTGACAAGCCCGCTGGAATTGATATGGGGCGTTACGGTCAGAAGGATTCCCGTTTTTCGGTATTGAACCGTATTGGTGACGGTGCTGCCCTGCGTGGCGCTGGTTGTGCTTCCGGTAATCGTCGGGATGTCCGACCCCACTTCAATATTGGCCTCCTGGTTATCCAGGGCCAGAATATTGGGAGAAGAGAGAAGGTTGACATCCGAGTCTGTTCCAACGGCCGTGATCAGCCCTCTTAAAAAATCCGTGGCGTCATAGAAGCTTAAAAAAAGACCCGTGCCGGTCCCCAGCGCCGTGTTGATGGGCCTGGTGGTGCCGTCGTTGGAAAGAGCCGCATTTAAGCTATTGCCGCCCCCGGTGCTAGAGTTCAGAAACCATTCGATGCCGTATGAAACGGAGCCGGTCAGGGTCACTTCCGCCACCAGCACATTGATCAGGACCTGGCGGGGCTGAATATCAAGCTGTTTCAGGACGGTCAGAACCCGTTTATAGTCCCGGCTGCTGGCCTTGAAGACAAGGGCATTATTGGTTTCATCCGGAATGATTTCAATTGTGCCGGCAAATTCATCAGCCCCTGCGGCAGTGCCTGTCGCCGTCGGCCTGACAACGGTCTGCCTCGACTGTGAAGACTGGGAAGGCGTTGTTGTCCTTTGCTGGGAAGTTGCGTTCATACCGCTACTGGAACTCAAAGAGCCCAATGTGGATTTGGTGTTCGCGTATTTGCCTGTTGAGGAGGTTGCGGATTTGGAAGATCGCGTTACGCCGGCTTTGCCGGGAAAAACCTGCTGAAGCACATCCGCAAGATCCAATGCGGATGCATTCTCAGCGAAATATACGAAAACATTGGTATCGGAATCGGTCTGACGATCCATGGCGGACAGCCAATCCTGAACCAGCGTCAGGATGGAAGGCCACCGGGTGACCACCAGAATGGCATTCATGCTCTTGATCGGAAATATTTCAAAGCTTCCCTCAGCCGCACCCTGCCGTTTGTAGAGGCCTCCGCCTTTCAGTACATTTCCCAGGTCTTCGGCGATGGTCGTCACGTCCACTTCCTTTACCGGAAAGATCTGCCAGGAAAGGTCCGCGAAATATTCGATGTCGATGACCCCCAGAATGGCCGCTGCCCTGGAAATGTTCTCGGCGGTATCCGTGATGAGCAGTGCGTTGTTGACCGTATCCTGCACGACCTGGGCCCCTTTGGACAGAAACGGCGTCACATTGGCTGCCGCCGTCGCCGCAGCCACATACCGCAGCCGGATCAGCCGGGTGACGTCACCGGCCAGATCCGAATCGTCCTTAACGGTCACCGGGGTATTCCCGGATCCCGCGCTGTTGGCTCTGGGAAGAATCTTGTAAATATTGCCGGAACCCCGTACAATCGACAGATTGTTCAGTTGAAGCGTCTGATTGAATGTATTGATAAACTGGTCCCGGGTAAAATCGCCTTTAATATGAAAGGTGACCGTCGCCTTGAGGGTCGGATCCACCATGTAACTGAGACCAAAGAGGTCATAAAGCGTCAAATCCAGAACTTCATAGAGGTCGGCATTATCAAATGCCAGCTCGACATGAACCATTTCGGGCGGCGCCTTTTTTTCTTTGGCGGACTTCTGCCCCAGCGCCGGCTGTTTGGGAGGAATCTGGCCGGCAATATGTTTCGCAGGAATTAAATTGATCCGGGTGGTTTCGCTTTCAGACACTCCCTTCTTTGCCTGTTTGCCGGCATTTTCTTCATCTACGGCGCCCGGTGGTTTTTCCTCCGGAACCTTGACGCGGACAAAAGGGCTCTCCCCTTCTGAGTCTTCCGGAGCGGTGTAAGGCTTTTGCAACAACATGCCCGGACCGCAACCGGCCGTCCCCAGAACCAGCAGGATCAGACAGGCAAACACCCAAGTCTTTTTTCCACGGATGACGGCTTGATCTGTCATAAGCGTATATTCCTCATTATCATGCTCACGGATTGATGCCTTCCATCTGAAGGGTTGCGATCTGAATGGATATCTGCAGATCGTTGTCCTTCATCCTTCGGTAAGACACCGTAAGCCGCTCGATGCGGATGACCTTGTTCAGGGTTTCCAGATATTCCAGAAGGTCCGCGACCCCCTGCATGCGGGTTTCAATCTGCAGTTCTATCTTGCTGACCGGATGCTCCCGCCATTTGGACGGCGGCAAATCCTTGTATACCTTGATCGGTATCGCATGCTTCTCCAGAAACTGCTGAAGCAGCGCCTGAGTGCCGGCGCCAAGCTCCTCCGGCGTCTTGCCGTCTACTTTCAAGGCATCAAACCGGGTCAAATCGTTTTCACCGGATTTATGCGTCTCGACAAATTCAGTGAGTTTCTTCAGTTTCTCGATTGACCGGTCGCGTTCCCGGGCCAGTCTTTCCAGTTCAGAGGATGAATCCGTTTTCTGCTCTTTAAGCGGATCATACACCTGGGCCCACCAGACCAGCATTGCGCAGATTACGGCTGACACGCCGAAAATCAGCCGCTGCTTTCGTTTTCGGCCCAGATAGACTTTCATGGGGTCGCGTCCACATCTTTCAGCCGGATGACCAGGCTGAACTGCTCGGTTCCGGAAGGGTTGCGGCTGACCGAACCCGAGAGCTTAACCTGTTCAAACAGGGCGGATGTCCGCAGGGACTCCACGACTTTCAGCGCTTCCCGGCTCTGTCCCTGAAGGGTGAGTTCAGCACCCTGATAAATGGTTCTGGAAAACCAGGTTCCCTCCGGAACAAGCCTTGCAATCTCATTGAAGCAGGTAAATAGACGCGGCCGCAGACGGATAAAATCCGCGATGTCCGCGGAAAGCGATTTGGCCCTGTTTATGGCATCGCGGGTTTTCTCATACGGCCGGATCTGCTGCTGCAACTGCTGGACCTCCTCCTTCATTGCTGAAACCAGCACGCCTTTGCGCTCGATGGAACCATTCATCTGAACCGTCACTGCAAACACAACGACAGTCAAAAAAAGGACAACCGGGACGAACAGTTTCCAGAGACGAAACACCTTTATCCGGGGAAGGCCATCCAGAAGAATCCGCTGCTGGCCCGACAGGGCAGCCGCAAGGCCCGCAACTCCTGGATTTTGATGAATTGACGGAAGCCACGGCAGCTTGTCAACCAGAGGTTCCGGCAGAGGCGGGCAGCCCTCTGCGTGATAAAGCCCATACACATTATCATCAGGCAGATGAAACTTGGCGCATGTCGATTCCAACATTCCGGCGGATGTTTCGTCCGCATGCCAGGCTTTCTGCCAGACAGTCGAATAGATGCAGCCGGACTGCTGAAAAATCGAAAGTTCACTGGCCGTGCCTTCATGGGAAATCATCAGGCCCATGGGCATGACATATTCTTGGAGACTGAGCCACGCGCCGATTCCTATGGAAACGGGGAACAACCCCGCCAATGATCTCTCATGCCCGATTTCACGGAATATTTCCGATATCTGCTGGATTTCTTTTCTAAGAGCATAGATCACCAGTGCGTTCACCTTGCCGTCTGGCGCACGACAAAGAAAAATATCGTGGTAAACATCGTCTGTCGGCAGATGGACGGTTACCGGCAGCATGCTTTGAACCGAAGCCAGCGCATCTTCCATCGGTACCGGCGGCAACTGGATGTCCCGAACGAAAAACCGGCTTCTCGGGAGCGCAAGAAAAATCCGGCGGCCGGTTTTGGGGCTAAAGCGCTGCAGAAAATCCCGAAGCGTTGTCAAGGAAGCCCCGTGAAGAACTCCGGATGGATCCATGGCAGCGCCCGGTATTTCCATTTGCCACGACGATACCGTTCTGGCCGCGCAGCAGTAGTGCAGCGCATCTTTTCCCAGATAAATCCCGATGAGTTCTTTGATAACCATAGCGTTGAACGGCCGGTGTTTTAAGACAGCTTTCCGCCTTTGCCCTCAAGCCCCCGGACTTCGGTCTCCAGTTCGATCAGTCTGCCAAACCCCTGCTTTGCCACCCCCAGAAATTGCTGCGTGTCCACAACTAAAAAGCGCCCGGCGTTCTTAGCCATGACGATATTCACAAATAAATAACCGTTTTCATTTCCTGGCGCCAGTACGCTGATACGTTTGCTTTCACCCGAATAAATCGTAAAGCCCTCACTCAGGGCCTTTGGAATTTTTTCTGTATCGCTCTGAACATAGTAGCTGCCCAGATCCTTCTCGATCGCATCCAGGGGATCTCCCCAGAACAGCTCCGGTGTCACCCCCATAACCAGAAGAAGCTCACTCATTGAATTGAACGGTCCGTTTGCCGGTCTGTACGGCAATCCCTTGGCCGCGTAGTCTTTTTCTTCCGCACCGTGCATCCGGGTTAAGCTGTCAGCATCCCGCCAGTCCAGAATGCAATCTGAAACCGCATCCGCTTCACGCTGAAAATCATCGCCCATCATCAGCGCGGTTTTTTGTTTGATTTCAGCGTCGCCGGCCGTATTCAGATTCGTGCGCAAAGATTCCTTGCCCATCCGGACCCACAGCGACATATCATCCGGAAAAAGCCGGAACCATCGGCCATTTGCTCCTGTTCCGTCCGGAATGGGCCATCCATCGGTGGCAAAAAGCTGAGCAATCGATGAAACCGCCTGTCGCTGCCGAAAGGCTGTCCAGGCATTCTGGGCGATATCCGCCTTTTCCCGGTTATGGGCCAGATATTGACCTGCCAGGAAACTGACCAGAACCAGTATCCAGAGAATTACGACAAGAACACTGCCGGCAGCCCGGTGCCCGCTGTCCATGCGCCCCCGGGTTACTTCGCCACAGCAGTACCGCTGGGCTGTTGACCACCGATAAGGAAAAACCATTTATTTCTCCGGCTCTTTGAACCTTCATCAATTGTCATTTCAAGCATCAGCCCGGTAGGTGCTCCCGTGGAATCCGCATCGCATTTCCAATCCCTCTGCCACTGTTTCATATCGTTTGCATCAAACAGGGGATCATCGGTATAGAACAGCCTGAAATCGATAATACCATGAATTTGACTGACAGGAAACCCTTCATCCGTTTTCTTTGATTGAAACCCATCCCCGCCTTCCCCCAGATCATCCAGGCGGGTCACGGACTTCAGAAAAATCATCAGTGTTTTCAACCCAGGATCGAACCGGTAGCGGACCTGCATCACCCCCTGAAGCAAGGACCCCTGAGGGGCGTATGTCGTTAAAAATGACAGGGTATTTTCGTTGCCGCAAAAATATTTATCCGGA
This sequence comes from Desulfobacteraceae bacterium, assembly GCA_037442625.1. Classification (GTDB taxonomy): domain Bacteria; phylum Desulfobacterota; class Desulfobacteria; order Desulfobacterales; family Desulfatirhabdiaceae; genus RAAP-1. The sequence continues at coordinate 6,460 of JBBIPX010000046.1, forward strand.
TTCACCATCGCCGTACCGAACATGCGCGTGACAACCCGGGATCCGAGCTGTTTTTCCAGAAGCGCAGGCAGTGCCGATTGAATCTGCCGGGATTCCCCTTCATCGGCGCCGCGCTCCCACGCCTGCACCGCCAGCCTGAACGCTGTTGCCGCGATCAGCGTGACCAAGGCCACCAGAGCCATGGCAACCAGCAGCTCCAAAAGTGTAAAACCGCTCGAAAGATGAAGCCGCTTTGCCATATCCATCCGGCGGGTTACCGCCGATGCCACTGTTTCATGCAAAATGCTTTTTCCCGACGATCCGATTCATGAAAAAGACAAAGCTTCAACTCGAACATGGCAGGCACCCGGGAAACATCCCTTTTATCGCCGGTATCCAGTTCAAGCGGCAGGGCTGACAGCGAATATCGCCATGCCGGCTCCATGTCGACATTGCCGGCGATTTCCCCGCCCTTCAATGCCGTATCTATCAAGGATGGATTCGCCAGAAGGTTCTGCGCCAGGCGGACCGCGGTCAGTGTCTCATCAGCCTTGAGAGAAATCCTCCGGGAGATTGAAAACGCCTGAAAAATTGCGCCCAGGGATATCCCCAGGATTATCAGGGCGACCAGCACCTCTATCAGGGTAAACCCTTGCCGACCGGTTTTCATGGGATTATCCCGATGTTACCAGGCCGGTCAGCATGTCCACACGCAAAACGGCAAAAGCATCTCCATTTGCTGAAAGCGTTAATTCGCCTCCGCTCGAGCTTCCATCCGGATAGAAATAAATTCCGTAAACATCCGCTTCGACATGGGCGATTCCTTGCGCCTGAATCAGCACTTTTTCCGGGATTTTCAGGCTGGGCGCACCGCCTTCGACCCAGCAGTTCCGATCCGTCGACGAGATATAGAACGCAACCGGCCGGCCGGATGCCAGGGAAGTGCCTCTGGTTTTTCTGACCATGCCGATCATTTCCTGTGCGAACATCTTTCCCTGCTTCTGTTCGGCGGAGCGGCCCACACTCAGATAGACCAGTGAGCCGGAAACGGCGATCAGAACCATGACCAGTAAAATTTCAATGAGTGTAAAACCGCTGCGGTTCATCAAAATTCGATGTCGTTGATGCCGAATATGGCCATCAGCATGGAAATGACCACTGCGCCGATGACAAGCCCCATCAGCAGGATTGCCACAGGCTCCAGCAGCGAGAGCAGGGATTTGATTTTAGACTGAACCCGGGCGTCGAGATCATCCGAAACCGAAATCAACATTTCCCCGATCTTTCCGGTTTCCTCACCCAGCGCGACCATCTGAACCGCCATGGCCGGGAAAATGCCCTGATCCTTCATCAGCACGCTGACCCGCTTGCCTTCCTTGACCTGACGGTAAATCTGCTCCGCCGCCAGCTTTACCACCACATTGCTGACAACTTCCCGGACGATTGCAAGGCCTTTCAACAGCGGCACCCCGCTTTGAACCAGGGTTCCGAGTGTTCGGGTAAAACGGCCCACCTGAATATCCAAGATCAGGCTTCCCAGCATGGGCAATTTAAGCCATATCCGGTCCAGGCGATCCTTGCCGGAACGCGTGGCTGAAAACCGCCAGAGACTCAAAGACAGCACCCCCGTTCCAAGGATGATCGCCCACCACCAGGAGCGCAGAAACTGACTTGCCTGAATCAGCAGTTGGGTGCTGGCCGGAATTTTCTGCCCAAGATCCTTGAATATCGCCGCAAAGCGCGGAACCACGACCCCCATGATGACGCCGACGGAAACCATACCGATCATCATCAGGATCGCCGGATAAATGGAACTGGAAATGATGAATTTCTTGATTTCTTCGGTTCGCTCCATGAAACCGGCCAGCTTTTCCATCACCTGGGGCAAGATACCGCCCATTTCGCCGACCCGGACCATGTTGATGTAAAGATCGCTGAACTCCTCGGGCTTAACCGCCATGGCATCCGAAAGGCTTTTTCCCCCCTGAAGGGATTCCTTCAGATACTGGGCCATGGCCAGAATCGGCTTGACCTCGCTGGTCTGGATAATGATGTTTAGGGAACGCTCCATCGGAAGGCCGGATTTCATCAGATGCGCCATTTCGCGGGTAATCAGCAGCAATTCCTTGCCGGTTAAGCTCCGGCCGGACCGTTTCAGCAGGGATATCCCCGAAGGCGCGGCATCGATCCACCGGACCAGGATGAGCCCTTTTGCCTGAAGGGACAAGATCAGGTCGTCGCGCGTGCCGGCGTCGCCGCTTGCGATGATCCTGCGGCCGTCGGCATTTATGGCTTCATAGGAGAAACGCGGCATCAGCGGGTTACCCTCAGCACTTCCTCATAGGTAGTGATGCCGTTTTTGACTTTGTCCATGCCGTCCATCCTGAGGGAAATCATGCCGTTCTGAATCGCAGTCCGGAAGATATCATTGCGGTCCGATCCCCTGACGATTTCCCGTTGAATGGCTTCATCCACCGGCAAAAATTCATAAATGCCCAGCCGCCCCCGGTATCCGGAGCCGGCGCATTCCTTGCAGCCCATTCCCCTGGCATACGTTGCTGCGATTTCATCCGGGAGCAGATCCAGTTCATGCGCCAGTTGCAGCCGTTCATCATCGGCAAGGTGGAATGTTTTCTTGCACTGCGGACACACCCTTCGGACCAGCCGCTGGGCCAGAACCGCCACCACGGATGAGGCGATCAGAAACCGCTCGACCCCCATGTCTTCCAGCCGGGTGATCGCCCCTGCCGCATCATTGGTATGAAGCGTTGAAAACACCACATGGCCGGTAAGGGCCGCCTGGATCGCGATTTCAGCGGTTTCCAGGTCCCTGATTTCGCCGATCAGCATCACATCCGGATCCTGGCGCAAAAAAGTCCTCAGGGTGTGGGCAAAGGTCAGGCCGATACCGGGTTGAACCTGAACCTGATTGACCCCGTCCATCTGGTATTCCACCGGATCCTCGACCGTCACGATTTTTTTATCCGGCGAGTTGATGGTATTCAGTGCCGAATACAGCGTTGTCGTCTTGCCGGAGCCGGTAGGGCCCGTTACCAGGATCATGCCGTACGGCAGGGATATCGTGGATCTGAATTTATCCCGGATGGATGCCGGAAATCCCAGGGTATCCATATCCAGCTCGACATTTTCCTTGTGAAGCAGCCGGAGCACCAGGCTTTCACCAAAATGCGTCGGCAGCGAGGACACCCGGATATCAATTTCCTCGCGTCCCGCCTTGAATTTGATACGGCCGTCCTGCGGCAGCCGCATTTCGGCGATATCCATTTTGGCCATGAGCTTGACCCTGGAATTGATGGCGGCCTTGAGTTTGACGGCTATGGCGTTCTGATCGATCAATACCCCGTCAACCCGGTACCGGACCTGCACGTGCAGCTTTCGAGGCTCGATATGAATGTCGGAAGCACCGACTTCAAGGGCTTTTGCAATCAGGTGGTTGACCAGGCGAATGACGGGCGCCTCGGAGGCCATATCCTTCAAATGTTCCGGGCTGTCCCAGAGCTGGTCTTCCAGACTCATATCCATATCATCGGCGCGTTCGCCGGATGTCATGTCCGCTTCGGCTTCGTACCAGCGATATACAAACTGGGAAATCGTCTCTTCGGAGGACCGGCAGATTTTCAATGGCTTGTCATATGCCCGTTCAATGACTTCGCGGGTATTATAATCCTGCGGATCCGCCATTGCCACTAGCACCTGGCCGTTGGCGTCATCCAGCGGCAGGAACCGGAAGCGCTTCATATAGTGCAATTTGAAAGGATTCAGTGCCGGCGGATTTTCGGGATAACCGCTTTCCGCAAGTTCCGGAAAATCATCGGACTCAAGCAGTTCCACGACTACATACTCGGGAGTATCCGCTTCGGCAGGAGGAAGCCTTCGAAACCGTTTAACCAGCGCCTGCTTGAAATTATTAAAGGAAGTATTCAGCACTATTCCCAGCTTACAATGTCTTTGTCGTTATTATCGCCGCCGGCCGCACCGTCCGCGCCGTAACTCAGCAAATCATAGGGACCATGCTCCCCGGGACTCAAATACACATAAGGTTTCCCCCAGGGATCCATCGGAATCGATTTGGGCAGATAGGGGCCATCCCAGTTGGCAAGCGCCCCGGGTTTGGTGCGCAGCGCTTCAAGTCCTTCCGCGGTTGTGGGATAACGGCCATTGTCCAGGCGGAACTCATCCAGGGCCGAGCCAAAGAGCTCAATCTGTGTTTTGGCAGTTTTCTGCTTGGCCTTGTCCACTTTTCCGAAAAATTTCGGCGCCACCAGGGCGGAAAGAAGCCCAAGAATGATAATCACAACAAGAAGCTCGATCAAGGTGAAGCCGTTCTGATTGCGGCATCGGTTGTTATTCATGCTTATCTCCCAATCCTTTTTGTATTCAAATCTTAATGTCATCAACCAGGTCGGCGGCTTCAGGACTGAAGCGCGGCTTTGAAATAGGCAACGGTCCGCATCAGGCCCTCATCCAGATTTACCGCCGGCGCCCATCCCAGCTTTTCCGCAGCCAGCGATATATCGGGTTTTCGCTGCAGGGGGTCATCCTGAGGAAGGGGCTTAAAAACGATCCCGGAACGCGATCCGGTCAGATGAATGATTTTTTCAGCAAGTTCCAGAATGGTGAATTCGCCGGGATTGCCAAGATTCACCGGTCCGATAAAATCATCCGCGGCACGCATCATTTGTACCATTCCCGCAACCAGATCATCCACATAACAGAAACTTCGGGTCTGGGATCCATCCCCGAAAACCGTGATATCCTGCCCGGAGAGCGCCTGAACGATGAAATTGCTAACGACCCTGCCGTCATCGGGATGCATGCGCGGGCCGTAAGTGTTAAAGATGCGAACCACCCGGATATTGACCCGGTTCTGCCGGTGATAATCAAAAAACAGGGTTTCCGCGCATCGCTTGCCTTCATCATAACAGGAGCGAAGCCCGACGGGGTTGACGTTTCCCCAGTAGCCTTCGGACTGCGGGTGCACGGCAGGGTCGCCGTAAACCTCGCTGGTCGATGCCTGAAGGATTTTTGCTTTAACCCGCTTGGCCAGCCCCAGCATGTGAATGGCGCCCATGATGCAGGTTTTTACGGTCTTGACCGGATTGTACTGGTAATGCACCGGAGATGCCGGGCAAGCCAGATTGTATATTTCGTCCACTTCCAGAAAAACAGGCTGGGTCAGGTCATGGCGGATCAACTCAAAATTGGATTTTCCCAGAAGATGGGAAATATTGCTCCGGGTACCTGTATAGAAATTATCCAGACACAGGACATCGTGGCCGTACTCAACCAGCCGGTCGCAAAGATGCGAGCCTAAAAAACCTGCGCCGCCGGTAACTAGAATGCGTTTGATTGGATGCAGGTTCAACCGCCTTACTCCGGGTAATGGGTATTGGGGGAATGGGGGATGGGATTGTGCCGTCCTATTAGCCATCACCTATTACCCCTTACCCAGATTTATATATTCGTCAACGCCGGCTTTCCAATGGGGTACACGTTGAATCCGAGATCATGGAGCTTCCGGTGATCCACAACATTTCTGCCGTCAAAAACAAAGGCCGGTTTTGTCATGGAGCGATAGATTCTTTCATAATCCAGGTCCCGGTACAGACGCCATTCCGTCATGATGGCGATGGCATGGCTTCCGGCCGCCGCTTCGTAAGGATCTTCGACAAAATGAACTTTCCCATCAGCCCCTTTAAGATCGACTTTTGCGTTGGCCAGGGCTTTGGGATCGGTGATTGCCAGCTCGGCCTGCTCCGCAAGCAGGCGCCTGGCAATATGAATGGCGGGGCTCTCCCGCGTATCCCCGGTATCGGCCTTGAATGCAAAGCCGAACAGACAGATGCGTTTACCCGAAAGCGTGTTGAACATAGCGCTCAGCATGGTCATGATAAAATGCGTTTTCTGATATTCGTTGATGTCGATGACGCTTTTCCAGTATCCGGCCGCTTCATTCAATCCGTAATATTCGCAGATATAAACCAGATTCAGAATGTCTTTTTTAAAGCAGGAGCCGCCGAATCCCACGCTGGCATTCAGGAATTTCGGGCCGATTCTGGGGTCCATGCCAACGGCCCAGGCCACCTGGGACACGTCGGCCTCGGTTTTCTCGCAAAGCGCCGCAATGGCGTTGATTGAGGATATCCGCTGGGCCAGAAAGGCATTGGCAACCAGTTTGGACAGTTCGCTGCTCCAGATGTCCGTGGTCAGAATCCGCTCCCGGGGCACCCAGTCAGCGTAGATTTCAGCCAGCACGCTTGCGGCCTGAAGTCCGCTTTCGGTTTGCCTGGAGCCGATCAGAACCCGGTCCGGAGTCTCAAGATCCTGGATGGCCGTGCCTTCCGCCAGAAACTCCGGATTTGAAAGGACCTCGAAGCGAACGCCGCTCTGCGTTGATTGCAAAATCCGCTCCATGGCCCGGGCGGTGCGGACCGGAAGGGTGCTCTTTTCCACAACAATCTTATCGGATGTGGCGGATTCCAGAATCTGGCGCGCGGTTTTTTCCCAGTATTGAAGGTCTGCCGCCATGCCGGCCCCGACGCCGAAGGTTTTGGTCGGCGTGTTGACACTGACGAAAATAATATCCGATTCCCGGATTCCCTTTTCAATATCCGTGCTGAAGAACAGATTCCGGCCGCGGGCGGCCAGGACAATTTCATCCAGCCCCGGTTCGTAAATCGGCAACCGATCCGAATTCCACTGGGCAATCCGACCGGGGTTGATATCCACAATGGTCACCCGGCACCGGGGACATTTATGGGCGATCATCGCCATGGTCGGTCCGCCCACATAGCCGGCACCGATGCAAAGGATGTTTCGGTTAAAAACAGAGTTCATGATGATCATTGCTCCGCTTTGACGATTACACAAAGCCCGGGGTCTTATGTGGATGCCGCTCATGTGAACAGGATGCGGCAACGTCATTACAGGATAGCCCAATTTTAAAGCGCTGTAAACCATTATGCATTCGTGTGCCGGTGAGCCGAGTATCATAGCAGCAGTGCACAGGCCGCATCCATCCCGGCGATTCACCATAAAAAACAGGGGGAATTTGCCTTCTAAAATATGTCTTGTGAGACTTGAGACTATGTTTTAACGATTTTTATGTTTCACCGCCCGGATATTTCTTCCCTTGCCCGGCGGATGAAAGGCCCAAGGGATATTGAATTCCGAGTGTACATGCCATATATTACACCTACCAATCCAGACACCCGATGTCAAGGTAAAGATCGTCCTTAATCCCGGAGGTTTAAGGCCATGCGTAAAAAGCTGACCGAGATGAAAACCCCAAAAGATGAACCTCGCCGAACTCATGCGGGACCGGATGCTTTGCGGAGGCGTTATTTTGATCTATTCGATTTGGCGCCGATGGGCTATATCAACTTGAGTGAAACCGGACATATCCTGGAGGCCAATCTTGCCGCCGAAACCCTTTTCGGGGTGGAAAGAGGTGCCTTGGCCAATCAGTCGCTGACCCGCTTTATCCTCCCGGAAGACCAGAATACCTACGACAGACACAGCAAAAAGCTCTTTGAAACCGGAGCGACACAAACCTGCGAGCTCAGAATGCTGCGCGCGGATGACTCACCCTTCTGGGTGCAGTTGGATGCAACAGCGGCAACAGGAGTGGAGAATCCACCCGAATGCCTGGCCGTAATCATCGACATCACCGAACGCAAAAAACTGGAAGATGCCCAGTCATTTCTTTTTCAATGCGGTTTCAAGGACTCCGGAGAGAGTTTTTTCAGCTCGCTTGCCGGATACATCGCCCGGAGCCTGAAGATGGACTATGTCCGCATTGACCGGCTGGATAAGGCAGAACTCTCGTCCCGAACGCTTGCCGTTTATTTCGATGGAAAGATTCAGGACAATGTGACATATCCCCTGAATGACACCTCTATCCGCGACGGAGAGGGAAAGACGATCTGCTGCTTTGAAAGGGGGGTGCGGCATTTATATCCGCAGGATGCGGTACTCCAGGAATTGAAGGCCGAAAGCTATGTTGGAACCACCCTTCGGGGTTTTGACGGAAAGCCGATCGGGCTGATTGCGGCCATCGGCCGGCGCCCCCCGGAAAACCGCCGCCTTGCGGAATCCTTGCTGAAGATGGCCGCCGTGCGCGCAGCCGGCGAGCTCGAACGCCGGCAAATGGAGCAGCGGATTATCGATGTTTCGGAACTCATCCAGAAAATCTTTGACGCCTCTCCTTTGGGAATCATCGCCTACGAGGCTTCCTCCGGGCAATGCGTCATGGTCAATGAAGCCGCGGCCAGGATCATCGGCGCTGACCGTGACACGGTGCTTCAACAGAATTTCAATCACCTGGATTCCTGGGAAAAATCAGGCTTATTGACAGCGGCCCGGGAGGTGATACAAACCCGTCAACCAAGGGAAAATATCGAACTTCATATCGTAACCACCCATGGAAGGGACGTAACGCTGAATTGCAGCCTGATTCCGTTTTTTTCAGCCAAGAAACCGCACCTTCTCATGATGGGCCAGGATATCAGCCGGCAGAAGCTGGCGGATTCAGCGCTTCGCCAAAATCAGAAGCTGGCCGCCATCGGCCTTCTGGTTGCGGGCATCGCCCATGAGATAAACAACCCCAACGGGTTCATCGTCTTCAATCTTCCCATTCTGAGGGATTACCTGCAGGAGCTGGTTTCCATCGCAGACGACTACATGGGAGATCATCCGGATCGCAGCTTGTTCGGCAGACCATATGACGATTTCCGAAAAGACTTGTTCAAGCTCCTGGATAATGTCGAACACGGCGCACACAGGATTAACGCCACTGTTTCCGGACTGAAGGATTTTTCCAGAAAGCGGGAAAAACTGGAACCCCGCCGGGTCGCCCTCCGGCCGGTCATCGAACACGCGGTATCGATTTGTCGGCGGGAGATCCAAAATAATGTCAAATCGTTTCAATTGGCAATTCCCGAAAGCCTGCCAATGATTCAGACCGACCCTGAAGCTGTCGAGCAGATACTCGTCAATCTGCTGATCAATGCCGCCCATGCTTCGGACAAGAAGGATTCCTGGATAAGATTATGTGTTAATGCCGATAAAAACAGGCCCGATCGCTGCTTCATCCAGGTGGATGACAACGGGTGCGGCATGGATGAGACAACCCTGAAGCGGATATTCGACCCCTTTTATACCGCAAAGCCATCCGTTCAGGGAACCGGCCTGGGTCTTTATATCTCCCGGAATCTGGTGGAAGGACTGGGGGGGCGGATTGAAGTGGAGAGCCTGCCCGGACAGGGGAGCTCCTTTAAGGTGGTCTTGAACGATTATTGACGGCTGCTGTTGTTAGGGAGAATGGTCTGATGGGCAACCGAATCCTGATTATTGATAACGAGAAGGATTTTCTTGAAAGCATCGCCAGGGGACTCTTCAATGCCGGGTACGTGGATGTGCGGACAGAAACCAGCCCCGTAAAGGCGGCAGCGTTGTTCAAACAGGGTTACGCCAGTGATTTGGCGCTGATCGACTTAAGCATGCCGGAAATGGATGGGATGGAACTGCTGGAAATCATCAAAAACCATAGCCCCAAAACCGAGTGCATCATGGTTACGGCGTTAAACGACGCCAGAACGGCGGTGGCCTGCATAAAGAAAGGGGCGTACGATTATTTGATCAAACCGATCCGCAGAGAGGAATTGCTTGTTAAAATAAGCCATGCCGAGGAAAAGATACAACTGCTGGACATTCTGGAAATACAGAGAACCGGTGAAGCCCCGGGCCTGACAAACACAAAAGCATTTGAACGGATCATCACCCGTTCATACAGGATTCAGGCAGTTTTGAAGGAAGCCGAGCTTCACGCGGCCAGCAATGTGCCGGTTCTGATTACCGGAGAAAGCGGCACCGGAAAGGAGCTTCTGGCAAGGGCCGTCCACACGGCCAGCCCCAGGGCGCAAAATCCGTTCATTCCCGTCAACATGGCCTCCTTGAGCAACGGTCTGTTTGATGATGATTTTTTTGGTCATATCCGCGGAGCGTTTACGGGAGCGGGAAAAGACCACTCGGGTTATCTGGAACGCGCCAATCACGGCTCCCTTTTTCTGGATGAAATCGGCATTCTGCCCTTTGATCTTCAGGGAAAACTGCTTCGGGTACTCCAGGAAGGTGAATTTACAAAGCTGGGAACCAGCAGAATTCAGAAATTGAATCTGCGTTTTATTGCCGCGACCAATGAAAATCTGGATTTGCTGATGAAGCGCGGCATGTTTCGCAAGGATTTGTATTACCGCCTGAAAGGCGCACAGCTCCACCTTCCCCCTTTAAGGGAGCGCCCGGACGACATCCCGCTTCTGATAAACCGCCTTTTGGCTGAATTGCACGGGGCCCCCAGGGATGGTCGTATCGAGGCGGATGCCGTTTCAATGCTTAAATCGTATGACTTTCCCGGAAACATCCGAGAGCTGAGATCCATCCTGATTGCAGCCGCCAATCTGGCTCAAGGCGGTCCCATTGCCTCCTGTCATCTGCCGGCTCCGGTTCGCACCCGAAAAACGGCACCCGGCTCCGCGCCCCGGTTGACAAATGAATCCGCCATGTCCCTCACTGAAAACGAAAAAGTCCATATTTTAAATATCTATCGTCAATCGTCCGGAAACAAATCCCGGACAGCCCGCCTTTTGGGTATCAGCATCAATACGCTGCGAAAAAAGCTGCAATCCTACGCAATCGAATAGGCCGGGGCATATGCCGGAATTGACTATCCCAAAATTGCATACTTATTTATAACAGTCTGATAACAGAAAATAATTTTTTAAAAAGACTGTCATATTGAAATAGTGGACGGTTCCATAAAAGCATTGACGCGTCTCCCGCCATTTTGTTTATTATTTATAACATATTTATATTATATATATTTATTGGACATTTAGAACAATTCCGCACTTGGCATGAAAAATGCTGTTAGTAAAAACACGCTTCCTTTTACCCTGAAAATATAAAAGCCCGTCATTCCGCGAACACCGGATAAAGCCTGGAGTCACGGTGAAACCCTGAACTGTTCGGCGCTTCACGAGGTGAACGGGGGCGTCGGGACCGAACAAAACAAGGGAGATATTTCTGTGAATGTGCTGATCGTTGATGACGAAATCGTTCATATAGAAAATCTCGGAATCGGACTGGGCAGCAGAGGCTGCCATGTAATCCAGGCGCTGAGCGGCCGAGAGGCGCTGAACCTGATTGAAAAGGGCACTCCTGAAATTGATCTTGTCATCACCGATTATGCCATGCCGGAAATGAACGGCATAGAGCTTCTTCAGAATATCCGCTGGAAACACGGCAGCCTTCCGGTGATCCTGATGACGGCCTGCGGACAGCGGGATATCGTTATCGATGCCTTGCGCAATCAATGCAGCGGCTTTATCGACAAACCCTTTACCCTGGATCAGTTGCTGCATGAAATCGAAAGGGTCAAGGCCAATACGCTACAGAACTTGGCACATGAAATCCAAAAACCGCATCAAGAAGAAATTTTTCAGGAAATCTTTTTTAAATTATAAGCGGAGCCGATTGCAAAAGTACATCGCCGTCATTCCGGCGAAAGAAGGAATCCAGTCCTTTCATACTTTTCCGGACACCGGCTTCCGCCGGTGTGACGGTTTTAGTGAGTTTTGAAATTGGCTCATAGTATTTTGGAATTTATCAACGACTCATTATTAAACATTTCCGCAGACCATAAAAAGACTTTCAACATTTAGCGAAGGAGAATTAAACAATGAAGAAGCGACTACTAATATCTCTATTGATCTTCGCGTTCGCGCTGATTGCCGTCATCTGGGGATTTGACCCGGGGGCTCGGGCGCAAACTCCGGCAGTCAGGCAGCCCCAAGCAACCGTTCAATCCAACGATGGTTCAACCCGTCTGGATAACTACCTCAAAAACTATCGCATGACAAATGCCGAGAGGGAAGCCGCCGCAGCGCGTGCGGCTGCGGCCCGCGCCGCGGCAGGCACTTCCCAAAAGCTGAGCATCCCTGCCATGGAAAGCGTTGCGCCGTCTGCATTGGACGGCGCCGGGTTTCTCCCAACACCGGATTATTTCGGCACGATTCCCAATTACCTTAACAGCCCGGTCATTAATAAATTTGTGGACTCACTGCCGGGAGTGGGCTTTGCTAACAGAAATAACCTTAATCAGTATATTCCTATCGCAGCTCCAGATCCCGCTCTTTCCGCTCTCTTCCCGGGATCTGATTGTTACAATCTTGCACTGGTCGACTACAATCAGACAATGCATACGGATCTCATCACCAATGTCAACAGCGGCGCCGGAACCAAGCTGCGGGGCTACAAAGACATCAATGCTGCTGATAATAAAGCTCATTATCTGGGGCCGTTGATCATCGCGCAGCGCGACAAGCCCGTACGCATCAAGTTTACAAACCAGCTTGGCACGGGCACCGCGGGCAATCTGTTCGTTCCGACGGATACCACGCTGATGGGCTTGGGATTGGGCCCTGACGGGATCCGAAGTTATTCGGAGAACCGTGCTTCAACCCATCTCCACGGCGGGGTCACCCCGTGGATCAGCGACGGCACGCCGCATCAATGGATTACCCCCGCGGGTGAGAACTCTGCCACCACCTATCTCAAAGGCGATAGCGCACAAAACGTCCCGGATATGTGGTTTGACCCGACAACGCACGCACCGGTTCCGGCGGGAACACCTGGAGCCACGAATGATCCGGGCCCCGGATCAGCAACATATTATTATACCAACCAACAGAGCAGCAGACTGATGTTCTACCATGAGCATGCGCTTGGAACCACCCGACTGGGAGTGTATGCCGGAGAGGCCGCGGGATACATAATAACCGACGCGGCCGAGGATAACCTGATCAATGCCGGGACCATACCGGGTGCTACTATGCCCGCTGAATACCGCTATGGAATCCCGCTGATCATTCAGGACAAGACATTCGTACCCGACCTCGCCACCGTGACCGCAAAGGATCCCACCTGGGATACGACCAATTATGGCGGCCTCGGCAATCTCTGGCTGCCCCATGTCTACATGACGAATCAAAATCCCTGGGATCCAAGCGGTGCCAATGCCATGGGCAGGTGGGACTATGCCCTCTGGTTCTGGCCTCCGTATACGGGTTTGCTGAAAAATGGGGATCTTCCGAACCTGCTTTACACAGGCACGGGTACCGAAGCGCCGAGAATTCCCGGAATACCCAATCCTACCATCGTACCGGAATCCTTCATGGACACCCCCGTTGTCAACGGTACTCCTTACCCTTATCTCGATGTGGAACGAAAAGCCTACCGGTTCCGGATCCTGAATGCGGCCAATGACCGCATGTGGAACTTGCAGCTATATTATGCCGACCCGCTCAACCCCACGGAAGTCAGAATGGTTCCAGCGGTTCCAAGCAGTCCGCTTGAATTGACTGTAAATTATGGGGCAAACGGAATCTGGACTTACTCTGCTGGAAAATGGACCCAAATTTCGCCTGCCACTCCCGTGGACATAATCTATTCAGCCGATGGTTCGGCATTATATGCAAGTTTCGCAAACGGCCTCTGGAAATATGACGGCACAACCTGGACATTTCTAACGCCAGCCGTTCCCTCTAACATGGTCTGCATCGGTTCCGCCCTGTATGCAGGATTCGGCACTTCAGGCCTTTGGCAGTATGACGCTTCCACCTGGACAATGATAACACCAGCCAACGCCGAAAACATGGTTGGTATCGGAACCGCCCTTTATGCCGGCTTCGGTAATTTAGGTCTCTGGAAGTATGACGCTTCCACCTGGACAATGATAACACCGGCCAATGCCTCAACCCTGGCCGCTTCGGGCACGGCACTGTATGGGGGCTTCGGCGCCGCTGGCCTCTGGAAGTTTGATGGCACCGCCTGGACATATCTCACACCTGCCGACCCATCGATCATGGTCGCTTCAGGCGCGGATTTATATGCGAGTTTCAATGTTTACGGTCTGTGGGAGTTTAACGGCACAACCTGGACTCAAATCAATGCCATAAGTCCTTCGAATATGACAATTTCTGGCAGTGTGCTCTTTGCCAGCTTTACTGGTAACGGCACCTGGAGATATAATGGAAGTTGGAGCCAGGTCTCAGTGTCCGATTCCGCCACCCTAGCCAGTTCGGCCACAGCTCTGTATGCAGGCCTTGGTGCCACAGGAACCTCAAAGTATGATGGCACAAACTGGACGCTGCTCTCATCATTTACTCCAGTAAAAATGCTGGCGAACGGCTCTTTGACGGGAAACTGGCCGGCAACCTGGCCGACAGACGGAAGAGCCGGGGGTGTGCCGGATCCGGCCACGGTTGGCCCTTCAATGATCCAGATCGGTACAGAAGGCGGTTTCCTACCGGCTCCGGTGGTGCTTCCCAACACTCCGATCGGCTATAACTACAATCGCAGAGATATCGTGGTTCTGAATGTTGAAAACAAGACTCTTTTTATGGGTCCTGCGGAACGGGCTGATGTCATCATTGACTTCTCCCAGGTTCCCAACAATTCCACTATCATTCTCTATAACGACGCGCCTGCTCCGGTTCCGGCATTTGACACCCGCTATGATTATTACACAGGTGACCCGGATCAAACATCTACGGGTGGTGCACCCACAACGGCAATTGGAAAAGGTCCCAACACACGAACCATTATGCAATTCCGCATAGCGTCAGCGACTGCGGCACCTGCCTTCAACCTGGCAAACTTGCAAAATACTGTCACCGGGTTGCCGAATGCTTTCGCAGTTTCCCAACCCCCGCCCGTGGTACCGCAGGCAGCTTATTCGTCCATAAACGGCGGTCCTTATCCAACAATTTACACCGATACAACGGGAGTGAATCTTTCGAGAATCGCGGACACTTCCTTGACATTCGCACCATTTGGTTCAGCCGTTCCTTCAACTGTAAATATGAAACCAAAGGCCATACAGGAGCTTTTCGAAATCAATTATGGCCGGATGAACGCCACGCTGGGGGTCGAATTGCCGTTTACCAATTCCAACAACCAGACAACCCTTCCCATGGGATACATCGAACCGCCCACGGAGACAATAAACAACAACGAAACTCAGATCTGGAAGATCACGCATAATGGTGTTGACACGCATGCCATACATTTTCATCTGTTCAATGTGCAGTTGATCAACCGGGTCGGCTGGGATGGAGCGGTCAGACCGCCGGATGCCAACGAACTCGGGTGGAAGGAAACCGTCAGAATGAACCCTCTGGAAGATGCGATTGTGGCGATAAAACCGGTTGCTCCCGTTGTTCCCTTTATACTTCCAGACAGCATACGCCGGCTTGATCCAACTCAGCCTGACACCGCCCTTATCAGTACTTTTGATCCAACGACTGGACAAGCGCTCAACGTTCCCAATAGTTCAACAAACTTCGGCGAAGAATATGTATGGCATTGCCACCTGCTCGGACATGAAGAAAACGACATGATGCGCCCGCTGGTCTTTCACAGGTAACCATATGCCTTAACCAGCCACTGCAACACTGGTTCAGCCCAACTGTTACAGTGGCTTCCATCCCTTCGGTCAACTTTACTCTGATGTATAAAAACGGGCTGTGATTTTGAAAACAACCCCGCTGAGATGATGACATCATCTCAACGGGATTGTTTTGTGTACACTGATTTGATAAAGCAAAAAAAATCGCATTGAATTTCAGTCGATCCACAAAAGGTCGATAACCGTCATGAAGAAAATTATTTTCACCCTGCTCCTTATCGTTCTTCTCATCGGATCATTTCTGGGAGGAGCCTGGTACAGCCAGCACGGCGGCGACAGATACATAGAGAACGATCGCCGGATTCTTCACTATGTGGACCCCATGAATCCGGTGAACGTATCGGATAAGCCCGGCATCGCGCCATGCGGCATGCCCATGGAACCCGTTTACGGCGACAAGGACTCCACCGCACAGACCCTTCCAGGCACGGGGCTTTCGATATCTCCAGGTATTGTAAAGATCACACCTCAAAAGCAGCAGGTCATCGGCGTACGGCTCGGCGCCGTGGAGCGGATTCCGGGTGCTTATGAAATCCGGGCATTGGGCCGTATCACCCCGGATGAGAACCGGGTGTACCGGCTGATCGCGGCCGCGGATGGCTGGATGCGGGATATCAATGAGAGCACCACGGACGGCATGGTCAAAAAAAACCAGCTCATGGCCCGGATCAATATCTACAGCAATGATTTTTTTACCTGGCAGCAGCAATATCTTGCCGAGCTTAACAGATCGGCGCGCCAGAGGCCTCCTGAAACATCCCTGCCGGAAGGCAATCAACCCGTTCAAAAGCAGCCATCAACCAGTTATTCTATTGCGGAGTACAATGCCAACAGGGCCAGACTGGAGCTTTTGAATCTTGGCGTCGGAGAGGCCCAGCTTGAGGATCTTGTGCGAATCGGGCAGTATGGGAAATATATCGAAGTCCGGTCTCCGGTTACAGGCATTGTGCTCAGCCGCAACATTTCCCCGCAACAAAAAGTGGATCGCGGCACGGAGTGTTTCAGGGTTGCCGACATCAGCCGCGTGTGGGTTATTGCCGACATCTTCAATGCGGAAGCACAGTACATCCGGCCGGGAATGCGCGCAAAAATATCCTTGCCGGGGCAAAACCAGATTTATGAGGCCAGGGTCGGCGACGTTCCGCCGAAATTTGATCCGACCACGCGCAGCCTGAAGGTGCGGCTGGAGATGGATAACCCGAAGAATGCGCTTCGTCCGGATATGTTTGTCGATGTAGAATTTCAGATTGCACTGCCGGCGGCCATGACTGTTCCGGCATCCGCGGTCCTGGATTCCGGCCGCAAAAAAATTGTTTTCACGGCCTTGGGGGATGGATTATTCGAGCCCCGGCCTGTCGTGACCGGCTGGCGCTTCGGCGACCGGGTTGAAATCGTGGAGGGTCTCACGCCGGGAGAGCCGATCGTCGCTTCCGGCAATTTTCTGATCGATTCCGAAAGCCGGATGCGCCTTGCGGCAGCCGGACTTTCCGAAACATCGGAAATAAATCCACCTGAAAAGCCGCAGAATCGCTCAAATAAACCGAGGTAATTTCAAAAGTCTTGGATCACACGAATTATTTTTTAAAATCACCCTAA